>JBBKVY010000018.1:0-4820 GCA_037968675.1 Acidimicrobiales bacterium | reverse complement strand
ATCGAACCCGCCGCACGGGGATCGCCCGTGCCAACCGCTTTGAAGGCGGCGGAGCCCACCAGGTACTCGGACACCTCCCGGGGGAGCACGGACCCTACCCGCCCTTCCCGAGATTCCTCTTGTGATTGTTCGCCATATAGCGTATTGTTAACTCTATGGCGAACAATACCGGCGACGAACTCGATGACATCTTCACCGCCCTCGGTGATGCCTCGCGACGCCGCATCGTCGCTCGGCTCGCCCGGTCGGGCGAGCTTCGTGTCGGCGATGCCAGCGACGGGCTCGAGCTCTCGCCGGCGGGGATCTCGAAGCACGTCAAGGTGCTGGAGCGTGCGGGGCTCGTCTCCCGCCGGGTCGAGGGCCGACGTCACGTCCTCCGTCTCGAGAGCGAGCGACTGCTGCTCGCCGAGGATTGGATCGACCGTTACCGCTCCATCTGGACCGACAGCCTCACCCGCCTCGCCGAGGTCGCCGTCGCACTCGAATCCGAACCACCGGACAACAAGGAGAAGTAGATGACCACCACACCCGAACTCGCACTCGACGTCCAGCAGATGATCGAAGCCCGACCCGAGACCGTCTTCCGCGCGCTCACCGAGCCCGACCTCTACGCCCGCTGGTTCGGGCCGCCAGGCAGCGCGGTGACCGCCGACGAGATGGACCTCCGCCTCGGAGGACGGCTCGGCCTCCAGATCCACATCCCCACCGTAGACATGACGGTCGGGATCGAGGGGTTCTACGAGGTGATCGAGCCGTCGCGTCTGCTGGTCCACACCCGGGGGTCGATGGACGAAGACCTCGTCACGACGGTCCGGTTCGAGCTCGAACCCCAGGGGATGAGCACCCGACTGACCGTGCACCACAAGGGCTTCGTCGACCCGGTCGACCTCGAACAGAACGACGGTGGCTGGCGCGACCTGCTGGCCTCGCTCGCCGATCTCGGACGCGCTCTGGAGGAGCCATGACCTCGACCACACGCGGCCGGTGGGCGCTCGTCACCCTCGTCAGTCTCGGACTGTGGGGCGCGGTCCACGTGGTCGGCGGGCTCAGCCTCGTGGCCACCGACACGGTTGCCGGCCTCGAGACGCTCGGTAGCGAGGCGATCGACTCCGTGCCGGCCGAGCCGGGCGAGGCGACCGAGGCCCTGGTCCGCTTCCACGGACTGAACATCGCGCTGGGAGGCGTCGCCGTCCTCGGTCTGACCATCGCCTGGTGGCGCAGCCGCCGCTCCGGGCCGCTCTTCACGGCACTGGCCGTCGGCGTCGCGCTCGACGTCGGCCTCCTCGCATTCCTGGTCATCCCCGGCACGATGCCGGTCACCGACGGATTCTTCGGGCCGGTTCTCCTCGTTGCTGCCGTGCTCGGTGCGACGCTGATGGCTCGTCCGCGGGTCAACGACGAGGCGTACGCTTCGCCGGCATGAAGAAGCGCATCCTGATCATCGCCCTCATCGTCCTGTCCGTGGTCGCCGCCAAGAAGGCCCGCCACGTCTGACGAGCGCGTCCAACCAGGACTTCGGCGGCGACCTGCGCTGTTCGCGCCAGTACCAGTAGCCGGCGCCGGCGGCAGCAGCACCACCGGCCACGACGAGTGAACCGACGCCGAGCGCGGTCGCGGACGGCATCTCGACCCGCTCCCGGAGGGGCACGCGGTTGGAGAAGGAGACGATCTCCCACCCCAGCTCACGCGCAGCCTTGAGGAGTTCCCGGTCGGGGTTCACAGCGACCGGATGGCCGACGGCGGCCAGCATCGGGACATCGGTCGCCGAGTCGGAGTAGGCGTACGACGCCGACAGGTCGATGCCGTCGCGTGCGGCGATCTCCTCCAGGATGCGGGCCTTCTCCGGGCCGTAGCAGTAGAGCTCGACGTCGCCGGTGTACCGACCGTCGGCGTCGAGTACGGCCCGGGTGGCGATGGCCTCGTCGGCGCCGAGGTACTGGGCGAGCGGGGCGACGATCTCCTCGGGCGAGGCAGACACGATGAAGACCTTGCGACCCGCCTCCTGGTGCATGCGGATCAGATCGAGCGCCTCGTCGAAGACGATGGGGTCGACCACTTCGGTCAGTGTCTCGCGCACCAGTGCCGAGATCTTTCGCTGTTCCCACCCCTTCGACACGCGGAGTGCGGCGTCGCGGACCTTCTCGAGTCGGCCCTCGTCCGCCCCGAGCGTGAGGTAGATCAGCTGCGCCCACAGTGCCCGCAGGAGCAGGCGGCGTGAGACCAGCCCCTCTCGACGGAGCGTTCCCCCGAACGCGACCATCGACGGGCGGGCGATGACCGTCTTGTCGAGATCGAAGAACGCTGCTTCCACCGGGTCGACCATACGAGCGAGGGACAGAAGCACAACCTGTTGCCCCCGCTCGGGCCCTCTGTTACGTTCTCGATCGTTCTCCTGCTGTTCCGGTGCATTCCAAGCCCGGCCCTGCCCAGGACTCACCCACTTCCCCCACGGATCCCGGCGCCGACTCGGCGTCGAGCTCATCGAAGGGGAACCCGTGCTCATCGCCTACTGGGCCGCCAAGGGCGGAAGCGGCGCCACGGTGCTGGCGGCAGCGCACGCACTGCGCATCGCCGCCCGCGGGCCGACCCTGCTCGTCGATCTCGACGGCGACCTCCCCGGCGCGTTGGGTTCGCCGGAGCCCGACACAGGTGTCGCCGAGTGGCTGGCGGCGGGCCGCCGGGTACCGGCGGACGCGATCGATCGCATCGCTCGGCCGATCGGCCCCAACCTCCAGCTCGTCGGCCGGGGCGACGGGCCACTCGACGGCGACCGAGCACCGGTTCTCGCAGATCTGCTCGCACGGTCGGCCCACACCGTGATCGTCGACTGCGGATCGCGTCCCGGACCGACCGGACGGGCGGTCGCCCGTCGCTCCGAACGGAGCATCCTCGTCACGCGGGCCTGCTACCTCGCGGTGCGACGCCTGCGTACGGTCGACCTCGCTCCCACCGAGATCGCGTTGGTGCGAGAACCGCGACGATCGCTCGGCGCGGACGACATCGCCGCCGCCATCGGGGCACCCGTGCGAACGCGGATCGCCATCGACCCCAGCGTCGCGCGAGCGGTCGACTCCGGTCTGCTGGCCAGCCGCATGCCACGGGCGCTCGTGCGGGCCTTCGGCTCGGACGCCCGGCGGTCGACGTCGTGAGTCGTCCGCCCTTCGACGATCGCACGCTCGACGACCGGGTCCACCGCGCTGTCCTCGACGACGATGTCCGTCCGGACCACACGACCATCGGTGCAGTCGTTCGCGCCCATGCGCCACTGGTCGATGACGCGACCGTGGATGCGGTGACCCGCCGGGTGCAGGCCCGGATGCAGGGCTTGGGGCTCCTCGACGACGTCCTGTCCGACGAGTCGGTCACCGACGTGATGGTCAACGGTCCCGGTCCGGTCTGGATCGAGTGTCGTGGCGACGTACGGCCGGCGGGCGTCTCGCTCGATGCCGACGCGGTTCGCCAACTGGTCGAGCGTGTCGTGACGCCCCTCGGTCTGCGGGCCGACCGTCGCAGTCCGCTCGTCGACGCCCGTCTCCCCGATGGATCCCGCGTGCACATCGCCATGCCCCCGTTGGCGGTCGACGGCCCCTACGTCACGGTGCGTCGGTTCGCCGCCCGCACCCTGCCCCTCACCGACTTCGCATCCGACGAGGTCGCCTCACGACTCGTCGGTGCCGTGCAGGCGCGGCGCTCGATCGTGGTCTCCGGCGGGACCGGCGCCGGCAAGACCACCCTCCTCAATGCCCTGTGCCAACACCTGACGGACGGCGAGCGAGTGGTCACGGTCGAGGACGCGGCCGAGCTCCGCCTCCCCGGACAGCACGTGGTGCGCCTCGAGAGTCGTCCCGCGACCGCCGACGGGCTGGACGCGGTGACCATCCGCGAACTGGTCAAGAACGCGCTCCGGATGCGTCCCGACCGGCTCGTGGTCGGCGAGGTACGGGGCGCCGAGGCACTGGACATGGTGCAGGCGATGAACACCGGCCACGACGGGTCGATGTCGACATGCCATGCGAACGGGCCCGAGAACGCGCTCCGCCGGCTCGAGACGATGGTGCTGATGGCCGCGGTCGACCTCCCACTGGCGGCCGTGCGCGACCAGCTGGTCGGTGCGATCGACCTGTTGGTCCACGTCACCCGGGGTACCCGCGGCCGACGAGGGGTCAGCGCCATCCACCGGGTCGTCGACGATCCCGATGCACCGCGGCGGACCACCCCGCTGGTCGTCGACGGTGCCGTGGTCGGGGACCGTTGGTGATCGTCGTGCTCGCGGTCCTCGCGACCTGCGCTGCCGGGCTGCTGGTTGCCGAGGCCGTCGAGGTGACGCGGTGGTGGAACGGGTGTCGGATCCTCGACCGACTCGACCACGACCCGACCCCGCGCACACCGCCGCCGATCGCGACCAGACTGCTCCGCGACGCCGGCGTCGACGGCGACGCGCGCCTGTACCTGCAGATCTGGATCGGCACTCTCGTGCTGTCGTCCGTGGCGACGTCGGTAGTGGCTGGTGGAGCCCTGGTGTTCGTGGTCGCAGCGATCGGTCCACCCGCAGCACTCGTCGCGGCACGCGGACGGGGCGATCGACTGCGGGCGGCACAGCTACCGGTTGCGCTCGACGTGGTCGCCGCGTCGCTGCGCGGTGGCGTCGCGCTCACCACCGCCATCGGCGACGCGGCCGACGTCGACGGGCGACTCGGCCACGAGTTCCGTTCGATGGCCCGGCACGCACTCGACGGCATGCCTCTCGATGTCGTCGTCGGGCGCTGGGCTCGCAACAGCGAGCCGGACACTGCGCTGGCCGGGGCGGCGCTCACCATGGC
>JBBKVY010000017.1:0-48190 GCA_037968675.1 Acidimicrobiales bacterium | reverse complement strand
GGCGCGGGCGAGACCGTGTCGGCCAGCGACTCGACGTGTTCCTCCTCCCGGGACGAGACCAGCTGGAAGTCGGCCAGGTTCCGGTACAGGTCACCGATCGCCTGCCCATCGAGGGAGTTGGCGCGCTCGCGGGTTGCCTCGGCGAGGCCGTCGGCGAAGTTCGGGTGCATGCGGTTGATCACCAGGCTCCGGACGGGGATCCCGCCCTCGGTCAGCTTCTCGGCGAAGTACGTGGCCTCGTCCATCGTGTCGCGGCGCGGTGACGCCACGAGTACGAAGGCGGTGTCGTCGGCCCGAAGCAGTTGCTCGACCTGCTCGGCTCGATCCTTGAACCCCTGCTCCATGCCGTCGAACGCTTGGAAGAACGCGATGGCGTCGTCGATGACGTCGGCCCCGACCACCTTGGCGATCGAGCGCACGAACGACTGCGCGGCCATGTTGACCGCCTTCAGGACCCCGCGGTTGGGGACGGTCATCAGCTTGTAGAGGCGATGGTCGAGGAACTTCGTCAACCGGCGAGGTGCATCGAGGAAGTCGAGCGCGTTCCGAGTCGGCGGCGTGTCGATCACGAGGAGATCGAAGTCGTGCTTCCCGGTGTTCCGCCCGTCGTGCAGCTCGTACAGCTTCTCCATCGCCATGTACTCCTGTGTGCCCGAGAGCGCACCGGAGATGTTGCGATAGAAGCTGTTGTTCAGGATCCGCTCGCGCTGGTCGTCGTCGGACGCGTTTTCCCCGACCAGCGCATCGAAGGTCGACTTGGTGTCGAGCATCATCGCCGACAGCTCACCCGGGAAGTCGCCGTCGATACGAGACGGCTCGTTGGTGAGGCCGTCGAGTCCCAGGGCGTCGGCGAGGCGCTTGGCCGGGTCGATGGTGACCACGACCGCCTTACGACCGGCCTCCGCTGCCTGGAGCGCAATGACCGCAGCAATCGTGGTCTTGCCCACGCCGCCGGATCCACAGCACACGATGATCCGTCGCTCGGTGACCAGGGTCTCGAGCGATTCGTCACCAGTCGGGGCGCTCACGAAGCTGCGCCGAGCGTCAGGTCGACGTCGAGCGCCTCGATGCCCGCCAGCATCGCCCGAGCCAGGGCATCGAGTTCGTCGGGCCCTATCTCCGACTCGAACAGGAACGGCAGCACCAGCTGTGGGAGCGGGAGTTGGTCGGACAATCGGCGCACCTGTTCCGTCTGGAGCGCGATGCGGTGGCGCCGGAACGCTGCGGCCTCGTCGAGCGCCTCCTCCTCCCCGTCGAGCAGTGACACGCCCGCGACATCGGCCGCCGCGTCGGCACGCTCGTCGAGGCCGTCGTAGATCTCGTACAGACCGTTGACCACCACCGGGCCGAGGCCGACGCCCACCTGGTCCTCGAGCGAGAACGCAGTCTCGACCAGCTCGTTGACCGGCGTCTCTTCGGGAAGCGTGACGAGGAGGACCTGACACTGGTCGCGGTCCTCCAGCAGTTCGAGCACCCCCTTGGCCTGGGCGTTGATCGGTCCGACCTTGACCGCATCCATGAGGCCCCTGGCCGACCGCAGGAAGGTGATGGCATGACCGGCCGCCGGAGCGTCGAGGATGATGACGTCGGCAGCCTGGGCGCGCTGGAGCTGCTTGACCTTTCCGAGCACGAGGATGTCGCGGATGCCCGGCGCTGCAGTGGCCACCACATCGAGCGCGCCCGACGACACCAGACGCTTGCTGATGCGAGACAGCCCGTGATCTTCGAGGTACTCGACCAGCGCGGCATCGGGCGTGATCGTTCTGGCCGACACTTCGGCGTCGCCATGGGTCCCCCCTCCCTTGTGGAGGACGAGTTCGTCGTAGCCCAGCTCAGGATGACCGAACATCCTCGGCAGCCCAGACTTGCCCTCGACCTCGACGATCAGCGCCGAACGCCCGGCCATCGCCGCCGCTCGGGCGAGCGCGGCGCTGACCACGGTTTTGCCCACGCCGCCCTTCCCGGCAACGATGAGCAACCGAGATGCAGCGAAGTACTCCGTCGGTTTCACCGAATTCTCTCCACAGCAGCTCTGGTCGACGCCGGAACTCGATCACCCTATCCAGGGTCATCGCCGGTCTGATCACCGCCCTGATGGGTGTCACCCTCCTCGCGGGGACCGCATCGGCGCGCACCGGCGGGACCGACGCGGGCGAGAGTGACCCCGGCGTGGTGCGGGTGATCAAGGTCTCCGGGTTGCTCGACCCGATCGTCGTCTCGTTCATCGGGGACGAGATCGCGGCCGCCGAGGAGACGGGCGTCGTCGCCCTGGTACTCCAGATCAACAGCGAGGGATCGGTGGTCGGTGACGCCGAGATGGACGACCTCGTGGACGTGATCGAGACGTCTGACGTCATCGTCGCCGCGTGGATCGGCCCATCGGGCTCGAAGGCCGAGGGCGCAGCCACCCGTCTGGTTGCCGCCTCCGACGTCAGCGCCCTGACCCCGGGTAGTCGCATCGAGGTGACGACCGAGGTCGTCGGCGACAACGACCTCGACGGCAAGGCGTCGGTCGGCGAGAGGGTCGGCAGCGAGACTGCGGCCGAACTCGGCCTCGTCGACAGCACCGCCCCGATTCTCGGTGACTTCGTGATCGGGCTCCCCGGGTTCGAGACCGAGGCGACAGACGACGGACTCCGACCCCTGACCCAGGTCCGGTTCGGCCAGCTCGGCCTGGTCGACCAGCTGTTTCACACCGTCGCCAGCCCGGCCGTCGCCTACCTGCTGTTGGTCATCGGTGGCTGCCTCCTCGTGTTCGAGTTGTTCACCGCCGGCGTCGGCGTCGCCGGCATGGTCGGGGTGGGCTCGCTCGTGCTCTCGGCCTACGGCCTGGCCGTGCTCCCCACGAACACGTGGGCACTCGTGGCGCTGTGCGCCGCCTTCCCGGCCTTCGCCGTCGACGTGCAGACCGGGGTCCCTCGTCTCTGGACAGGCATCGGGACGCTCGGCCTCGTCGTCGGTTCGTTGGCCATCTTCGCCGACGGGCCTGCGTCGTGGATCACGCTCATCGCCGGTATCGGCGGCACCCTGCTCGCCATGCTCGGCGGCATGCCGGCCATGGTCCGGACACGATTCTCGACGCCGACCATCGGTCGTGACTGGATGATCGGCGAGTCGGGCGTCGCCCTGGCCGACGTGTCGCCCGACGGCGTCGTCACCGTGCGCGATGCGCCGTGGCGAGCGCACACCAACCGCGCCACGCCCATCGCCGCCGGCGAGGCGGTGAAGGTGACGGCCATCGACGGCCTCGTCCTGGAGGTCGAGCCGGTCGAAGGCGCCGCCAAGGACTACCGCGACCGACGCGAACACTGATCTGCTCGCGTCCGCGAGCAGATCGCTCGCGAAGATTACGTCTTGATGCGATAGGCCGTTCGGCCTAGGTTCCGTCGTAATCGAACCGGGGGGTTTGTCAGTGACAATCGCGATCCGCACCGAGACCGAGCAGTGGCAGCTGAAAGCAGCGTGTCGTGGACCACAGGCGCGGGTGTTCTTCCCGCCTGCGCAGTTCGAGCGCAAGGACGAGAAACTCGAGCGTGAGAGCCGCGCCAAGGCCATCTGCACCACCTGCTCGGTGAAGACGGAATGCCTCGACTACGCGGTCCGCATCCGCGAGCAACACGGCATCTGGGGCGGGCTGAGCGAGAACGAACGCAAACCGCTTCTCAGCTGAGCGCCCGCTCGCCGACCTCCGTTCACAGCCGCCCGTTCACAGCCGGGGGCCGGCGATCCGGAGATCATCGCGCCGACGGGTACGGCCGGTGGCGTCGAGATGCTCGAGCAACGGCACGACGAACTTCCGCGACGTTCCCAGGGCATCGCGCACCTGGGACACGGTGATGCCGCCGGGATGATCCGCGAGCAGCACCCGCACGATGCCTGCCGCGTCGTCCATGGCGCGGGCGCCGAAGGCGACGCCATCGGCCTCGACCACCACACCTCGTCGGACGAGTTCCCGGATCTCGTTGCGACCGATGTCGCTCGGCGGTTCCGGCGGGGTGAACGGCTGCGCGGCCAGCGCATCGAGCCACGGATGGCCGTCGAGCGGATCGATTGCGTCGGTATGGACGACCCGCCCGGCATCGACCACGACATCGTCGAGCGTCTCGGCCACCACCCGGTCCCGCTCGTCGAGCGTCGCCAGGTCGAGACCGAGCGGGCCGGCCGACAACATCGTCTCGCGCACCCGTTCCCGGTCCGCCCGGAGGCGGTCGGCGTCGACGACCCACCGTCCCAACGTCGGCGGTCGACGTTCACCGGTGAGCAGCGCCAGCCGACTGGCGTCGACCCAGCCTCGCTCGGCGATCACCCGGTCGACCGAGCCATCGGGTGAGGCGTCGGCGGCTCGGACCACCGGGTCGACGTCGAGCACGGCTCCCCCGCCGACCGTTTCCCCGCGGCCGGCGTCGCGCAGCACGAATCGATCGCCGGGCAACAGTGGCACCGGTCGTGGGAGGTGCAGCCGGGCCGCGCCGGTCTCCCCCGGCTCGAGGGCATCGGGGCCCAGGACTCGTAGTTGCACAGGATGCTCGCCTGAGCCCAGGTAGACCATGAACGCCCCCCGTCGCGACACCGAGTGACCGAGGGCGTCGAGGACGGTGAGAGACACGTCGATGGTCGTGGTTCGGTGCCACTGACCGGCCCGCACGAGCGCATCGCCCCGGCCGATCTCGTGGTGACCGATGCCCACGAGGTTGAGTGCGGTGCGGTTGCCCGGACCGAGTCGGTCGACCTGTTCGTTGTGGCGCTGGATGCCGCGGATGCGGACGGACTCGCCCGTTGGCTCGACCACGAGTTCGTCGTCGAGGGCGACGGTGCCTCCTGCGAGGGTGCCGGTGACCACGGTGCCGGCGCCGGACGGCGCGAACGACCGGTCGATCCAGAGGCGGGGTCTTCCGAGATCCGCAGCTGGCGGCGTCCCCGCCAGGAGTTCGTCGACGGCGGCGCGCAGTGCGTCGAGTCCCACGCCTGCCGGTGTGTCGACCTCGACCACCGGAGCCCCTTCGAGGAACGTGCCGGCCACGGCCTCTTCGACCTCGAGGCGGGCGAGTTCGCGGAGGTCGTCGTCGATCAGTCCGATCTTGGTGAGCACGACGATCCCGTGGTCCACGCCGAGCACGTCGAGGATCCGGAGGTGCTCCTCCGACTGCGGCTTCCAACCCTCGGACGCCGCGACCACGAAGAGGCACGCATCGACCGCCCCGAGGCCGGCGAGCATGTTCTTGAGGAACCGGATGTGGCCGGGCACGTCGATGATCGCCAGGTGGCGCCCGGATGGCAGGTCGGTGCCGGCGAACCCGAGATCGATCGTGAGTCCTCGTCGCTTCTCCTCGGCGAGGCGGTCAGGATCGGTCCCGGTCAGCGCGCGAACGAGTGTCGACTTGCCGTGGTCGACGTGTCCCGCAGTGGCGACGACGTGCACGGGATCAGCGGGAGGTGAGCGCGGCCGAGACGAACGGGTCGTCGTCGGGCTCGACGGTACGCAGGTCGAGCACGGTGCGGCCCTCGACCACCCGAGCGATGACCGGAGTGCGATGGCTGCGCAACGCGGCGACGTGGTCGCCGTCGAGCGCCACGCCGATCGACGGGATCTCGACCGACGGCAGGGTGCCCCCGCCGGGAACCGACGCGCACGTCGTCACCTGACCATCGTCGGCGTCGGCGATCACCGCCTCTGCTCGTCGGCGAAGCGTCTCGGTCGTCGTGGTCGCCATGCGCCAGAACGGCAGCTGATCGGCCGTACGCGCCAGGTACGCGGTGGCCACGTCCTGCAGCGCCGACAGCACCAGGCCTCCGGGCCGGAACGCCCGATAGAGCGGATGCTTCGCGCAGGCCCGGACCAGATCGGCACGGCCCGCGATGATCCCGGCCTGCGGCCCACCGAGGAGCTTGTCGCCGGAGAACAGGACCAGGTCGGCGCCCTCGGCGAGGGTCTGCTTCGCCGCCGGTTCGTCGAGCAACCACGAGGGCGGACCGTCGGGCAGCCAGGGGCAGGCGGCGTCGAGGAGCCCAGACCCGAGGTCGACGACAACGGGGACCGGCAACGCCGCCAGGGCGCCCACCGCTGCGTCCTCGGTGAAGCCAGAGATCGTGTAGTTGGAGCGGTGCACCTTGAGCACCAACGCCAGATCGTCGTCGACCACGGCCTCGTAGTCGGCGACGCGTGTGCGGTTGGTGGTCCCGACCTCCACCAGCCGCGCGCCCGACTGCGCCATCACGTCGGGGACGCGGAACCCGCCGCCGATCTCGACCAACTCGCCCCGGCTGACCGCAGCGCCTCGACCGCGGGCCAGCGCGGCGAGCGCCAGCAGCACCGCCGCGGCGCAGTTGTTGACCACGATCGCGTCCTCGGCCCCGACGGCTCGGGCCAGCAGTCCACCGGCGTGCACCGTCCGGCTGCCGCGCTCCCCCGCCGCCACGTCGAACTCGAGGTTCGTGGCCCGCCCTGGGGTCCTCGTCGCCAACGGCGCGCGCCCGAGGTTGGTGTGGAGCAGCACTCCGGTGGCGTTGACGACTGGCCGCAGCAGCGCGCCGGCGATGCTCTCGGCGATCTCCCTCGCCGAACCGGGATCGCCGGCCGCGATCGCTTCCCGCGCTGCGTCCACCAGCAGCGGGTGCGGCAACCCGGTGTCGGACAGCGATCGAGCGAGGCGGTCGACCGAAGGCGGCCGGTCCACCGGCGTCTGCTCCGCGCTCGTCGTCACGCCGGACGACTCTACGAGCCACGCACCGACCCCACCGTTCTGGTGAGTGCTCCGGTCATCTGATGGTTGCATTGACTCACCAGAACGAGACCCCCACCGTTCTGGTGAGTGCTCCGGTCATCTGATGGTTGCATTGACTCACCAGAACGAGGTCTGGGGGTGTTCTCTGGCCGGGGGCGGAGGAGGCGACCGGATCGACGGTGATGCGACTCCGGGACGCTGAGCGGCGAGAATGGGCAGCTGATGTCCGTTCGTTCACGCATCGGCGGTGGTTTTCGTCTGATGTCGGCCCTGGTGATCGTCGCCTTCATCACCCCGGTGGTCGCCGCCGGCGTCCTGTTGGCGACGAACCTCTTCCTGCCCCTGCCGGCGTCGATCCCCGAGCCCGAGGAGCTGGAGTCGATCCAGTTCAGCGAGGTCTACGACGTCAATGGCGACCTGATCCACGTGTACCAGCAGTTCGACCAGAGCATCCCGGTGGGACCCGGCGACATCCCCGAGGTCATGAAGCAGGCGGTCATCGCCGCCGAGGACCGAAACTTCTACGGCCACGGTGGCGTCGACGTCCGGGGCACGATCCGGGCGCTCGTCACCGATGTCCAGGAGGGCGAACTGGCCCAGGGTGGTTCGACGATCACCCAGCAGCTGGCCAGAAACGCCTACGGCGTGGGCGACGAGCGCACCATCAATCGCAAGATCCGCGAGGCGATCCTCGCCTCACAACTCGACCGGTCGCTGTCGAAGGAACAGATCCTCTACGAGTACCTGTCGATCGTCTACTTCGGCGAGGGCGCCTACGGCATCGGCGCAGCATCGCAGGTGTACTTCGGCAAGCCCATCAACGACGTCACCGTCTCCGAGGCCGCCCTGCTCGCTGCCGTCATCCCCGCGCCGTCGGTCTACAACCCCAGGGTCGACCCGGCGACGGCGGACGTCCGGCGGGTGTCGGTGCTCGACGCCATGCTCGAGGAGGAGATGCTCACCGCGGCCGAGCACTTCGAGGCGGTCTCGCAGTCCCTCTGGATCGACACCCAGGGCGAGCCACCGGGGCCGGTGACGCTCGTGCGGACCCCGAAGCTCGACGGCACCCGCTACCCGTGGTTCATCCAGTACCTCACCCAGTACCTGACCGAGGAACTCGGATCAGAGGATCCGCTGTACCGCGGCGGCCTTCGGATCTTCACCACACTCGATCCAGCGGTACAGGCGCAGGCCGAGGCCACCGTCGCCGAGACGATCGACGGCGTCGACACCGTGGTGACGCTGGACGCCAACGGCAACGAAGTGGCTCACCAGCTCCAGGTCTCGATCAGCGCCGTCGAGCCGCCCACAGGATTCGTACGAGCCCTCGTCGGCGGACGCGACTTCGAGCTCACCGAAGCCAACATCGCGACAGGTGCAGGATCATCAGGTCGCCAGCCCGGCTCGTCGTTCAAGCCGTTCGTCCTGGCCGAGGCATTCGAGCAGGGCATCAGTCCCGACGAGATCTACAGCGGCGGGCCCCTCACCATCGGTGACTACTCGCCGAAGAACTACGGCGGCGCCAACTTCGGCGACATGACGCTCCGCACCGCGACCGAGAAGTCGGTCAACACCGTCTTCGTCCGCCTGATGGAGCAGGTCGGTCCGTACGAGGTCGTCGATCTCGCGAACGAACTCGGGCTCGGTGTGCGCGAGATCGTACCGAAGGAGGACGGGAGCGGACTCTCCATCGCCCTCGGCTCGCGTGAGGTGACGACGCTCGGCATGGCATCGGCCTACGGAACCTTCGCGAACCGAGGCATCCGCGTTGCCCCGACACCGGTCGTCCGGGTGTTCGACCCCGAGGGCGAGCTGGTCCTCGACCGCTCGGTGTCCGACGGGGAGACGGTTCTCCAGGAGGCGACCGCCGACAACGTGACCGACGTCCTCCGAGGCGTCCTCGTCTCCGGCACGGCCAGCGGACGAGGCATCAACCGCCCCGCCGCCGGCAAGACCGGCACGGCACAGGACAACAAGGACGGCTGGTTCGTCGGGTACACGCCGACGCTGTCGACCGCGGTGTTCGTGGGGTACGACCCCCCGCCCCCGGAGAACGCCAACCGGAGCCAGTTCCGGATCAAGGGCGTCAACCTCACGGGGGGTTCGGTCCCCGCTGGGGCATGGCAACGGTTCATGCTCGCCGCGCTCGACGGTGTGCCGGTCACCGACTTCTTCGAACCGGCACCCATCCGCGAGCCAGTGAGCGAAGAAGTGCAACGTGAGCGACGCGGCTTCAGCCCCGGTGCGCCGTCAGCGGTCTCGTCGACCGGGAGCGGCGGACCCTTCGTGTTCGGGCTCGACCCACCGGTCGCACCGCAGCCCACCACCACATCGACCACCACGACGACGTCGACCACGACCACGACGTCGACCACAGCGCCGTGCTCGGGCGTCGCGTGCGACGACGAGGACGGCTGAGTCGTTCGGCTAGCCGGTGAGGTCTTCCGGGCACTGCACGACCTCGGCACAGGCCTCGCGCACCGGGACCCCGAAGAACACGGCATCCGGCGGGAAGCCCAACGGCGCATACGCGCGCGACGAGATCGCGATCAACGCTCCGCTGGAGTTGAGCAGCGGGCCGCCCTGGAACTGGGGACCGATCGGCAGGTCGTGGCTGATGGCATTGGCCGCGACGTCGATGATCCCGCCCTGGGCGATCGACGGTCCTTCGGTGCCCAGACCCGTGACCGCGAAGGCGCGATCTCCGGTCGTGACGCTCGACGGGTCGGCGATCTCGATCGGCGGGAGGTTGGGCGCGTCCTCGGCCACCAACAGTGCGAGATCGCGTCCGGGATCCCAGCTCGTCAACTGCACGCCGATCTCGCCGCCGGCGCGAGTGACCGAGACCGCCGGGCCCGGCTCGACCGTGGCCGCGCGGACGGTCGTGAACGAGGTGAGCAGGAAGGACCGCTCGCTGTCGCTGAAGAGGACGAACGCCGTGCCGACCGAGGCCTGGCCGTTCTCGTCGAGGGTGGAGACCAGGTACACCGACTCCCCGACACCCTCGACGAGTTCGTCGAGGGTCTGACCGCTGGCGGCGAACTGCTCGAGTTCGTCGAGCAACGAGTTGATCTCCGCGGCGGCTTCCTGCGTGTCGGCGTCGATGATCTGCTGGCCGGCCTCGACCTGATCGGCGATCGACGACTCGACCTCGACGACTCGCTGTCGGGTCTCGTCGAGCTCGAAGCGGTAGTACGCGAACAACGCGGCCCCCGAGAACGCAGCGGCGATCGACATGAAGAACAACAACGACGCCAGTCCGAGGATCGTCTTCGGCAGGATCCGCTTCCAAAAGGACGTCTCGGACATCGTCGGGACGCTACTCCAGCGTTTCTCGCACCCGTCGATAGCCTGGGGTCATGCTCGGACTCCTGATGATCGCCTTCCTGGTCGTACCGATCATCGAGCTGTACCTCTTCATTCAGGTCTCGTCCGCCATCGGATTCGGCGCAGCGCTGCTCTGGATCATCGGGGTCAGCATCGTCGGCGCATGGCTCGTGAAGCGAGAAGGACTGAGCGCATTGCGTCGGGCGAACGAGAAGGTCGCGGGCGGCGAGATCCCCACCGACGAACTCATCGCCGGCATCCTCATCCTCTTCGCAGGCGCCCTGATGCTCACCCCGGGGTTCCTGACCGACGCCGTCGGACTGTTCCTCCTGTTCCCCCCGACGCGAGCGCTGGTTCGCAACCGGCTCCGCGGCCGATTCGCGTCCGGCCCGATCCTCATCGGGGGCCGGTTCGGTGGCCCTCGCGACGGGTCGCAGGGCCCGAACGGGCCCGCGGGCGACGTCTGGGACGTCGACTCGTGGGAGGACCCGCCGGATCGGCGGGAGCTCGGTTGACCCTCTCCACCGCCGTCACCGCACGGCCGGCGGCGACGGTGATGTTGCTCCGCGAGGCGTCGACCGGTCGTGGCAGCGGGATCGAGGTTCTGCTCCTGCGCCGGTCGGCCAATACGCCATTCGTGCCCGGCGCCCATGTCTTCCCAGGTGGCGCGGTCGAGGACGGCGACGCCGGAGCGTCGTGGGACGCGCTCACCGACGTGGACGACGTCGCCGCGTCGGACGTGCTCGGGGTCGAGGCCAGCGGTCGGGCGTACTGGATCGCCGCGCTCCGCGAGTGTCTCGAGGAAGCCGGCGTGTTCCTGGCCACCGTCGGCGATGTGACGATCGATGACGGCCACCCCGTGCTCAGCGACGAGGACACGTTGCGAGCCGACCTGGAGAGGGGCGCCGTCTCGCTGCTCGATGTCTGCCGGGAACATGGCCTACGCCTCCCGCTCGGCCGGATGGCATACGTCGCGCAGTGGATCACCCCCGCCGAGTCACCCCGCCGCTACGACACCCGATTCTTCGCTGTCCCGATGCCGGAGGGGCAGTCGGCGTCCGCCGACCAGTGGGAGGCCGTCGACGCCTCGTGGTGGACGCCCACCGACGCCCTCCGATCCTGGCAGGCTGACGCCATCCAACTGATCGAACCCACCGTGGCGAGCCTCCGACTTCTCGTCGGTCATGACTGCGTCGACGACGCGATGGCCGCATTGCACAGAGCCGGGGAGCACGCATGATGACCGAGGACATCGACGAGGACCTCCCGAAGCCGATCGTCCACGAGGTCGCGTCGGCGCTGAGTCCCTACATCCGCCGCATCGTCGCCGACAATCCAGGGGCCATGACGGGACCGGGTACGAACACCTACCTGGTCGGCATCGACGAGATCGCCGTCATCGACCCCGGCCCCGACACCGCGCGACACCTCGACGCCATCGCCGGCTGCGGGGGCGACCGCATCCGGTGGATCCTGCTCACCCACACCCATGCCGACCACGCCCCCGGCGCCGCCGCGCTCCGCGACCGCACCGGTGCCGAGATCTGCGCGTTCGATGGTCGTGACGACGTCCCGGTCGATCGGACGCTCGCCGATGGCGACTTCATCGAGGCGACCGAGTTCCGCATCCGCGCGGTCCACACGCCCGGTCATGCGTCCAACCACCTGTGCTACTTCCTCGAAGAGGAGCGGACACTGTTCTCCGGTGACCACATCATGCAGGGATCGACCGTGGTCATCGCCCCGCCGGACGGCGACATGGCGGCCTATCTCGAGTCGCTCGAAAAGGTCCGGATCAAGCGCCTCAAGGCCATCGCTCCCGGGCACGGCCACCTCATCACCGAGCCGTTCGCGGCGATCGACGACTACGTGGCCCACCGACTCGAACGGGAGGCGCAGATCCTGGGTGCGGTGGAAGCCACCGGCACGATCACGATCGACGCCATCGTCACCGCGTTGTACCCCGGTCTCATCGACGAGCTCGTTCCGCGGGCGGCGCAGTCGGTCCACGCCCACCTCTTGAAGCTGGCGGGCGAAGGAAAGGTGTCGGGCACCGACGCCCACGGCGACTGGTCGGCCTAGGCGGACCAGTCGGTGGTGGTGCTTGGGGGCATTGCCGCCGAGTCGGCCTCTGTGTTCGCGGTCCTCGGCGTGGACCGCGACGTCGCTCAGAGCTCGAGGGCGTCGAGCGATGCCACCGCGGCGTCGAGCATCCGAGCCGAGCAGCCCGCCATGTCCGGCTGGGGCACGGCCTCGTTGACGACGATCTCGGCGAGGGCGCGGAACGCTTCGCCGGCCGGCGACTGGCGGAGGGCCACCGGCTCGCCGGTGTCCCCGGTGACCGAGACGTCGGGCTCCATCGGGATCTGTCCCAGCAGCGGCACACCGGCATCGTCAGCGAGTTGCTGCCCGCCGCCGGAGCCGAAGAGTTCGTACCGCTCACCGTGGTCGCAGACGAACGCACTCATGTTCTCGACCACGCCGGCGACCCGGAGGAAGTTCTTCCGCGACATCGACACTGCCCGGGCGGCCACCTTCTGGGCATTGACGGCGGGGGTGGTGATGACGAGGACCTCGGATCTCGGGATCAACTTCGCAACGCCCATCTGCACGTCTCCGGTGCCGGGAGGCATGTCGACCAGGAGATAGTCGAGGTCGTCGCCCCAGACGACGTCCTGGAGGAAGTGCTGGACGCCCCGGTTCAGCATGAGGCCGCGCCACATCAGCGCCGACTCCTCGTCCTCGACCAGGAAGCCCATCGACACGACGCGGAGGAGCCCGTCGGCGCCGTCGGCGTTGGGGATGACGCGCTCGTTGGGGACCATGAACTTCTTGCCGTCGATCACCGTGCCGCCCAACCGACCGGACACGCCGAGCAGGCGTGGCACCGAGAAGCCCCAGATGTCGGCGTCGAGGACGCCGACCTTCAGTCCACGGGCGGCCATGGCCGCAGCCAGGTTCACGGTGACCGACGACTTGCCGACACCGCCCTTGCCGGACGAGACGAGGATCACCTTGGTCGTGGGCCCGACGGCCGAGTCCTCGACGCGCTCGGCGATGTTGAAGCGTGCCCGCTCCATGGCGTGCGCCTTCTCCTCCTGGTTCATCTCGTCCCAGGACAGCGTCACGTGATCGACGCCGGGCAACGACCCCACCCGGATCCGGATGTCCTTCTGGATCTGTGCCCGGAGGGGACAACCCGAGGTCGTGAGGGCGATGGTCACTGTGACCTCGCCGCCGTTGATCGCCACGTCGCGGACCATGCCGAGTTCGACGATGTCGCTGCCCAGTTCCGGGTCGATCACCCCGCGCAACATCGATCGGACGTCGTCGAGCTCGACCGGTGCGTTGACAGCCATGGATCAATTCTACCGGCCGTCTCCGTGGAAACCAGCGGGCGTCGCCCGGTAGAATTCTCGATGTGACCGACAGCGCCGCCCAAACAGGAACTCCTCGACTGGAGATCCTCAAGACGCTGGGCGACAACACCCGCTACGCGATCTACCTCGAGATGGCTCGGTCGCCACGGCCACTGGCCACGGCGGAGATCGCCGAGACGCTCGATCTGCACCCGAACACGGTGCGGCCGCACCTCGAGCGCATGCGTGATCTCGGCATCGTCGATGTCACTGCCGCCGGCACGGGAGCGGTGGGTCGGCCCCAACACCGCTATGCGATCGCCGACGACGCTCCGAGCCTCGGGTTGGAACCACCCGTGTTCCCCCTGGTGACGCGCATCCTCCTCACCGGCGCTGCGGCCGGCGGTCTCGATCCCGACGACCTCGCGGAGGCCGGTCGTGAGCACGGCGGCACCGCGGCACGGGCCACCGCCTCCTCGCTCGCCTGCGCCGATGCCCTCGAACGCGAGCTCGCGGGGCTCGGCTTCGATCCTGCACGGGTCGACGACGCCGACGACGTGACGATCGCCTTCACCCACTGCCCGTTCCGCGATCTCGCCGAGGCCCACCCGGATCTCGTGTGCAGCATGCACCGGGGCATGGTCGAGGGCTTCGTCGAGGCACGAGGCGACGCCTCGGTCGCCGACTTCCACCCGCTCACCGACCGCACGCCATGTCAGGTCGAACTCCACACCGCCCCCGCTCGGGGATGACGCACGCACGCACCCACCCACTCAGGAGATACGCTCAAACCATGATCACGATCACGGACACTGCTGCCAGCAAGGTCAAGAACCTCATCGACGAAGAGGGCGACACGGCCCTGGCACTCCGAGTGGCAGTCCGTCCCGGCGGCTGCTCAGGGTTCAGCTATGAGATGTTCTTCGACACCGATGTCGCCGACGATGACAACGTCACCGAGTACGGCGATGTCCGGGTCGTCGTCGACGCCTCCAGCGCCTTGATGCTCGAGGGTGCGACACTCGACTTCAAGGACGGGCTCGAGTCCGGGTTCTCGATCAACAACCCGAACGCCCAGAAGACCTGCGGCTGCGGCTCCAGCTTCTCGTAGTCCCGCCTCGTAGACCGGACCTGCTGGACCGGGATTTCTCGACGCTCAGCCGGCTGGCGCCACCACGACGAAGCGGTCGCCGTCGGGGAGTTCCGAGATCTCTTGGCGAAAGTGGTCCTCGCTGATCGTTCCGTGGGGATCGGCGACGACGACCGCGGGGAACACCCGGTCGGCCACCACCCGCAACTCGTCCTCGTCGCGGCCACGCACCAACTCGTCCAGCCGCGCCTGCTCATCGGCATCGAGCCTGCCAGCGGCGTGGGCCACGGCGATCTCGACGATTCCCTCACCCTCCAGCACATCGATCGCAACGGGTGCATCGCGCAACGCGGGGACCGGGCGGTCGAGCGCCCACCAGGCGAGCTTCCACTCGGCGCGGAGGCGGCGCCGGTGTGCCGCCGCGGCGCGAACCGAGGGCAGTCCAGCGAGGAGCGCATCCGACACGCCGTACTGCGCATCGCGCGCCCGGACGACGGTCTCGACGTCGTCGACGTCGTCGACGTCGGCATCAGGACCGACCAGCGCCCGCCACGCTGCCTCGAGGTAGGCGAGACGGTCGGTTGCCACGACGAGCGCCCGAAGTGCCTCCATCAGCGCTGCCTGCGCTGGGTCGTCGACGAGGAGGCCGGCGCCGCCATAGGCACGGTCGGTCAGGAGCGAGACGTTCGCCAGGTTTCGTCTGGCGATCTCCTCGTCGTAGGCGCTGTCGCGCTGGCGCACCACGAGGACGACCCCCCAGCACACCGCGACGCCCGGGATGACCAACGCGAGCGGGCTGCCCGTGAGGACCAGGACGAGCACGCCGATGACAAGCGACAGCGCAACGACGACGGCGGCCCGACGGATCTCGTCACGGTCCGTCAGGTGCCAGCCGACGGGCTCTCGCCGCGTCTCCTCCGCTGCTGGATTCGCGGCCGCCGCCGCTTCCGCCGCATGGGCTGCGTCCTCGTTCGCTGCGACGAGTCCGTCGACGACCTCCTGGCGTTGGGCCACGCTCACTCGTGCCTCGACGACAGCGGCGGCGGCATCCCGGATCGACGTGGGATGGACCGCCAGACCGCTGGCGGCGCCGGCCCGGACGCGCGCATCGTCGCGCGTCGACTCGACCAGTTGATCGGCGGCCTCGATCCGTTCGACGAGGGATCGCAGTGCGGCGACGTCGGTCACGACGTGCATCTCCCCATCGGCAGTTCGTGCCAGCAGTTCGAGTGCCGAGTGGGCGGCAATGCGCTCGGCGAGCGAGCGACGACGTGCCGCGACCGCTGCCGCGAACTCGTCTGCACCGTCGAGCCGGGCTGCGCCGAGCAGGGCCGAGAGGCTGTCGGCGACGGCGTCGACATCGTCGACACGCACGATCGTCGAGCCAGCGGCGTCGGCGACCGCCTCGATCAGTTCCTCCGACATGTGCTCCGTCTCCGACTGCACCCAACCATCCGGGCTGCCCGGACGATCACCCTAGGACGTCGTCGAGACTGGCTCGCATGTCGGAGGCATCGAAGATGTAGTCGAGACGGTGTCGGACCACACCGTCACTCCCGACGACATGGAAAACGGGCTCGTACGGCAATCCGAGGTCGGTGATCACGGGCGCGAAGTCGTCGACGACCGGCGGCACCTGGTTCTCCGAGGGGTTGGTGTAGACCTCGGCATGCACGAACGCGATGTCCGGGTAGTCGGCGGTGACCTCGAGCAACACGTCGAGGACGGGGCCACAGATCACGGTCTGGCAGAAGGCCGGCGTGGCCACGAGGAGGGCCATCGGCCCTTTGCCGACCACGTCGGCGACGGTCTCGTCGTGCAGCGGGCACACCGGGTCGCGGGTACACAACGGCGTGACCCCGAGGGCGTCGGCCACGGTCGGGGTCACCAACGCCGGCATCTCGTCGCCCGGTCCGACCCGCGCCGCGATCTCCGGGGCGTCGGCCTCGACCACCTGGAACTGGCTGATGACCTCGGCGCCGTCGACCTCCATCGAGAAGTCGTAGAACCCGACCAGTGCCGGGGTGAACTCGAAGGCGTAGTACGGGCGGGGCAAGCCGTCGTTCCGCAGTGCGGCGGTCATGCCCTCGGCCACCACCTCGCCGTCTGGGTTGGTCACCGAGACGGTGACATTGCCAGGGATCACGTCTGCCGGTAGCAAGCCGGCGCTGTCGGAGAGACCGAACGGGATCCTCGCCATCTCTCCCGCGCCGTAATAGGGCCCGAAGAAGCGGACGACGGACAGATCGTTCGGATCCAGGGCCACATCGGTGCTGTCGGTCGCGGCGGTGTCGTCACCGGACCCTGAACCGCAGGCTGCCAACAGAGAAGTCGCGGCGGCGCCGAGGACGAATCGGCGGCGGGGCAGTCTGTCGCTCATCGGGGTCGACCGTAGTGTGGCGGGCATGGCCACGAACATCGGCGAGAGTCCCCGGGCCGGGGCGCCTGGCGGCGGCCGGACAGACCTCGTGGTCGATGGCCGAGCGGTCGACGTCCCCGACGACGTGACCCTGCTCGAAGCACTTCGCGAGCACCTCGGCGAGGTCGGGCCGAAGGACGGCTGCAGCCCACAGGGGCAGTGTGGTTGTTGCACGGTGCTGGTCGACGGTGCGCCACGCGTCGCCTGCGTGACCCCGGTCCGCCGTATCAGCGGACGGTCGATCACCACCGCGTCCGGGCTGACGGACGCCGGCGACTGGGCGCAGGCGTTCTCCGACACCGGCGCCGCGCAGTGCGGCTTCTGCACGCCGGGGATCATCTGCCGGCTGGCCGGACTTCGAGCGAAGAAGCCGGCTGCCGACCGCGACGACGTCGAACAGGCACTCCTCGCGCACCTGTGCCGCTGCACGGGCTGGCGGACGATCCTCGACGCATGGGACGCAGTGGGCGCACCCGTCGAGGATCGCGACCTCGAGGCGGCCGGCCTCCGGGCCACCCTCGAGGGCGGCGAGCGCCAGACCGTGGGCCCGGAGGTGGCGCTCGGACACGGCGGTTTCGCCGACGACAACGCGCCGCGGGACGCGCTCGTCGCCGTCCTCGATCCGGACGGTGTGTGGACCTTGGGCGAGAGCGTCGCCGCTGCTCGCCGAGCTGCCGGCAAGGTGCAGGGTCGGCGCACCACCGCCGATGCCGAGCCACCGATCGCCGTGGCCGATGGCGAGTGGGACGTCGTGCTCCAGACCTCGTGGGTCGAACCTGGCTATCTGGAGACCGATGCGTCCTGGTCGCTGCCCGGCGGGACCGGGGCAGACCCCCTCGCGAACGGCGGGGCCTTCGGCGCCAAGACATCGTCGCCCCTCCCGGCCGACGCCGCGCGACTCGCCGTCGCGAACGAGCGGGCAGTCCGGGCGATCTGGACCCGGGAGGACGCTGTCCGGCTCGGCGCCAAACGTCCGCCGCTGGCCGCGGGCCTTCGACGCGACGGCACCGGCATCGTGCGCGTCGCCCGGACATCCGGCATCGCCGATGCGATCCGCAGTGCACTCCCGAACGTCGAGGTGGAAGAGGTCGAGATCGCCGGCCCGCCGACCTCGCTCGACCTCCGCGGCGCTGGCTGGGCGGAGGGAATTGCGCTGGCTGCCGCCGTGCGAGGCTCGGTCGAACCGGTGCGCCAACGCGACGGTGGCACGGCCACCGCAGAGGTCACGGGCGACGGCTCGATCCACGTCGTCGTCGACGCCGGCGATCCCCTCGACGACGTGGTGCTCCGGTCGTACTGCATCGGCGCCGCGCACCAGGCACTGTCGTGGGTGACATCGGAGTCGATCGTCGTCGATGACGAGGGCACCGTCCACGATCTGACGATCCGCTCGTTCGGGATCCTCCGCGCCATCGACACGCCCCCGATCGAGGTCACCATCGAACCGTCCTCGGCAACACCACTCGCGGTCGGCGATGCCGTTTTTGCCGCCGTCGCTGCCGCCGTGTGGCTCCACCAGGACACGCCGCCCGTGTGGCCCACCGCCGTCCCCCTTCGCGCCCCGTGACCGCCATCTGGGGCAGGATGGCCTCATGAGCACTCCGGTCGGTCCGTACACGCCCGTCGTCCGTTCCGGCGACCTGGTCTTCACGTCCGGTCAGATCGGCATCAGGGAAGGCGCACTCGTCGAGGGCGGGCTGCGCGCCGAGCTCACCCAGGCGATGGCCAACCTGGAAACGGTGCTGGCGCAAGAAGGAGCGACGTTTGCCCACATCGTGAAGACGACGGTGTTCCTCACCGACATGCGCGAGTACGCCGACATGAACGAGATCTACACCGCTGCCCTGGGCAACCATCGTCCGGCGCGGTCTGCGGTGGCCGTCGCCGCACTCCCGATCGGCGCGTGCGTCGAGATCGAGGCCGTCGCCGTTGCCCCGGTCAGCGGCTGATCTGGCACGATGACGTCATGATCGGAGTCGTCATCATCCTCGTCGTGTTGCTCGTCGCGATCCCGGTGGGCGTGCTCATGTCCGGAGGCATCGGCGCCGCCGTGATCGGCTGGGTCCTGCGGACCGATGTCGACAGCCGGAACCAGGACTCCGAGCTCCTCGACCTGAACGGCTGAGTCGGGGCGCCCCGGCTCCGCGCAACGTTGACCTTGCAACGCGGCCTCCGAGAGAGGCGCCAGCCGACCGGCCACACCGACGGTGACCAACAGCTCCGTGCAACGTGGGCGCCCTCGCAGCGAAGCGAGAAGGCGCCAATGTCATGACATCCACCTCGATTGGCCGAAGCGGTAGCCGACCGAGCGAACGGTCTGGATCAGGCTGGCGTGTTCCTCGCCCAGCTTGGCCCGCAGACGACGCACGTGGACGTCGACGGTCCTCGCACCGCCGTAGTACTCGTAGCCCCAGACCCGCGACAGCAGCGTCTCCCGTGTGAACACCTTCCCGGGGTGCGATGCCAGGAACTTGAGCAGCTCGTACTCCATGTACGTGAGATCCAGCGGCTTGCCGGAGATCGCCGCCTGATAGGTCTCGAGGTTGAGGGCGAGTTCTCCGTACTCGACCAGTTCGGGGCGTGTGCCCCGTCCGGTCTTGTGGAAGAGGTGCTTGAGTCGGACGTCGAGCTCACCGACCTGGAACGGCAGCACGCAGAAGTCGTCGAAGAGGTCCTCGCGCAGGTCGAGTGACGGGAGCTGCTCGGCAGAGACGATGAGCAGGACCGGCTCGAGCGGGATGTCGCCCTTGCGGAGCGAACGGCACAGCGCGAACGCACCTTCGGGATCGGTGACCGCGACCACGACCGCGCCCGGCCATCCGTCGACCGGCTCGAGTCGATCGACGTCGGCCTCGGAGACGACACCCGTCCAGGGATAGCCGCCCAGATCGAGGCCCTGTGAGAGGACGGGTGGCGGTGGATCGGGGAAGACCAGGAGGGGTTCCATCGGTTCGACCTGCTCACCAGCTGGGCAGGTAGCGAGCGACCTCGAAGGGCGTGACCTGCGCCCGGTAGAGGTCCCACTCGGCCCGTTTGTTGCGGAGGAACCATTCGAAGATGTGCTCGCCCAACGCTTCGGCGACCAGTTCGGACCGTTCCATCTCGTCGATCGCCTCCGCCAGCGACGACGGGAGCGGCTCGATGCCCTCGGCGGCTCGTTGGGCGTCGGTCATCTCCCACACGTTGGCCTCGGCCTCGGCCGGGAGGTCGTAGTTCTCGTCGATGCCCTTGAGGCCGGCCGCGAGCAACACCGAGAAGGCGAGGTAGGGGTTGCAGGCCGGGTCGGGCGCCCGGTACTCGAGCCGGGTCGAGGTCGACTTCCCTGGCTTCGTCACCGGCACCCGCATCAGCGCCGAGCGGTTGTTCCGCCCCCACGACACGTGGACCGGCGCCTCGAACTGCGTCTGGCTGCCGTAGCCGGTGCCCTGGATCAGCCGCTTGTACGAGTTGACCAACTGGTTGGTCACTGCGGTGATCTCGCGAGCGTGGTGGAGCACGCCCGCCATGAACGACTTGGCGATCTTCGACAGCTGGTAGGGGTCGCCTGCATCATGGAACGCGTTGGTGTCACCCTCGAACAAGGAGAGATGGGTGTGCATGCCCGAGCCCTGCACGCCCTGGAGCGGCTTGGGCATGAACGTGGCGTGCACGCCCGCCTGTTGCGCGATCTCGCGCACGACGAGCCGGAAGGCCATCACGTTGTCGGCCATCGACAGGGCGTCCGTGTAGCGGAGGTCGATCTCGTGCTGGCTGGGACTGTCCTCGTGGAACGAGTACTCGACGGGGATGCCCAACGCCTCGAGCATGTGGATCGTCTTCTTGCGGAGGTCGTTGGCGACGTCGGCTGTCGTCAGATCGAAGTAGGAACCCGAGTCGAGTGGTACCGGCTGCGCGTCGCCGGCGCCGGACTCGAAGTAGAAGTACTCCATCTCCGGCGCGACGTAGAACTGGAATCCCTTGTCGCGGGCGATGGCGAGATTTCGCTTGAGGACGTGGCGCGGGTCGCCGGCGAAGGGAGTGCCGTCGAGGTTGGAGATGTCACAGAACATCGCCGCGGACGAGTTGCGGTCGTGGCCCGGTGCACCCCACGGGAGGATCTCGAACGTCGACGGGTCGGGCAGCGCGAGGACATCGGACTCCTGGATGCGGCTGAATCCGTCGATGGCGGACCCGTCGAAGTGCATGCCCTCGACGAAGGCCGACTCGAGCTCCGCCGGCGAGATCGCGAACGATTTCAGCTGGCCGAGCACGTCGGTGAACCACAGCCGGATGAGCCGGACGCCCCGTTCCTCGACCGTGCGCAGCACGTATTCGCGTTGGCGTTCCATGGGCCGATGGTACGTGTCACACCCCGGCGCGCCTACTGTCGATGGGCGTCTCGGCCCCCCGTACACAACGCGTTCACACAGGGGAAAAGGTCGTGAAAAGACGGCCGTCTTGACTGGACGGGTCCGCCACCACCAACCGGTGCACCACCCCGACATCGACCGAATCCCACGAGAGGGCGCAGAGCACGTGACCATCAAGGCTGAATACATCTGGATCGACGGCACGAAGCCCACAGCGCTGCTGCGGTCCAAGACCAAGATCATGGACGACGGAGCCGAACCACCCATCTGGGGCTTCGACGGTTCGTCCACCAACCAGGCCGAGGGCCACCAGTCGGACTGCGTGCTCAAGCCGGTCTTCACCTGCCCGGATCCGATCCGCGGCGGCGACCACATCCTCGTGCTCAACGAGGTGCTCAACATCGACATGACGCCGCACGAGACCAACACCCGTGCAGCGACGGCAGCGCTGGCCGAGAAGTACGCCGACAACGACATGTGGTTCGGCATGGAGCAGGAGTACACGTTCCTCGACGACGGCCATCCTCTCGGTTGGCCGCGCGGTGGCTTCCCCGGTCCCCAGGGTCCGTACTACTGCGGCGTCGGCGCCGACGAGGTCTACGGTCGCGACATCGTCGAGGCCCACATGGACGCCTGCCTCACCGCCGGCCTGAAGCTCTCGGGCATCAACGCCGAGGTCATGATGGGTCAGTGGGAGTACCAGATCGGGCCCGCCGGTGTCGTCGAGGTCGGCGACCACATGTGGGTCGCCCGCTGGCTGCTCTACCGCATCGCCGAGGACTTCGACGTGGCCGCCACCATCGACCCGAAGCCGATGCCGGGCGACTGGAACGGCGCGGGTTGCCACACCAACTTCTCGACCAAGTCGATGCGCGAGAACTACGACGCCTGTGTCGCCGCCGCCGAGGTGCTGGGCAAGCACCACGAGGACCACATCACGGCCTACGGCCCCGGTGTCGAACGTCGCCTCACCGGCATGCACGAGACCGCGCCGTGGACCGAGTATTCGTACGGCGTCTCCGACCGCGGCGCTTCGGTGCGCATCCCCTGGCAGGTCGAGGTCGACCAGAAGGGCTACATCGAGGATCGTCGCCCCAACGCCAACATGGACCCCTACGTGGTCGCTGCGCTGATCACCGACGCCGTCTGCGCCGCCGAGGGCTGAGTCATTCGTCAGCACCGCTGATGTGATCTGTACGAGAGCCGGGGCCACTGGTCCCGGCTCTCGTGGTTCTCGGACGTGACCGCACACCGCCAACGCGCTGGCACATCGTGCCCGTGCCGGAACGGACGTCGCTCAGGGGAGCTTCGACTCCAGGAGCCGTGCCACCGCTTCGAGGTCGGCGTCCGGGACGTCGCCCGCGATGCTCGCGACCGAGCCGGTCCACTCCCCCGACAGGAACGTCACCATGCCGTTGTCGGCGAAGGCATCGTCGCCGAGACCGTCGATGGCGACGGGGTCCTGCCTCGCCGGCGAATCGATACCTCCGTAGAACTTCTCGCCGAGTCGGACCGACGCGAGTATGCGGACGTCACCCGCGTCGCTGGTGTAGGTGCACCCGACAGGATCGACATCGCCGCTCGGGGTGCCCGTGGCCTCGGCGACCACGGTCGCGCCGAGCACCTCACCGACATCCTCAGCGCTCAGTACCTCACAGGCCACGAGATCCTCGCCGCCAGCGTCGTCCGACGAACCCGACGACGTGCTGTCGTCGTCACCATCACAGGACGCCAGGGCGAGCATGGCCACGATCACGAGCACCCCGTGACGTCGCATCGCAGCTCCCTCGTGTCGCCTGTTCCGAGGATTTCGACCGTACGACAGATCGGCGGTCTACGTTCGCGTTCGTGATCGAACGCACGGCTGACGAAGTCCTGTCCCTCGCATCGGACGAAGGCGTCGAGGTCGTCGATCTCCGCTTCTGCGATCTTCCGGGCCTCATGCAGCACTACTCGGTACCGACGCACGAGTTGACCGAGGACCTGTTCGAGGAGGGATCCGGATTCGACGGTTCGTCGATCCGCGGGTTCCAGGAGATCCAGGAGTCGGACATGATCCTGCTCCCCGACCCGAGCTCGGCCTGGCTGGACCCGTTCGCGCGCCGCAAGACACTGGTCCTGCACTGCCACGTGCACGACCCGGTCACCGGCGAGCCGTATTCACGCGACCCGCGCCACGTGGTGCGCAAGGCCGAGGACCACCTCCGAGCGTCGGGCATCGCCGACACCTGCTATGTCGGCCCCGAGGCCGAGTTCTTCATCTTCGACTCGGTCAACTTCGGGTCGTCCAAGAACGCCGCCCACTATGAGGTCGACTCGATCGAGGGTTCGTGGAACACCGGCCGCCGCACCGAGACCGACGGCTCGCCCAACCGCGGCTACAAGCCACGGGAGAAGGAGGGGTACTTCCCGCTCCCTCCCATGGACCACTTCCAGGACCTACGGACCGAGATGATGATCGCGCTCGAGGAGGCGGGCATCGAGGTCGAGATCCAGCATCACGAGGTGGGCTCGGGTGGCCAAGCGGAGATCGACATCCGCTTCGACGAGCTCGCCCGGATGGCCGACAAGATCATGGTGTTCAAGTACATCGTGAAGAACGTGGCGTGGCAGGCGGGCAAGTCGGCCACGTTCATGCCCAAGCCGATCTTCGGTGACAACGGGTCGGGCATGCACGTGCACCAGTCGCTGTGGAAGTCGGGCGAGCCCCTGTTCTTCGACGAGACGGGATACGCCGGCCTGTCCGACACCGCCCGCTGGTACATCGGCGGATTGCTGGCTCACGCGCCGTCGCTGCTGGCGTTCACCAACCCGACCACCAACTCCTACAAGCGGCTCGTTCCCGGCTACGAGGCACCGGTGAACCTCGTGTACTCGCAGCGCAACCGCTCGGCCGCCTGTCGCATCCCGCTGTACTCGAAGTCGCCGCGCGCGAAACGGGTCGAGTTCCGCTGCCCCGACCCGTCGGCCAATCCGTACCTGGCGTTCAGCGCCATGTTGATGGCCGGCCTCGACGGCATCCGCAACCGGATCGAGCCGCCCGATCCGATGGACAAGGACCTCTACGACCTGCCGCCCGAGCAGATGGCCGCCGTGCCGCAGGTGCCGGGATCGCTCGACGAGGTGCTGCGAGCACTCGTGCGCGACAACGACTACCTGCTGGCCGGCGACGTGTTCACGCCCGATCTCATCGAGAACTGGATCACCTACAAGCGCACGGTCGAGATCGACGGCCTCCGCCTCCGCCCCCACCCGTACGAGTTCCAGCTCTACTACGACATCTGAGCCGCCGGTCCGACGCCCGAGGTCGGAGGTCGGAGGCCGGAGGCCGGAAGTACCCTCCGCGCATGAACCGTCCGAACCTGTTGCTGTTCATGCCGGATCAACTGCGCGTCGATGCCGTTGGCGCGTTCGGGAACCCGGTCGCGAAGACGCCGCACATCGATGCGCTCGCCGAACGAGGGACCCGGTTCGCCAACGCCTTCGGTCAGCACACGGTCTGCTCGCAGAGTCGGATCTCGATGTTCACCGGTTGGTATCCGCACGTGGCCGGCCATCGGACGCTCTCGCACCTGCTCCAGCCGCACGAGCCCAACGTCTTCCGGCGTCTCAAGGACGGCGGCTATCACGTCGCGCTCGCCGGGGCGCGTGGCGACATGCTCGGTGCCGGCGTGACCAAGGCGTCGTCCGATCGATTCGGCTTCACGCGCCCACCGTCGCTCGAAGACCTCGGTCGCTGGCACACCTCGCCGTTCGAGAAGGGCGATCGACGCTACGACGCGTTCTATGGCGGGCCGATCGACGGCGACCTCTTCGAGCTCGACGCCGCCACCGTCGCGACCGCAGTCGACTGGCTCGCTGACGGCCTGCCCGAACCATGGTGCCTGTTCGTGCCACTCATCTTCCCGCACCCGCCGTTCGCGGTCGAGGAGCCGTGGTACTCGATGCACGACCCCGCCGACATGCCGCCGGTGGTCCCCCCGGACTTCGACCGCAAGCCGCGATTCCACCGTGCCATCCACGAGCGATACGGCCTCGATCGCATGTCGCCCCCAGACTGGGCCGAGCTGCGCCGCACCTACTACGCGATGATCAGCCGCGTCGACGACCAGCTCGGGCAGGTCCAACGGGCGGTCGAGCACGCCGGGTCGGCCGACGACACCGTGACGTTCTTCTTCACCGATCACGGCGAATATCTCGGCGACTTCGGTCTGGTCGAGAAATGGATGTCCGGGCTCGAGGACGTGCTCGTCCACAACCCGCTGATCATCCACGACCCGCGAGCGTCGTCCGGCATCGCGGAGAGCTTCGTCGAGCTCGTCGATCTGACTGCGACCTTCGAGGACTACGCCGAGCTCGACCCGAGCTATACCCACTTCGGACGGTCGTTGCGGCCGTTGCTCGACGAGCCGACGACCACGCATCGCGATGCAGCCTTCAGCGAGGGCGGCTTCACGCTCGAGGAGGAGCCGCTCCTCGAACAGGGCACGGGCGGCCCCTACCAGCACAAACAGGACCTCCAACACGGCGATCCGGCGCTCGCCGGTCGCTCGGTCTCGGTCCGAACGGAACAGTGGACCTACGTCGAGCGCCTGTACGAGGGGCCGGAGCTGTACGACCGGGTCGCCGATCCCCTGGAGACCACGAATCTGGCAGGCCGCGACGACCTGGTCACCGCCGAGCGCGATTGCCGCGACCGGATCTTTCGTTGGTTGTTCGAGACGAGCGACGTCATCCCGTGGGCGACGGACCCTCGATCTGACGACGACCTCCGAGATGCCGTCCTCGGTCGCCGCTGACCGCTCAGGTCTCGTAGACCGCGATGTCGACGGCCTTGACGCTGGCCCAGAGTTCCTGACCGGATTCGATGCCGAGGCTGGTCGCAGCCGCTGCGGTGATCTCCGCGGTGACGGGGATGGGTCCACCGAAGGTCACGCGGATTCGGTCGCGATCGGATTCGAGGTCGGTGATCGAGGCGCGCCACGTGTTGCGTGGACTCCCGCTCGGCTGGTCGCGATGCACAGCGACCGCCTGCGGACGGATCGCCACTGCGACGTCGGGCGACAGCGGTTCGGCCGGCGCAGCGACGGTGAGACGGCCGCCTGTCGCGAGCTCGACGGTGTGGTCGTCCATCAAGCGACCGCGCAGGAGGTTGATGCCGACCAGGTCGGCAACGTACGCGGTCGCGGGACGAGCGGTGACCGCGGCAGGAGTTCCCGCCTGGACGACGCGACCGTCCTCGACGATGACCAGACGATCGGCGAGCACGAGCGCGTCGATGGGATCGTGGGTCACGAGGACGCGCATGCCCTCGAAGGTCGCGAGGTGATGACGGAGCTCGGCGCGGACGTGGACGCGCGTCGTGGCGTCGAGCGCGGCGAGCGGTTCGTCCAGCAGGAGGAGCCGCGGCTCCGTGGCCAGCGCACGGGCCAGCGCCACCCGTTGAGCCTGCCCACCGCTCAGCGACGACGGTCGGGCAGCAGCATGGTCCGCGAGACCGAACCGTTCGAGCCATTGGCCGGCCTGCTCGGACGCGCTCCGGCGGTCGACGCCCCTGGCGCGCAGACCGAACGCGACGTTGTCGCGTGCGGACATGCGGGCGAAGAGGAGGTAGTCCTGGAACACGACACCGACCGGTCGCTCCTCGGTCTCGACGAAGGTCTTGGTGGCGGGTTCGTCGAGCAACTGTCCGTCGAGACTGATCCGACCGCCGTCGATCGGTTGGAGACCGGCCAGCGCCCGGACGATGGTCGTCTTGCCGGCACCGTTCGGGCCGAGGAGCGCGACGATCTCTCCGACGTCGGCGGCGACGTCGACCGCAAGGTCCAGCTCGCCGATGCGGACCTCGATGTGGGCGTCGAGCATCAGCGCAGCCAACGATCGCGCAGGGGGATCAGCACCGCGAGCGACACGGCGATCAGCACGAGCGACAGCGCGATCGCCGCCTCGCGGTCGGACTCGAGGGCGAGGAAGACGGCCAGGGGCATCGTCTGCGTGCGCCCCTGGAGGTTGCCGGCGAACGTGACCGTCGCACCGAACTCACCCAGGGCACGAGCCCAGCACAGCACGGCGCCGGCGACGATGGCCGGCATCGCATTCGGCAGGGTGATGCGCCGGAAGATCGTCCACCGGCTGGCGCCGAGTGTCGCGGCGGCGTCCTCGTAGCGGACATCAGCAGACCGGAGTCCGGACTCGACGGTGAGCACGAGGAACGGCATCGCCACGAACGTGTTGGCGGCGATGACGCCCCAGATCGAGAACGGCAGGACGAAGTCGGTGTGGTCGTAGAGCGGCCCTCCCACCAGACCGCGGCGCCCGAAGGCGAACAGCAACGCCGCGCCACCGACCACCGGTGGCAGGACCATCGGAAGCGTGACGAGTGCGCGAACGAGCGACCGCCCGGGGAACGACGTGCGGGCCAGCACCCAGGCGAGCGGAACGCCGACCAGCAGCGACAGGGCCGTGGCTGCCAGCGCGCTGACGACGCTGATGCGGAGCGCGTCGATCACGACCGGTTCGGTGACGATTTCGCCGAGGTCGCTCCACGGCGCACGCTGCACCAACGCGAACAGCGGGACGACGAGGAAGGCGAAGCCGACGAGCGCGAATGGCAGCAGGGCCGCAGGGGTCCGACTCCGACGGGATGGACGACTCACGGGTTCCCGAATCCATGGGCCCGGAGGATGGCCTGGCCGTCGTCTCCGCGCACGAACGCGATGAACGCATCCGCGACGTCGCTCTCGTCGGAACCCTCGACCGTCGCGATGGGGTAGGTCGCCACCACGTTCTGATCGTCGGGAACATCGATGCCCCGCACCCCGACGCCGGCGGAGATCACGTCGGTGGTGTACACGATGGCCGCGTCGAGTTCGCCCGCCTCCACCTTCGTGAGCAGGGCCCGCACATCGGGCTCGTTCGTGTCCGGTGCCGGAGTCACGCCTGCGAGCGCCAGCGCCTCACGACCGAAGTCGCCGCACGGCACGTCCTCGGCGCACAGGCCGAGCACCAGATCGGCGTCGGCGAAGTCGGCGAGCCCGTGCACTCCCGCCGGGTTCTCGACGGGCACGACGATCTGGAGGCTGTTGGTCGCGAACTCCAGTGAGTCGTCCACCGCATCGGCGTCGACGAGGACATCCATGTTCGCGACGTTGGCCGACGCGTAGACGTCAGCCGGTGCACCCTGGAGGATCTGTTCTCGCAGCGTCGACGACCCGGCGAAGTTCAACTCGACCGATCGGCCGGGGTTGGCGTCCTCGAACGCGCGGGCGACGTCGACGAAGGCATCCGAGAGCGAGGCGGCAGCGAACACGGTGATCGAACCGTCGTCGTCGGAGTCTGCACGGCAGCCCACGAGCGCGACCGCCGCGCCGGCCATCGCCAGGATCGCACGGGCACGTTGCACTCGGTGAAGGTACCGCCCAGATCGACCATGGGAGCTTCGACGCGGTGCCGAGGTCAGCCCGCGAGTGCCCGGCCGAGCAGCGCCGCCGTGTCCGGCGAGAAGTCGAGGCCACCGGCGATGTCGAGTGCCTCGGCCGACATCTTCTTCGTGGTCTTCCGCAGGACGTCGATCCGGTGCTCGTCGTCATCGAGCTTCGCGAGCGTCGTGTCCAGTTGGGTCTGCAGGAACACGAGGCAGAGCGCATCCTCGTGCACCTGCACCGCCGGGTCCGAACTCAGCCCCTGCTTCCGGATGATCTGCTGCACTCGTTCGATCTCGGCGACGTCGTATCCGACCGCGGCGAGGATCCCTCCGACTTCGTCCGCGTGCTGCTTCTTCAGGTCGGCGCGCCAGCGCAGGTACCCCGCACGACCCGCCGGATGAGTCGAGCGAGGAAGCGACCAGCGCCGGAGATGGTGCGCACGAGCTGCGAGCAGCTGGAGCTCGGATGCCTCGGGGTCGAGGTGACGCACCCAGGCCGATGCCATCTCGGCGTGCGCCTGCTCCTTCGGCCGGGCCTCTCCTCCGACCTCGATCGTGTTGGGGTCGTCGGCATTCGCCGCATCGATCCGTTCGATCGCCAGCGAGAAGCGGTCGCTCACATGCCCAGACCGGTGAGGGTGTCGATGGCGCTGCGGATCACCGCGGCGACGGTCGGATGCTTGCCCTCGAACCGGATCGCCGAGTCCTCGAGCTGATCCGTGAGGCCGTCGTGCTCGTCCGGGTCCTCGAGCGCTCCACCGAGCCGGTCGGCCAACGTCCGCAGCTGTGCGCGCTCGTCTTCGTCGATGACGCCATCGGCCTCGAAGCGCCGGATGGCGGACTGGATCTCGTCGAGCGCGTTGCGGAGCTTCTCGTCCATCGCCCGGACCCTACCGAGGGAGGGAGGATCCCGGCACGGGTCGGTTCAGGCGAGCCACAGTCGGAACAGGTCGCGCACCCGGTCGACGTTGACGCCCTTCGACGCGCTGACCCAGACGACGTCGCCTTTGTCGAGCCCGCAGCCGTTGGCGAGGTCCTGTTTGCGCTTGTCGCGCGCCTTCGACTTGACCTTGTCGTGCTTGGTCGCGAGCACGGTGTGCGGGAGCGCGCACGCACGCAGCCACTCGAGCATCTGGACGTCGAGCTTGGTCGGGCCGATCTCTCCGTCGACGAGAACGGCGATCATGGTGAGTTCCTCGCGGCCGAGCAGGTACCCCTCGATCATCGGCTGGAACCCGTCGCGTACGTGTTTCGGGGTCTTGGCGTAGCCATACCCCGGGCAGTCGATGACCGTCCCACCCTCTCGGAGCTCGAAGCAGTTGAGCAACTGGGTCCGACCCGGTGTCTTCGACGTCTTCGCGAGCGCGTTCCGCTGAGCGATCGCGTTGAGCAGTGACGACTTGCCGACGTTGGACCGGCCGACGACGGCGACCTCGGCCGTGGTCGGCGGCAGCCGATCGAGCCGGTCGGCCGAGGTCACGAACTCGAGCTGGAGGGGAGCGCTCACCGCCGCAGAGCGTGTCACAGCGATCATGCGCTAGAAACTTGACTGTCCGGTCAAGAGACGGGCACCGAGACGGCAACATCTCCGCCCGAGAGCAGTGGGGGACCCCGTGACCACCGAATCCGTGATCGAGCTGCGCGTGCGAAACGGCGTCTTCCTGGCTCCGTTCCACCCCGTGGACGAGGATCCGACCCTCGCCATCGAGCGCGACCTCGAACTGGTCGAGCACCTCGACCGTCTCGGATACGACGAGGCATGGATCGGGGAACACCACTCGGCCGGGTACGAGATCATCGCCAGCCCGGAGCTGTTCATCGCCGCCGCAGCCGAGCGGACGCAGCGCATCAAGCTCGGCACCGGCGTCGTCTCGCTGCCGTATCACAACCCGTTGATGGTCGCGAACAGGATCATCCAACTCGACCACCAGACCCGGGGGCGCGTGATGCTCGGCGTGGGGCCGGGACTGCTCCCGTCCGACGCCGCGATGCTCGGGATCCCGGTGTCGGCCCAGCGTGATCGGATGACGCAGAGTCTCGAGGTCATCCTCCGCCTGTTCCGGGGGGAGACGGTGACCGAGAAGACCGACTGGTTCGATCTCACCGGTGCGACCTGCCAGCTCCGCCCCTACTCCGATCCCCATCCCGAGATCGCGGTCGCATCGACCGTCACTCCGCACTCGGCGAAGCTCGCCGGCACGCACGATCTCGGGCTCCTGTGCGTGGCAGCGACCGTGGCAGCCGGCTACGACGCGCTGGGCACGAACTGGCAGATCGCCAACGATGCGGCTTCGGACCAGGGCCGGGAGATGGACCGGAACCGGTGGCGCGTGGTCGGTCCTGTGCACATCGCCGAGACCCGTGACGAGGCGTTCGCCAACGTCGAGTTCGGCCTCCAGAAGTGGGTCGACTACTTCGCCGCCATCAACCCGACCGCCGCCGGTGATGATCTCGGCTCGATGAGTCCTGCGGAGGCGATGGTCGAATCCGGCCGCGCGGTCATCGGCACACCCGACGACGCGATCGAGCAGCTCCAGCGGCTCTGGGACCAGACCGGTGGCTTCGGGACGTTCCTCCAGCTCGCCCACAACTGGGCCAACCGGGAGAACACGTTCAAGTCTTACGAGCTGTTCGCCCGACACGTGACACCGCACTTCAACGGCGCGAACCGCGACCGTGCTGCGTCGCTCGCGTCGGTCACGGACCGCAGCTCCGAGCTCATCGGTCAGGCCATCGCCGCCTCGATGGACAAGATCCAGGAACACCAGGCGGACATCGAGCGAGCGCAGTCGACGATGGCGAAGGAACGATGAGCCGCGCCTGGTGCCCGTTCGCGTTGTGACGGATCTCACGACGACGATCGGTCGGAGCGCTAAGTATTTCATGCATACTGGTCTGTATGCGAACCAGCGACCCGAAGCTCACCGCGCTCCAGTCGATCGATGTGCTGCGTGACCTTCCGTTCCGTCAGCTCCGTGATCTGGTCACCAACGTCGACGAGGTCTCGGTCGCTGCCGGCCACGTCCTCATCCATGAAGGTCGACGCAATCGCCACGCCTATTTCATCGAGTCGGGTTCGATGAGCATCGAGGTCGACGGTGAGCGGATCGCCACCGTCGCTGCCGGATCGATCGTGGGCGAGCGCACGGCCCTCGAGATGGGGCCGGCCAATGCAACGGTCCGTGTCCGCGAGGATGCCAGCGTCTTCGCGGTCGATCACCGCGTCCTGCTCTGTGCAGCCAGCACCACGGAGGCGTTCGCAGCGCTCCTGCACGAGCTCGCCGAAGAGCGCAGCAACGACGCCGCATAGCGCCGAATGGGGTCGAGCGAAGCGCTCGACGACGTCAACACCCGCCACCGATGGTGTGGGACAATCGTGACGTTCCCGCCGATCGGAGGCCGTGCCGTGTTCGCTGACCAGATCCTCGATTCCAAGGGACGCGAGGTGGCCACGGTCGCCCCTGATGCCACCGTGTCCGACGCACTGGCACTGCTCGCCCACCACAATGTCGGTGCGCTGGTCGCCTCCGTCGACGGCTCGTCCGTCGACGGCATCATCTCCGAACGCGACATCGTCCGTCGGATGGCTGTCGACGGTGCTGGCGCGCTCGACGTCGCCGTGCGCGAGCTCATGAAGTCCGAGGTGGCGACGTGCGACGGCAGGGCCGACACCGAGAAGATCATGGGGATCATGACCGCTGGACGGTTCCGCCACATGCCCGTGGTGGAGAACGGCCGACTCCAGGGGATCATCAGCATCGGCGACGTGGTCAAGGTGCGAATCGACGAACTGGCGACCGAGAAGGACCAACTCGTCGGGTACATCCGCGACGGCCGCTGACGTCGCTGACCGCGCACGACTAGACACGCTGGCGTGAGCACGCGCCTCGACCACCCCATCCCTCCCCTGCCGGCGCAATCCGAGGGCGTGCGGTGGCCGACGGGCGACTGGCCGACCGGAACCGTGCCCCACGACGTCGACCTCGACCCGTTGCTCGACGAGGTGATGGACCCGGACGGCGCGCTCGTCCGATCGCGCGCCGCGGTCGTCATCCACCGGGGGCGACTCGTCGCCGAGCGATACGGCGACCGCACCGACGTGTGGGGCCAGGCCACCGGCGACCCGGTCGACGCGACGACACCGCTGATCTCGTGGTCGATGGCGAAGTCGATGCTCCACGCCGTGGTCGGCATGCTCGTCGCCGAGGGCCGGCTCGATCTCGATGCGCCAGCGGCCGTGCCCGAGTGGACCGACGGCGACCCGCGCGCCGCGATCACGCTGGACCAGTTGCTGGAGATGCGCGACGGACTGTCGTTCATCGAGGACTACGACGCCGACGCCGGCGGCTCGCATGTGGTCGACATGCTCTTCGGTGAGGGGGCGCCGGACACGGGAGCGTTCACCGCCGACCGACCCCTCATCCACGAGCCCGGGTCGACGTTCAACTACTCGTCGGGGACCACCAACGTGATCTCCCGCATCGTCCGCGACGCCCTCGGTGGCGAGGGCGCGTACCGCACGTTCCTGCGGGACCGTCTGTTCGGACCCATCGGCATGGAGACGGCCGACCCGCGCTTCGACGACGCCGGCACCTGGATCGCGTCCTCGTACGTATGGGCGACGGGACGGGACATGGCTCGATTCGGCTACCTCTACCTGCGCGACGGCGTGTGGGACGGCACTCGTCTGCTTCCCGAGGGATGGGTCGACCACGCACGGGCGGCCCGATCGATCGATCCCGAGGACGGCCGCCTCTACGGAGGGCACTGGTGGGTGACCGGCGACGACTTCGGCACCTTCTGGGCCAGCGGGTACGAGGGACAATCGATCAGCGTGTGCCCGATGCTCGACCTCGTCGTGGTCCGCCTCGGCAAGTCGACCAAGGAGCAGTATCCGGCCCTGTTCGACTGGCGACGTCGCGTCGTCGAGGCGTTCGCGCCGACGCAGGGCTGATCAGCGCCGCAGCACCTGGCCCTCCGGGCCGATGCATCCGGCGGCGGGCGTCGTGGCATCGGGGCCGCCGTCCGGACACTGGCCGAGCGTGTTCGACGTCGACGCAGGTCGATCGCCACTCGGACCGAGTCCCGGGTCCTGCGAATCGCCGCAGGCGACCAACGTTGCGAGCGCGAACGCCACGGCGATCGCTCTGACGACGGGCGACTTCACCGCAGGGCATCCTGCAAGGACCTCGCCGCCTCATCGATGGCGGTATCGGCCGCGTCGACCACCGCGTTCATCTGGAAGAAGCCGTGGATCATCCCGTCGAAGCGTTGTACGACGACCGGAACCCCGGCGTCGGCCAGTCGTTTCCCGTAGGCCTCGCCCTCGTCGCGCAGCGGGTCGAACTCGGCCGTGAGGAGGAACGCCGGCGCGACACCATGCAGATCCTCCGTGTGCAGCGGGGAGATGCGCGGGTCGTCGAGGCTCTCTCCGCCGGTGTAGCTGTCCTCGAACCAGGCCATCAGTTCCGCTGTCAGCAGGTAGCCGTCGGCGTTGTCGCGGTAGGACTGCGACGCATGGGTCATGTCGGTGACCGGATAGATGAGCAACTGGAACGCCACGGCATCGCGCCGTTCGTTGGCGACGATCGCGGCCAGGTTGCCGCCGGCCGAATCGCCGCCCGTTGCCATGCGGTCGCCGTCGATTCCGAGGTCGGCGGCGCGATCACGCAGTGCGTCGAACGCGGCGACCGCGTCGTCAGGACTGGCTGGGAAGGGGTGTTCGGGGGCGAGCCGGTAGTCGACGGCGATCACCACGCAGCCCGATCGGTTCGCCAAGGATCGACAGACCGCGTCGTGGCTGTCGAGATCGCCGATCACGAACCCACCGCCGTGGTACCAGACCAGCGCGGGGAGCGACCGCCCGGCCGAGGGTCGGTAGATGCGCACAGCGATGTCGCCGGCGGGACCCGGAACCGACGAGTCCTCGACCGACTCGACGTCCTCGGGAACCCCGAGTGCGGCCATCAGTGCGAACGACTCGCGCACATCGTCCGGCGGCTGTTCGGTGAGCGGCGGGCCCTCGGCCGCCGCCAGCCCGTCGAGGATGGTCTGCACCTGCGGGTCCACTGCCATGGCCACAGATACTGTCACTCGCGTCCGTAGAAGATCCGTTCCGCCACGCGGCGCGATCGGCGCAGGCGCCGACGATGCTCCTCGACCAGCGACGACGAGTCGGTGTCGAACGACCGGGCGAGTGTGAGGAGCGGTTCGACGGCGGCAGGGACCACATCGCCTTGGCCGGAGACGAGCCACAGCCGGTTGCGCACCGAGTCGCACCACCGGTGGGCGGCGTCGAGCACCCGGGCGTCGTCGACGTCGACCACCCCGCGCTCGACCAATCGGTCGAGCGTCGACAACGTCGCCCGACCCCGCACGCCGTGCTCCCACTGGAGCAGTTGCACCGTCCACTCGACATCGGCCAAGCCGCCGGGGCCGAGCTTGCAGTGGCGCCATGGCTCCAGACCACCGGGAATCCGCTCCGACTCGATCCGAGCCTTGAGCCGTCGGATGTCCCGCCGATCGTCCGGGGTCGGTGGTCGAGTCCACGCGGCATGCTCGAGTAGTGCGTCGAAGCCGCGGCAGACGGCACCGTCGCCGGCGACGGTTCGGGCTCGCAACAGGGACTGCCGCTCCCACACCTCGGCCCACCGCTCGAGATACACGGTGTAGCTGTCGAGGCTGCGCGCCAGCGGTCCCTGCTTCCCCTCCGGACGCAGGTCAGTGTCGACGTCGACGATCCGGGATGCCGGGCTCGGGCCACGGAGCAATCTCGACATCGCGACAGCCACTCGCGTTGCCTCGACCCGGCCAGGATCCCCGACGCCGTCGTGGACGTACACCAAGTCGACATCCGACCCGTACGAGAGCGTCCTTCCGCCGAGGCGACCCATTCCGATCACCGCGAACGGCACCTGCGGATCGACGATGCGCAGCGCGGTCTCGATGATCACCTCGGTCAGGGTGCTGAGGTCAGCGCCAACGGTCGCGGGGTCGGCCGCACCGGACAGGTCGCGGGCCACGATGCCGAGCAGGTGGCGGTGGTACCACCGTCGGAGCGACTGTTGGCGGTCGTCGGTGTCGTGGCGCCACCCGACGGCGGCCCACGCGCTCGCGAGCAACCCGTCGCGGGTGCCGGTTCGGAGCCGGTCGGCATCGTCGAGGCGTTCGACGAGGTCGGGATTGGCCTCCAGGAGCTCGGTTGCGATGGGCGCGGTCGTGAGGAGGTCGCAGAGCGCACGCGCGGTCTCGGCCGAGTCTCGGAACGCTGCGACGATCCGTAGCGTCCGCTGTTCGCCGGTCACCAGCCGCCGCAACCCCAACAGGCCGAGGTCCGGGTCGGGACCCTGCGAGAGCCAATCGAGGACCAGCGGGAGGAGTTGGCGCATCAGGCCGGAGGACCGGGTCATCCCGCGTGAGAGTTCGCGGACCGCCTGCCGGGTCCGCACCACGTCGCGGAACCCGAAGGCTGCGAGCCTCGTGGCCGTGATCTCCGGGTTCGTGCCGCCGAGGCCGGCGAAGGCATCGAGCAGCGGACGGAAGTACCACCCCTCGTGCACGCGACGGACAGCGAGCCGGTGCATGGCGAGATCTCGGTCGAATCGCTCGGTGGGACCGGTGTCGGGGTCGCCTCGGTAGCCCATGGTGCGTGCGATCCGACGCCGGCGCCCGCGCTCGTCTGGGATCGTGTGCGTCTGTTGTTCGTTGACCAGCTGGAGGCGGTGCTCGACCGTGCGGAGGAAGGTGTACGCCGACGCGAGCGTGTGCGCCTCGTCGCCGTCGACATACCCGCCAGCATCGAGACGGCCGAGTGCGTCGAGCGTGCCGCGTACTCGGAGCGCGTGGTCGATTCCACCGTGGACGAGCTGGAGCAACTGGACGGAGAACTCGATGTCGCGGAGGCCCCCTCGTCCACGCTTGATCTCTCGGTCCGTCAGGCCACGGCGGGCGATCTCGGATTCGGCGCGCGCCTTCAGACGGCGGATCTCGCGCAGGTCGTCCTGACCGAACGCCCGCGACCAGAGCGCGTGCTGGACGGAGGAGTCGAATGCTCGGCACGAGGCCTCGGGGCCGGCGACCGATGCCGCCTTCAGCAGTGCCTGGAACTCCCACGCGGATGCCCACGTGTTCCAGTGCGACCGGTAGCCGTCGAGCGAGCGCACGAGCGGACCATCCCGACCGCCAGGGCGGAGGTCGGTGTCGATGCGGAAGCACCGCCCGGCCACGGCCAGGAATCGGCGCGCCGACCGATGGGCGTCGGATGGCTCGTCCTCGCACACGAACAACACGTCCACGTCGCTCACGAAGTTGAGTTCACCGGCGCCGAACTTGCCCATGCCCACAACGGTGAGTGCCTCGGCTCGTGCGATGACCAACGCCGCGCGGATCGTCTCCGCCGTGAGTGACGAGAGCCGGGCGACCGTCGTCGACAGGTCGTCGAGGCCGACCAGGTCGCGCGCAGCGATGCGGAGGAACTCACGGCGGTGCGACACGCGAAGTGCCTCGGGGTCGCTGCCGTCGAGAACGACCGCAGCGTCGAGGTGAGCCAGCACCGCCACCGCCTCGGGATCCTCGACCACGAAGTCGCCGAGGCTGTCGCTCGCCGCGGCGACGGCCACGACCGCGTTGGCGGTCGCGTCGTCCACGACGTCCATGGCCGTGCCGAGTCGCTCCAACACGATCCGGGCACGACCGGGGTCGGCGCTGGTCTCCGGACGCACCGGCGCAGCGCGATCGGACGGAGAAACCACGGGCCAAGTGTGCCGGGGTGACCGCCTGCCGTGGGCTTCCGTAGGCTGACGCGTGTGGATCGTCTCCGCGTGGCCTCATGCCAGCTCAACCCGACCGTCGGTGACCTCGACGGCAATGTCGCGGCCATCCTCGACGCGGTCGAACAGGCCGAGTACGCCGGCGCCGACCTGGCAGTGTTCGGCGAGCTGGCCGTCTGCGGCTACCCGCCCGAAGACCTGCTGCTCAAGCCGCGGTTCATCGCCGACTGCCGTGCGGCACTCGAGAAACTCGCCGCCCGCACTGGCCGTTGCGCCGTGGTCGTCGGCTTCCCGGACGCCGATCGCGATCTCTACAACGCCGCCGCGCTCTGCGCCTCGGGCGAGGTCGCCACCGTGTACCGGAAGCGACACCTCCCCAACTACGACGTGTTCGACGAGCAGCGCTACTTCACGCCGGGCGACGGTGAGTCGCCGCTCGTCGACGTGGCCGGCGTGCGTGTCGGGCTGTCGATCTGCGAGGACTCGTGGGTGCCCTTCGGGCCCATTGCCGAGCAGGCCGCTGCCGGCGCGGAGGTCATGGTCAACATCAACGGATCGCCGTACCGGCTCGGCAAGGCTGGGGAACGGGAGCGCATGCTCGCCACCCGCGCGGCCGACGCATCCGCGGCGATCATCTGGACCAACCAGGTCGGTGGCCAGGACGAACTCGTCTTCGACGGGTCGTCGGTCATCATCGACCCCACGGGCGAGGTCGTCGCCCGCTCGCCACAGTTCGCCGAACACCTCCTGATCCACGACCTGGAACTGCGCCCGCAGTGGCGCAAGCGCCAGCTCGATCCGCGGGGCCGACCCCGACCACCCATCCGCCCCGTGATCGCGGTCAGCGACCCCGTCACCAGGACCGACGAACCGGTCGCTGGTGGCGTCGAACCCATGCTCGGCGACGAGGCCGAGGTCTACGCCGCCCTCGTCCAGGGCACACGCGACTACGCCCGCAAGAACGGGTTCACCGACATCGTGCTCGGCTTGTCCGGCGGCATCGACTCGTCGTTGTGCACCGTTATCGCGGCCGACGCCATCGGCGCCGAACACGTACGAACCGTTGCCCTCCCGTCCCGCTATTCGACCGAGCACTCGATCTCCGACGCCGAACAGCTCTGCGCCGAACTCGGGATCGAGTTGTCGGAGATCGCCATCGAGCCGGCGTTCGCGTCGATGCTCGAGATGCTCGCTCCCACGTTTGCGGGCACGGAGCCCGACGTGACCGAGGAGAACCTCCAGGGACGGATCCGAGCGGCGCTCCTCATGGCCATGGCGAACAAGTTCCGCGGTTGGCTGGTCGTCGTCTGCGGCAACAAGTCCGAGCTGGCAGTCGGGTACACCACGATCTACGGCGTCGACATGGCAGGTGGGTTCGCGCCCATCCGCGACATCCCCAAGACCCTCGTCTACCGCCTGGCTCGGTGGAGGAATGCGCAGCCCGGAGGTTCGGTCATCCCGGAGAACGTGATCACCAAACCCCCGTCGGCCGAGCTGGCCCCGGACCAGAGGGACTCGGACAACCTGCCGCCGTACGAGGACCTCGATCCCATCCTCGAGCGCTACGTCGAAGACGACTGGACGGCGGCAGAGCTCATCGACGACGGCTTCGACGAAGCACTCGTGCGGCGGATCACCCGTCTGGTCGACGTGGCCGAGTGGAAGCGCCGCCAGGCGCCGGTCGGACCGCGGGTGACGGCCAAGGCGTTCGGCAAGGACCGACGCCTGCCCATCACCAACGCCTACCGAGGTTGACCATGGCCTCCTCGAAACCCGACGAGCTCGTCGACCGTCGATTCGACGCCATCGTCTTCGACTTCTCCGGCGTGATGGTGAGCTCCGCCTTCACCGCCATCGGGTCTGCCGCCGCCGACCACGACATGGACGAGGACGCGTTCATCGAGTACCTGCTCGGCCCCTACGCCGAGGACACCGATCACGCATGGCACAAGGCGGAGCGCGGCGAGATCGGGATCATGGACTGGATCACCGACACCATGTCTCGGGCCGAGTCCGACGGCCTGGGACTCGACCTCGGGTTCATGGCCTCGATGCTCGGCGAACTGGAGGTCTACGACGTCATGGTCGAGGCAGCGCGCTCGCTCCGGGGCGACGGGTACAAGACCTCCTTGCTGACCAACAACATCGCCGAGGGCCGTGACTCGTGGCGGCCGATGCTTCCCCTCGACGAACTCTTCGACGACGTCGTCGACAGCTCCGAGGTCGGCATGCGGAAGCCCAATCCGATGATCTACCGGCTGGCGCTCGATCGACTCGGCGGCGTGGCTCCGGAACGGGCGATCATGCTCGATGACCACCCCGGCAACTGTGGCGGTGCCCGCGGCGTGGGCATGGCCGCCATCCTCGTCGACGACCCCGATGTTGCGGTCGACGAACTGCGCGCGCTCCTCGATGGGTAGCCGCCTGTTCGAGGAGATCGATCGCTGCACCACCCCGATGGGAGACATCAGTCTCCGACGGCGCTTCATCCCCACGATCGAGGTCGACGTCTACGAGGTCATCCTCGGCGACGAACACCTGATGTCGAGCCTGTTCACCGCGGCCGAGATCGCACTGGCCGACCTCGGACTCGCGGCGTGCGACGACGATCAGCTCGACATCGTCGTCGGTGGTCTCGGACTCGGCTACACCGCCGGCGCTGCGTTGACCGACGCACGAGTTCGATCGTTGCATGTCGTCGATACGCTCCCCGACGTCATCCGTTGGCACGAGGAGGCGGCGCTCCCCCTGTCGCCGGCACTCGCATCCGATGACCGTTGCCACTTGGTCGAAGGCGACTTCTTCGTCATGGTCGCAGCCGGTGGGGCGTTCGGCGCCGAGGCTCCCGAGCACGTCCACGCGATCCTCCTCGACATCGACCACACGCCGCGACACGTGCTCGATCCCAGTCACGCCCCCTTCTACGAAGTCGACGGTCTCCGCCGGCTGCACGACCGCCTGCACGCCGGCGGCGTGTTCGCCCTCTGGTCCGACGTCGCTCCCGACGACGAGTTCGTCGCCGCCGTCAAGACGGTGTTCGGCAACTGCGAGGTCCACGACATCCCGTTTCCCAACCCCCACACCGGCGACGACGCGAGGAACGCTGTGGTCGTCGCCGTGAGGCGTGCCTCGATGTGACGGCCGGCGAGGGCCGGCATTCACTTCACGGTGAAGTCGACGACGTCGGGCACGTCTTCTGAGTCGAGCACGGCCTGGGCCTCCGCCGATCCGGTCAACTCGGCGAGCAGGAACGCGATCGAGTACCGGTTGATGAGGTCCTGGGCCTCGTCGACGTCGAGGACGTCGGGATCGCACGTGTTGTCGGCCTGCTCGTCGACCAGTTGGAGGATCTCGGGACTGATGTCGGGAAGCTGGGGCAGGAGCTCGGCGTATGCGCAGACGTCGGTGAAGCTCTGGTGCGTCGCGCCCTCGAGGTCGACCCGGTAGAGCGGTCGTCCGACGACGTGCTCGGCGGTGCGGTCGGTGTTCGGGTCGATCGGCGTGGTCGTGTCGAGCGTGCCGCTGATCACCATCGTCGGGAGGCCGATGGCCGCGAGGTCGGCGTCAGCGAGCAAGGCGGCCGCCGGGGCGAACGCGATGACCGCGTCGACCCGTGCGTCGGGCTCGATCGAGAGCGCAGCCACGCCACCCCCGACGGCCAGTGCGGTGTACCCACCGAAGGAGTGGCCGGTGACGCCGATGTTCTCTGCATCGATCGCCTCAGCGACCTCGGCGTCGACCGTGCCGTCGAGCAGTGCCGAGATCGTCACCGAGACGTCCACCGGACGATTGGCGGCGATCACCTCGGGCGGGTCGGAGTTGTCGAGGAACCGGTTGATCGTGGTGTTCCCGTCGTGTTCCGGGGCCACGACCACCACGCCGTGGGACGCGAGTGTCTCGGTGAAGTACGAGGCGACGTACCGGAGTCCGCCGCTGCCGTGGCTGTAGACGACCATCGGGAACGGCCCCTCGGTCGAGACGGCAGGCGCATCGAGCGCGACGTCGGAGTCGTACTCGATCCCTGGGGCGAACGAATACGTCGACGCCTCGCCGTCGGTGGCGTCGGTGGGATACCAGACGTCGGTGGTGATCGTTCGATCATCGCGATCGGGGTCGGTGATCGTGACCGTCCTGCGCCCCACGGCATAGGGACCGAGCGACGCCGTGTCGAGCAGGTCGAGGGATGCCGTGGTGGTCGTCGTCTCGTCCACGTCCGCCGCGATCGCGGCGTCATCGGCGTCGTCCGACGAACAGGCAGCGGTGAGCAGCAGCCCAGCGAGCAGTGCGGCGACGACCGGGCGACGTGGATGGAGCATCCGGTGACGGTAGTCCGCAGTGGCGCCGACAGTAGAACGCGTTCTAGTTTCGTGCCATGTTCAACCTCGACGGCAAGGTCGCACTCATCACCGGCGCAGCATCGGGCATCGGCAACGCCACCGCGAGGATGTACGTCGAAGCCGGCTCCTCGGTCGCGATCGCCGATCTGTCACAGGAGGCGGTCGACGCCGTCGCTGCCGAGTTGGGCGACAACGCGTTCGGCGTCGCGTGCGACGTTGCCGACGGGGCATCGGCGGATGCCGCGGTCCGCGCCACGGTCGAGCGATTCGGGCGACTCGACGTGCTCTGCAACATCGCCGGAATCCTCCGCTTCGAGAACACCCATGAGGTCACCGACGAGGAGTGGGACCAGGTGATCGACGTGAACCTCGGCGGCACCTTCAAGATGACCCGCGCCGCCCTCCGCGTCTTCCTCGACCAGGGTTCCGGTTCCATCGTCAACACCACATCGAGCGCCGCGTTCCGAGCCTCGGTGTGGGCCGCCGCCTACGGCGCGTCGAAGGCGGGCGTCGTCGGGTTCACCAAGGCGATCGCCGTCGAGTACGGGCGCAAGGGCATCCGCGCCAACTGTGTGGCCCCTGCCGGCGTGAAGACCCCGATGATCGATGACTTCCACGTTCCCGAGGGTGGCGACTTCACGCTCGTCGAGCGGATCATGGCCTTCGACGGCGGCCTCGACGCACGCGACCTCGCGGGCACGTTCGTCTTCCTCGGCTCCGATGAGGCTGATCGCATCAACGGCACCTGCATCAGCGTGGACGACGCCATGCTCGCGTGAACCTGGCCCGCTCGGCCTCGGTTCACCGCGGGTGGGAGGAGTGGGTCTCGGTCACGATGCCGCCGCGGATGTGTTGGGTCACCGTCACGTCCACGGACTCGGGCGCCGCCGTGGTCCAGACCTCGTCGGCTATTTCGACCGCGAGTGCCTCGGCGAACACCTCGCGATCGCGGAAGCCCCAGAGGTAGAGCTTGAGCGACTTCGACTCGATGCAACGCGCGGCGGGCACGTAGTCGATCCGCACGGACGAGACGTCGGGTTGGTTCGTCACCGGGCACAGCGAGTTGACCTCGTCGGTCGTGAAGACCACCCGGGTGCAGCCGTCGGGTGCCGGGAAGGTCTCGACGTGCTCGACCGGACCGTTGTGGTCGCGGCCGAGGAGTGTGAGGTCGTCGCCCATCTCGTCAGTCTCCCCGGTAGATGCAGCCACTGGTACAGGTCTCGTGGACCTCGACGGCGCTGAGCCCCGGCAGACCGTCGGCGATGCGGCGCCAGATCCACTGCGCGACGACTTCGCTGGTCGGGTTCTCGAGTCCCTCGATGTCGTTCAGGTTCCGGTGGTCGAGCGCATCGACCGTCGGCTGTACGGCGGCCTTCAGGTCGGCGAAGTCCATGACCCAGCCGGTTTCGGCGCCGACCGAGCCCTCGACCCGGACCACGCACCGGAAGCTGTGGCCGTGTACCCGCGCGCACTTGTGCCCCTCGGGAACGTTGGGCAGCGAATGCGCCGACTCGAAGCCGAAGGTCTTGCTGATCTCCATCAGAGTGCGCCTCTCACACCAAGGGCTCCGGGTCCTTCGTGAACCGTTCGTCGAGGTGCCCGGTGTCGTTGTATGCCCGGATGACCCAACGCTCGGGCGTCACCACGAGGTGGCTGATCCCGCAGTTGTCGGACCCGGTGAACGAGAATCCGCGCGAGCCGCTGGCCTCGACCAGGACCTGGCCGATCACACCGCCATGGGTGAAGACCACGACGGTCTCGTTGCGGTGCATCTCGGCGATCCGCTCGATGGCGCCACGGACACGGGCGGCGAAGTCGACGTCCTTCTCGGCCCCGGGCACCTTCTCCCACGACTCGGACAGCCACATCTCGACGATGGCCGGGTCGCGCTCGGCCGCGCGCTTGCGGAACTCGCCACCCTCCCAGTCGCCCAGGAAGACCTCGCGCAGGTCGGGTTCGACGATGGGTTCGACTCCCAGGTGTTCGATCAGCACCTTGCCTGTCTGACGGGTTCGCTGCAGGGTGGTGATGTACAAAGCGGCGAAGTCCTCGCCCGATGCGATGAGCCGCCGACACGCCTTCTCGGCCTGCTCGACACCGTCGGGTTCGTAGAGCGGCGGATCGCCCTGGCCGTCGACGAGCGGGAACGGATGGTCGGGATCTGCGGCCTGCGACTCGCCATGGCGAACGAGGATGATCTCGCAGCCACCGGGCGGCCGGACGAATCCGGATTGGCGGTACTGCTGCTTTGCGGGGACGTCACTCACCCATCAGACGGTACGCGCTGCGGGATAGACAGAACCCATGGACAACGCCATCCCGCGACCAGGAATCATCGAGCATCTGCGCCTCGCCGCCAAGGTCAACGACCTGGCGTGGCTGCTCGAGCGGATCCACGACGGCTTCGGCCCGGTGGTCGACGTGGGGTACCGGATCCCGATCCGCGTTGTCTACGTCAACGGTCCCGAGGCGAACCGATACATCCTCTCGGACCATCCCGAGAACTTCCTGTGGGGCGAGGCATTGAAGCTCCTGAAGGTCGTGACCGGGCCGACCGCGCTCGTGCTGTCGGACGGTGACGAGCATCGACGACGACGGCGTCTGGTCCAGCCGGCGTTCGGGGTCAAGCGCATCGACGCACAACTCTCGATGGTGACCGACGAGATCGATCGGGTCATCGACTCGTGGTCGCCGGGACGTCGACTCGACGCGTTCGGCGAGCTCCGGGCGGCGATCCGGCGCGTCGCCGTGCGGGCGCTGTTCGGCGAGGAGATGGGTCACCTCGCCGACGAGATCGGCGAGCTGCTCGAGCCCGCCATCGCCTATGCCTCGCGGACGCCGGTGTCGCGCGTCGACCTGGACCTCCCCTTTCTCCCGTACCGGCGGGCGGTGCGGGCGCGGAAGGCGGTGGACGACATCGTTCTCGGCGAGATCCGACGCCGTCGAGCGGAGGGGATCGATGCCGATGCCCACCCCGACACGCTGTCGGCACTGCTCGTCGCGGCAGAGGGGATCGACGGCACCGAGTCACCGTTGACCGATGCGGAGATCTGCGATCAGGTCCGGAGCATCATCGCCGCTGGCTACGACACCACGTCATCGGCTTCCGCCTGGATCGTCCATGCACTGGGGTCGAATCCCGCGGAGTTCGACGCGCTGCGCACCCAGGTGCGCGACACGATCGGTGACCGGCCACCCACCGTCGACGACCTTCGATCGATGCCGCTGGTCGACGGCGTCGTTCGTGAGACGCTCCGACTCTGGCCCCCTGGTGTCGCCAGTGGGCGCATCGCCATCGACGACTTCGACCTCCACGGCCACACCATCAGCGGCGGCTCGATCGTCATGTACAGCCCCTACATCTCGCACCGACTCCCCGAGGTGTGGGGCGACCCACTCGTGTTCCGGCCCGAACGATGGCGCGACGGGGAGCCGGTTCCGTATTCGTTCGTTCCCTTCGGTGGCGGCTACCGCAAGTGCATCGGATTCGCACTGGCGACCCTCGAACTCCAGGTCCTCACCGTGCGGCTCGCACAGCGGGTCACCTGGGAGCTCGAGAACCCCGGAGTCCGCGGGGCGGGCATCGCGAACTTCGCGCCGAAGGGCGGTCTGCCGATCAGTATCCGATCGGCAGACCGCTCGCGGTAGGGCGATTCAGACCTGGCTCACTCGGTAGTAGTCGCACAGCTCGTCGAGGTCGTGCCCCGACGGCTCGAAGTGGACCGGCACCTTCGGAGCGTGCTTGACGGCCTCGGCCGAGCAGTCGGTGCGGAACTGATCGCCGTCGGCCATCACGATGTCGTAGGGGACGAGGCGCTGCGAGAACCACCCCGTCTTCACCGCGAGCCACGTCGGTTCGAGGTTTGGTCCGGCCATCGCGGCCGAGGCGCCGACGACGTCGGTGATCTCGCCGATGTCCTCTCCCGCGGTCGAGTAGAGATGCGAGCCAGTGATGGTGTGCATGTGGGCCTCCAGTCGTGGTCACCCGCCCGAGGCCCATTCTCGCCGAAACCATTACGATCCGCAATGCATTCGTAACACGTCTGAGATGTGAAACGGCGTCTACGGGATGCCGATGACCTTGTGGGTCTGCACGCTGAGTCGCCATCGGGGATGGTCCAGGCAGTAGACGACGGCGGCATCCGTGGCTGCCTCGCGGTCGGGTCCGTCCATCGGCGACAGCAGGAAGTGGTCGAACTCGAGCACCTCGAACGTGGCCGGATCGATGCCCTCCTGGGGGAAGACGATCTTGCACTCGTCGCCGGTGGTGACCACGATCTCGGTGCCCGCCTTGGGGCTCATGCACACCCAGTCGATCCCCGGTGGGAGTTCGAGTGTTCCGTTCGTCTCGACCGCCACCTCGAACGACCGCTCGTGCAGCGCATCGATCAGGTCGCGGTCGAGCTGGAGCGCCGGCTCGCCACCGGTGCAGACGACGAAGCGGTGCTCCCTGCCACTCCCCCAGACGCCGGCGACGTGGTCGGCCAAGGCGTCGGCGCCCCGGAACACGCCACCGCCGTCGCCGTCGGTTCCCACGAACTCGGTGTCGCAGAACTGGCACACCGCGGTGGCTCGGTCCTGCTCGTGACCCGACCACAGGTTGCAACGCGAGAAGCGGACGAACACCGCGGCCCGGCCGGCGTGACGCCCTTCGCCCTGGAGCGTGCGGAACGTCTCCTTGATCGCGTAGGTGCTCACCCTCGGTACCTCGTCGGATCGGGCACGCCCGCCTGTTCGAAGCCCTGGCGGCGGAGCACGCAGGCGTCACACGCACCACACGCACCGGCGTCGGTCGCGTCGTAACAGGTGACGGTGAGGCCGTAGTCGATACCGAGCGACGTTCCCCGCTCGACGATCTGCGCCTTCGTGAGGTCGATGAGCGGGGTCTGGATCCGGTAGCCGTCGCCCTCGGTACCGGTCCTCGTCCCGGCGTTCGCCGCCGCCTGGAACGCCTCGATGAACTCGGGCCGGCAGTCGGGGTATCCCGAGTAGTCGAGCGCATTCACGCCGATGAAGATGTCGTTGGCGCCGAGCACCTCGGCCCAGGCCAGCGCATAGCTGAGGAAGACGGTGTTACGGGCGGGGACATACGTCGACGGGATGCCGGCGCCGATCGACGCGTCGTCTCGGCCCTTGGGGATCTCCCCTTCGCCGAGCAGTGACGACCCGCCGAACGCTGCGAGGTCGATGTCGACAACCCGATGCTCGGTCGCCCCGAGTGCCTCGACCACCCGCGCCGCGGCGTCGAGCTCGAACGTGTGGCGCTGCCCGTACCGAAAGCTCATCGCATATGCGTCGAGCCCCTCGTCGTTGGCGATCGCCAGACACGTCGCCGAGTCGAGACCACCGGAGAGCAAGACCACCGCACGCTTCACGTCGCCACGCTACGACCGACACCCCCCGCCACGCACCGCGCCACGATCGCCCGCCGCCGGCGTGTCGGCGGGATCCTCCTGCTCGTGTTCAGCGTGTTGGCGACGCCGGTTGCCGCCCTGGCGGTGCTCCTGCCGGCGAACGCATGCGGCGCCTTCGGTGACGGCTGCGACGACTACGGCAAGACGGCCGACTCGTTCATCCCGTCGCTGATCTTCCTGTGTCTGTGCGTCGTCGGCGTCGCGGCGGGCATCGGACTGATCGTCTCCAGCCGTCGCCACTGAACGCTCCATCGCGGCGAGTTCCGGACACCTGTTGACCGGGCGGTCAGGTTTTCGCCTAGTCTGATAGCGATCGTTATCGACGTGCCTGTACCAGGGGGTCCAGTGGCCGATTCGAAAAAACCGCGAGCAGCGTTCGCTCCATGGGACCGACGCGAGTTGCCGGGGTCCTTCAGCGTGGAGGAGACCGCCGACCGCGTCGGCCAGTACAAGTGGACCGAGATGAAGTTGTTCGAGGCGTTGGGCGGCTGGGTCGCCACCGTGCCCGAGCTCGACATCAAAATGCGTCTCGGCACCCACTGCTACCACCACGCCTGGCACGCCGAGCTGTGGCACAAGCGTCTGCCCGAGTTGCGCGAGATGAACCCGGAGCGGCTCACGCTCCCCGCCAACGACGAGTTCGTGGCGTTCATGGACGCCGTGACCGAGCCGGGCGAGCACGACCAGACGATCGAGAAGCTGGTCGGCGTCTACCGGGTCCTGATCCCGCACAAGATCGCGGCGTACACGTATCACCTCAACAACACGTCGACGATCACCGACGCACCGACGATCCGCTCGCTCAAGTTCGCGATCGCCGACGAGATCGAGGACTTCACCGACGGCACCCTCATGCTCACCTCGCTCATCGACACACCCGAAGAGGTCGAGCGGGCCAACGCTCACCAACTGAAGCTCGAGAAGTTGCTCGTCGCCAGCGGGGGCATCTGTGGCCTCGGCACCATCGGCGACGCCTACGACA
>JBBKVY010000016.1:0-6544 GCA_037968675.1 Acidimicrobiales bacterium | reverse complement strand
ACGCGAGCATCGCTTCGGATCTGGCGAAGTCGACGGCTCGCTGGAGGGCGCCGCGCCCGTCCTTCGCGGCCTCTCGTCGGAGCCGGTGGAGGAAGTCACGATGGCTCGCCGACTCGGCTTCGATGCGACGGAAGTCGGGCGGTTTCATCTTCCCGATCCCGAACGGGATGTTGTGGGGGCCCTTGGGGCCGCCCATCGTGCGATACGACGCCGGCACCATGAACTCGGGTTTGTTGTCGTAGTGGGTCGGCCCGACCACGTTGTGGAAGCTCGGCGCCGCAGCGACTCGGGAGCCCATACCGGCGGTGGCCGGATCGTCGATTCCGGCCCAGCGAAGCAGTGTGTTGATCACCGACGTGTGGTCGAACGGATACTGCGACCCGGTCGGGGCTCGGAAGACCGAGCTCGGCTTCACCCACGGCGACACGAGGATCGCCGGCACTCGGACGCCGGTGAAGTTGAACTCGAACGGCTGAAGCGGCGGCGACTCATCGGGCTTCACCGCTGCGGCCGGGGGAACGTGATCCCACGTACCGCCGTGCTCATCGAACGTGATGATCAGCAGCGTCTCGTCCCAGTGCGGACTCTTGACCAGCGCCTGATACACCCGGTTGAGATCCCATTCGGCCTGCCCCACCCAACCCGGCGGGTGGTAGTCGTTGCCCTGGAGGCCGATGAAGTCATTCCCCGTCGGCAAGCCGTAGCCGCCGGTCGAGAACGGCTCGATGTAGGAGACGTCCGGGAGCCGCCCGGCGGCCGCATCAGCGAAGAACTGGTCCCAGCGGGCCGCCCGCCTGCGGTCGCGATCGACCGCCTCCCGGATCTGCTGGAACACGTCGACCGTGAAACAGATCGGGTCGTTCTTGTCCGGATCCATGTCTTCGCTGCCGTTGTACTGCCAGTACACCCTCCACGACTTCGGCTCCGGCGCCGACGACAGCACGTCGAGCACCGTTGGCGCGGTGTAGTACCCGCGGTCAGCGTTGTCGACCGCACCCTGCGACGTGCCGCACAACCCGAACGCCCGATTCGGGTTGGACTCGGTTGGCACGGAGGAGAACCATCGGTCCGACACCGCGAACCCCTCCGCAAGCCCATACAACACCGGCAGCTGGTCCTTGTCGTACGCCCCCATCACCTCGTCAGTCACGTGGAACGGATACGACGAAAAGTCTTTGGCGAAGCCTGTCATCGGGATCGGAAATCCGGTCGTCCAGGGTCTGATGATCTCCCGGCCGTGCTCGTTCTCGTAGCACTGCTTGCTGACGTGGCCCCACACCTCGTAGGGGTTCCACCGCGGCTGACGCATGGGCTGGTGCTTCATCTGCGTGCCGCGGCTCGGCTTGTACGTGCGGGCACCGACACCGTTGTCGAGGTACGGCGTGATGCCGTCGAAACGACCACTCGACCCGGGCGGATACACCCGGTCGGGTGGCAGCTCCACGCCGTGGTGGAGCCAGCCGAGCACGTTGTCGACCGAGCGATTCTCGAGCATCAGCAGCACGATCTTCTTGATCTGCGGCATCACGGTCGCCGACATCGGCCCACCTCCCGAATGCCATCCTTGCGGAGACCGGGCTCGGGAGCCAGGACTATGGTGCGAGCCCATGGCGGGCTCGCGAACCACGAGGGCCATCGTCTTCTGCGACGTGGTCGCCTCCACCGCCCTGCGTCAGTCCTTGGGCGACATCGTGGCGGATCGCTGGTTCAACGATCTCTTCGAACGCATCGATCTCGCGGTCGACGAGTTCGAGGGCGAGGTCGTGAAGTGGCTGGGCGACGGCGCGATGGCCGTCTTTCCCTCCGCCGGCGGAGCGCTCGACTCGGCGGTCCGGATGCAGGAAGTTGCCCACGGTCCGGGACCGCACACCGACGTCGCGCCGGCTCGGCTGCGCGTCGGTGTCGCGATCGGCGACATCGCGCAGGCCGCCGACGGAGATTGGGCGGGCACTCCGATCGTCGTCGCGGCGCGGTTGTGCGACGCGGCTGACGACGACGAGATCTTCGCCACCGAGATCGTCCGAACTCTCGCGGGGTCACGCGCGGAGCAGGAGACGGAGCCGATCGGCGACCTCGATCTCAAGGGAATCGCGGATCCCGTCAGCGTTGTGCGGGTGGGATGGACCGCGCCCACCCCCACCGCCTCGCAGCACTTCCCGCCCTCGCTCGAGGTCGTCCGGCGGGGCCCGTTCGTCGGCCGACGCGCCCTCGTGTCGGAGCTCCATCATCACCATCGCGCCGGCGCGTGGCGGGCTCTCGTCGTGTCGGGAGAGCCCGGCATGGGAAAGACCCGTCTCGTGGCGGAACTCGCGCACCTCATCTCCGCGACCGGTGGCGCCGTAGTGCTCGGTCGATGCGACCCCGAGATCGCGATTGACTACCGGCCGTGGATCGACGCCCTGGAGTCGCTGGTCGAGTCACTCGACGCGGAGCGGCTCTCCACGCTCGACCGCGCCGCCATGGCCGAGCTGGGCGCGCTCGTCCCGGCCCTCGCCCGCCGACTCGCCACGCCTCCGGCCGACACCACCACCGATGCCGACACCCGTCACGCCATGGTGGCCGACGCCGTGTGTGCGCTTCTCGCCGCGGCCGCGCCCATCACGGTGGTCCTCGACGATGTGCAATGGACCGACCGGCGGTCGCTGCAGATTTTCCGGCGGGTGATCGCGGCCGGGATTGCCGACGTCGACGTGATCGCGACCTACCGCGACACCGATCTGGACGACGTGAACCTCGTGCCCGCGACACTCGCCGACCTCCGGCGGGTCGAGGGCGTCCGCCGAGTCGCGCTGGACGGGCTCGATGGGGAGGCCGTCGCCGAATTCCTCGCCGCAGTCTCGGGCGGAGCGCTCGATGACCAGCAGGTGGAGCTCGCCCGCCACGTCCACGAACGAACGGCCGGCAACGCGCTCTTCGTCGGCGAGCTCGCCCGTCACCTCGACGAGACGGGCGCGCTCACGTCGGTGGCCTCCGCGGCCGACCCCGCGGGGCCGCTCCTCCCCGAGGGACTCCGCGAGGTCATCCAACGCCGCCTCGGCTCGCTCGACGCCGAGATCAGCGCCACTCTTCGCATCGCGGCAGCTGTCGGACCCTGGTTCGATCTCGAGGTCGTGGAGGAGGCCGCGACGCTCGCCGGCGCTGACGGGCGCGCCGTTCTCACGCAGCTGGAGGTCGCCGAAGCCGCCGGGATCGTCGCCGAAGCCGGAGACGGCTTCGACTTTCGGCATGGCGTGATCCGGGACGTACTACTCGACGACCTGTCCACAGCTCGCCGGCGTCGACTCCACCGCGGCGTGGTGGAGGTGCTCGAGAAGAAGTGGGCCCGCAGCACCGACGACCACCTCCAGGAGCTGGCCCACCAGCACAGCCAGGCCCGAACCCCAGAGGCGGCGAGCTGGCAGCTCCGTGCCGCCACCGCAGCCGTCGAGGCGCTCGACTCGGCCGCCGAGGCGTTCGCCGACCGCGGTCTCGAACTCCTCGTCGTCGCCGATCCGCCCGATCCGGTGATCGAGTGCGAGCTGCTGATCGCCCGCGCCAACGGTCGCCGACTCGCGGGCCACGAGACGATCGAGGAAGCTCGGGTCGCGTTCGCGGCCGCCGCCGCACTCGGTGAGCAGGATCGCATGGCGCGCGCCCTGCTGACGCTCAGCATTCGCTCGACGGCCGATCCGCAACGCGAGCACGTCGAGTTCCTGATGGAGGGGCTCGACCGCCTCGATGACCTGTCGTCGTTGCGACGATGGGAGGTCGCCGTTGCGATCGCCGTGCGGGAGGGACTCGACTCGGCGTCCCATCTCGACGTCCACCGCGATCGGATCGCCTCGGTCATCCCGCATCTCGACCCGGCGGACACGGCCGCGAGCCAGCTCGCGATGCGCTGTGCGCGGAGTCTCACCAGTAGCAACCAGCCGCGCGAGGCCTGCGACATCGCCGACCGCTTCGCGACAGGGTGCGACGGGGTCGACACCGAGCGGTTCCCGATCGACATCGGCCTGTCGACGATGCGGCTCCACCTCGGCAACCGGACGCGGTCCGACCAGTACCTGGAACACGCGGCCCGCGACCGGCGCCGCGCGTACTGGTTCTACGACTGCCAGGTCCGCCAGCGCCTCGCGATGCGCGACCTGCTCGACGGCCGATGGGACGACGCCGCAGAGCAGATCGCGGCCATCGCAGAGATCGGCGGCCACGACCCGAACCTGACGCTCAGCTGCGCACTCCAGCAGGCCTGGCACGACCGCGAAGTGGGTGCGATACAGGCCAACCTCGCCAATATCGAGGCGTACCGCGAGCAGTACCCCGACTTCGCGGCGATCCGCTGCTTCGAGATCGGCGAAGTCGCAGAGATCGGCCGTCTCGACGAGGCGCGGCGCGGGCTCGACATGCTCGCGCCCGACGACTTTGCTGGCGCCGGGCGGGGCTGGCTCACGATGCTCACTGCCGGCAACCTCGCCTGGGCTGCCGTCGCCGTCGACACCCCAGAGCACGCGCCCGCTCTCCGGCGCATCCTCGAACCGATGGGTGGGCAGATGGGTGTCATCGCGACGGGCACCAACGTGCTCTGTGCCGTCGACCGCCTCCTTGCCGGCCTCGCGGCGCTCGAAGGGCGCCATGCCGTCGCCGTCCGCCTCTTTGCCGCGGCAAGGGCCCAGGAGCAGGGCGTCGGCTCGCGACCACTAGAAGCACGAACCCGGCATTGGTGGGGGCGCGCGTTGCTGCGTCGAGGAGACGACGCCGCCGCCCGACCACACTTCGACGCGGCCGCCTCGATCGCCTCTGATCTCCGCATGGAAGGCCTGGCATCGCAACTCGCGGTTCTGGGAGTCTGAAGGCCGACCGCGTACCGGGGGTCGGCGGTTGTCGGCGGTGAGTCCTCGATCGCGGGGTCCTCGCCTCGTCGGCCAGCACGGGCGGCGTGCCCACTTGGGCCGGTCACTGTCCGACATCACGCTCAACGGGCACGCTCGCCACGTCGGGCACGCCGATCTGCTGTGGGAGCGGATCGACGGCCGGATCGGCCGAGTTGCGGCCTACGAGACGAGCTGCGAGGTCAACCCGTCGACGTGCATCTCGAAGTACTCGTTCTCGCTCCAGGCGCCGACGGCGCCTTCGACGACCTCGCGCACGGCGTCGACCGACTCGCCCTCCCAGATGCAGACGCCGAGGGTGTGGTCGTGGGTGGCGGCGTGGATCGGCAGTGCGACGTGGCCCGGCAGCCCGCCTTCCATGGCCTTTGCTTCGGCGGCCTCGAACTCCTCGGGGTCGGTGATGTGGTGGATGACGGTGACGAACATGAACGCTCCAGTCGAGGTTGGGTTGGTGCGCCCTCAAGGTCGCGCCCGCCCGTTACAGCAGCGCGTCACCGCCCGGCCCGGACCGCGGAGAGCCCGACGGCTTCACCACCCGCTGCGCAGGCGTGCGACCTGCGCCGTCACGACGCTGATGCCGCGATCGGTGCTGATGGCCTCGGCGTCGTCGAGCCAGGTGCGGCCGCGGTCGTCGAGCGAGCTGGTTCGACGGTGCTGTGAGCGGGCGAGCGCCACCAGCGTGGTTGCTTCGTGGTACTTCCACCCGAAGGACCGGTTGAGCTCGAGGGCCCGTTCGAGGCAGGCGTCGGCGACGTCGTGCCGGCCGAGGATGGACGCCAGCTTGCCGAGGTAGGCGCCGACGTATCCCTGGCTCGTCGCACCGTTGAACGCGACCTGATCGCCGAACGGCTCGAGAAGCGGGTACAGCTCCGCTGCCGCGGCGGCGTCTTCGAGCTCGATGGCGAGCACGGCGTAGCCGATCACCGTGGTCATCCAGTGCCAGTCGACCGCCACGCCGGCGAACCCCGTACCGGCTGCCTCGTGGAGGAGCTGGCGCGCGCCGTCCTCGCGGCCGGCGACCGTGCAGCTGATGGCGTGGGCGAGCCGGAAGGGCAGGGAGTCGGGCGTGGCGGCGATGGCCTGCTCGAGCAGCGGGATCACCTCCTCGTACCGGCCGGCGAAGGATCGGTTGGCGAACAGCTGGGCGGCGTACAACGGGAAGGCGTCGGGCTCGCCGATCTCGGTGCCGATCTCGAACATCCGCTCGGTGTGCGCGTCGGCATCGTCGAAGCGGGCTTGCATCGTGGCTTCGAATCCCTCGAGCACCTCGCGGATCCATCGCAGACGCGGTTCGGCGATGCCGGCGGCGATCTGCCTGATCCTGGCAAGGCGGGAGGCAGCGGCGGCAGGGTCGCCGGACTCGATGGCGACGTAGTACGCGGCGCGGTTCGTCGAGAACTCGAGGATCGGGTCACCGGTCTCGGCGACGGCCTCGATGGCGCGGTGCGCGAGCTGCCGGCGGAGCGAGAGCGTGTCGGGCCCCCAGAGGCCGAACACCAGAGCCGAGATCACCTGTGGCAGCAGCGTCGGATCGTCATCGCCGCCGACGAGCTCGACCGCCTGTCGTGCCGACGCGAGCCGCAGCTCGTGGTTCGGCGTGTGGACGAGCTCCTGGGCGCGGCAGGCGAGCAACCGGGCGAAGGTGGCCGAGTCGGCGGGGTCGGCGACGGCGATGG
>JBBKVY010000015.1:0-8560 GCA_037968675.1 Acidimicrobiales bacterium | reverse complement strand
CGCTGGCCGCGATCGCCGACAAGTGCCCCGTACACCGCACCCTGGAAGGCGACATCAGAGTCGCCACCATCATCGAACGACCAGAGATTGAACCGACGACCGGATAGTCGAGCTGGGGGAAATCGAACCCGGGGGAGAAGCGAGCCGCGTATTCCCCGGTCAGGGCGTTGCGGAGCGCCTCAGGGCGGCCGGTGGGAGTAACCGCGGGAGTAACCGACCTCGGCTTGTACCGGGGTGGGCGCGGTTGCGCCCTCCATGGACGGCCGTGGACGCAGGCGGACGACGGTGGACGCGCCCTCGAGACAGGCGTTCGTTGAGGCGGTGTCCATGGACGTCCACAGACGTTCGATTGGCGCGGACACAAGACCTCGTCCCCGGACGTCGGCTCCTGGCTGAGCTTCCGGAGGTCAGTGTCGCGAAATTGTGCCGCTGAGCGAGCCCAACGACGCGCCGATCGGTGCGGCGACGCGGCTGCTGGCGGTGAGCATTCGGTGAATGCGATAGCGGGCGGTCCCGCAGTTGGATCTCGGCGAGATCTTCGACCGCAACGGGCCAATCGTGGTCCAGCACAGGTCGCAGCACTTCGAGTACGTCGTGGCCGACATGGTGTGCGTGCGCGAGTCGTTCTTCAAGGCGCCTCGCGACCAAGTGGGAGTCGATGCATTCGTTCATCGCGTTCGACTCGATCGTCGTGGTAGACCCGGCACTGTTGCTCCGGGCGATCGAGGTCCATGAGATCGAGCGGTTCGACTTCGCGGAGGCGTACCTGGTGGCGTGCGCCGAGAGGACCGGAGTTGGTCGCGTGACGTCCTCCGACCAGGCGATCGACCGAGTTGACACCGTCGAACGAGTCGAGCCGCCTGCGGGCTGACGCAGTGCAATCCGTGTGGTCAGCCGAATGCCGATCCGATGTAGGCAGCGGTCAGGGGTAGGACGGCATTGCTTGTCCTGTCGTGTTGGGCGATCGCGGCTGCACGCCCGCCGGAGTCGGTCCCGAGGACGTCGGCCCACCATGTAGTGCCGGCGACTGCACTTCTCGAACGCTGGTTGAGACGTCTCAGGACGTCAGGTGCTTTGGGCACCGCGGCTGCGGTGGCAAGTGCTCGTCCGGGGAGGCGGGAGTCGAAGCGTGCCGGGTGACGACGTGCACGTTGAGCTGGTCGGGGAGGAGCGCTCTGTCGGCGAAGTCGAAGCGCTGTCAGCTGGTCATTCCCTCGAGGCCGACCAAGGCGCGTGCGTGTTCGATCTCGCCCATGTGGCGGAGGCCGTGCTGGTGCCACCAGCATTCCGTGGCATCGAGGCGGGTGATTCCGGCCTCGCCGCCGACGCGAGCCGGCAGGGGTCCAGCATGAGCTCCTCGCTCATGGCTTCAGCCCTCCGGGGTGATCTCGACGCGGTGGAGGTCGTCGCCGACCTCGATCGCGCCGTCGAAGTGCTCCGCCGCGAGCGCCCGCCAGTCGTCGCCGCCGCCGGGCGGGAACGCCGGCACGTAGTGGGTGAGCACGAGCGTGTCGATCCCGGCCCGGGCCGCGGTCTGCGCCGCTTCGGCAGGCGAGGAGTGGTAGTCGAGGGTGTCGATCATCCGCTGGAGCGGGATCTGTTCGATGATGTCTTTGCGGATGACGGTGTGGACGAGCGCGTTCGCGCCGGCACTGAGCCGGTCGAGTCCTTCGCAGGGCACGGTGTCCCCGGCGGCGACGACCGATGCGCCGTCGTGGTCGATGCGGAAGGCGATGGTGGGGTGCACGGGGCGATGATCGGTGGGGGCCGTCGTGATCGTCGCCGTTGCACCCTCGAGGTGCACGGGGCCGTCGGCGACCTCGATCACCTCGACCGGTGTGAAGCCGTACGTCAGGTCTTGGTGGTGGTCGACGCGATAGCCGATGTCGGGTCGGAGCGACTCGACGATCGAGTCGACGACCGCCTTCGTTCCGGGCGGGCCCACGATCGTCAGGGGCGAGGGCTGGAAGGTCATGATCCAACGGCTGGTGATGACGTCGTTGAGATCGGTGATGTGGTCGGAGTGCAGGTGCGTGAGCAGCACGGCTCGGATGCGATCGACCCCGATCATGGTGGCGTCGAGGCGCATCAGGACGCCGCGGCCAGCGTCAACGAGATAGTGCTCGTCGTCGGAGACGGTGACGAGTGTGGCCGGGCCGGCACGGTTCGAGTCGGGTATCGGGCTTCCCGTGCCGAGCAGTGTGACGGTGAGCATGGCGTCCTCCTGGAACATCGACTATTGCTAGTTTGACACGCAACAGATGTATCCTCCAGTCGAGGAAGGGCCTACTGTGCGCCGCTCTGACGTTCCGAGGTCGCGACCAGTGCCGATATGAAGCGCAGAAGATGGGATCTGCTGATGCCGATCGTTCTCGAGTTCCCTGTCGCCCGCACGCCACCCGGGGAGTACGGCGACGAAAGCCCCCGCCGGTGCTCGCCGGCTGCGGCGACTCGTTGGTCGAGGGTGCGCCCGATCTCCGCGGCAGGTGGCATGTCGTGAGTGCGGCGGTCGGTGGTGAAGAGGTGAGCGAGCATCCCGACATCGGCAGCGCGCAGCGCGTCGAGCAGGCTGGCGACCGCCTCATCGTCACCGGCGGTGGCGTGGTCCACGACATGCGCTGCGATGGCACGCTGGAGAACGGCGTGCACGATGCTGCATTTGCCTACATTTGTGACCGGAAGGTCACGAAATACTCGCCCCCTCTATGCCCGGAGCCTTACAAACATGCCCGCATCTGAACTGTCGAAATGGGAAAGCGGTGGTCGCTATCTGCAAGCCAGCCTCTTCGGCAACCGCATCTTTTGCCGGGAATATGGAAGCCCCAATGCCGCACCCGAAAACACGCTGCTGCTGATTCACGGATTTCCCGAGTCATCCTATTCTTGGCACAAGATCGTCGAAGGAATGTCGGCCCTCTTTGAGCGCGTCGTGCTCTTTGACCTGATGGGCTATGGCTTCAGCGACAAGCCCACCGAGAACTTCACCTACTCGCTCTTCGAACAAGCCGACGTGGCATTGCAGGTCTGGCAGCAGTTGGGCGTCCGAGGCGGCCATCTGCTCGCCCACGATATGGGTGACAGCGTCGCCACCGAGCTGATTGCGCGTCATGTCAGCGGGATGCTTCCAGCCGGGTTCTCTGCCGGATTCCAGAGCTTCACGTTCACCAACGGCAGCATGGTTCTCGAAATGGCCCAGCTTCGGCTTGGCCAGAAAGCACTGCTCTCGCGGCTCGGCCCGATCGTCAGCAAGCTTTCCAATGCCAAGACCTTCAAGCAACAGGCGCTGAGCGCCCACGGCAATGATCGTCTCCGCCAAAAGGACGTGGACTTGATGTGGGAAAGCTGTCAGCTGCAGGACGGCCACCTGAAGAATCACTTGTTCATCAAGTACCTGAATGACCGCCGGCGCTTCGAGAAAACGCGCTGGCTGCCATCGCTAGGCCTTGTGCGGGAGCCGATTCACCTGTGCTGGGGCGATGCCGACGAGGTGGCGAGCGTGAAAATGGCCCGTTTCCTCAAGGCCGAAGTCTGCACATCGGCAACGCTCACGGTCATGCCCGAAGTGGGGCATTTCTGTCAGATCAGCGATTCGGAGATCTGGGTTGACAGCGTTTCGGGGTTCTACCAAAGCCTCCGCTGACCCAGGTCCTCCGGGCGTCACCTGATACCAGACCGGCGACGCCCAGGCCCGCTCCTCAATGGGCGAGAAGCGGTTGACGCCACCCAACACGCCGTTGCTCTCGTTGATTTCGCAGCAGCCTTCGTAGCCACGCAGGCCGGAGTCGGCCGTGGCCAGTTCGGCCTTTGAGGGCTCTACGCGGCTGCGGTTGGGGCTGGGTGCAGCGGCGGTGCGATGGGAGTCTTCCATTTGCGACGTCCTCATCCCGGTGGAGCCCCTCGAGGAGGCATGGCATCTCCGCGGGGACGGTCCGACACGCATCGGAGCGTTCCCGGTACAGAACCAACCAGACCAACGACGTCGCCGGTGTTGGGGAAGTTGTTCACTCGGACGGCGCCGCAGTCGCGTCAGCCCGCTGGGGGCTCTTGGGTCTCCTCGCCGAAGGAGAGTCTGCAGGTTCCGATGACGTGATCGACGATCGTGGGGGTCATGGCGTGCGAGGTGTCGATCGCCAACTGCTCTCCCTCGGGCGTATCGAAGACGACGTCGAGGTCGAAACCCACGGTGGCCAGGTACTGGATGTAGCCGTCATAGGCAGCTGCGTAGGCGCTGACGTCGGAAGCGAGCGCGTCGGGGGCGGACTCTTCGGCCTGCGCAAACCACGCGGCCGCTTCAGTGAACGTCGCCTCGGTTTCGTCTGGGCTCGACTTCTCGGTCGGTGACAACAGCGCGATGAGGTGGTCCATCGCCTCGCAGAACCTGTCGTCCTCGGCGCCGGGTCGTTCGGACTGGTTCGTCGCGTCGCGACCAGCGCCCGCCTCGGTCAGGTCGTTGGTGTCGTTGGAACTCGCGCAGGCGGCCGAGGCGAGCACGATTGCAGCGGCCGCGACCGCGAGGCGCTGGATCGCTGACCCGAGTGAGCTGTTCATACATCGGACTCTGATATATCGATGGTCGACTGTCAAGACGATGTTCTCGCTCGGTTCAATCGTTACCTCTGGGCGGCTTGACTATCGAGAGTCGATATATCACACTCCGAGTATGGCTCGAGGATCGACACTCCCAGCAGCGTCATTGCATCTGATGTTGGCGCTACTCGACGGCGAGATGCACGGGTACGGGCTGATGCAGCGCGTCGGCGAGCTGAGCGACGGGTCAGTGAAGATGGGACCCGGAACCCTCTACGGCACTCTCAATCGGTTGTGCGACGACGGGATGATCGAGGAGACCACCGACCGCGCCGAGCGGCCCGAGGGTGAGCGCCGCCGCTACTACGCACTGACCACTGGCGGCCGAGAAACTGCCGTGTCGGAGCTTGCCCGCCTCCAAGCGCTCGTCCACCGTGTTGCATTTCACCTCCCAGGCGCTCCGGCGTGAACCGCTCACGTCCGGTCCGCATTTACCAAGCACTCCTCGTCTTCTATCCGCGTCGCTTCCGTCGCGAGTACGGCGAAGACATGGTGCTCCTCTTCGCCGAACAGCTCCGCGACGAGAGCGCGTGGCGCGTCTGTTCTCGTGCCACAACCGACTTCGCGCTCACCGTCCCAACCCGCCACTTGGAGGTCATCATGAAGAAGTCGACGTCTCCGTTCCTTTCGACATTCTTCGGCGCCGTCGCCGTCGCCGGTGCCATGTTCGCCGTGGTGAGCGGTACGTCCGCCGCGCTGGCGATCGTCGGTGCAGTAACGGCGGTGCTCGCGGGCGGCTTGAGTCTGCTTTCGTATCGCCGCAATCGCCCGCTCGTACGGTCGTCCACCGAAGGTGGATGGTGGAAGCCCCTTGCCGCGGGTGGCGGATTGCTGACCGCGTTGATCGTCACCGTCAATCTGACCGGTGAGGTATCCGAGGACCTTTGGCTACCAATGGTCATCACCGGCCTGACCGCTGCCTTGCTGATCGCGTTGGGTTTGATCCTCGGCGTGAGCCATCTCGCGACGCATGGCTCCCGGCGCGCAGACGCGGGATAGGAGCCAAAGGCGCGCAGGTGCTCCTGGCGCAGCCTGAACTCGGAGCCGTCTTGGGCATCGCACTCAGCACGAGGAACTGGTCGGGCGCGCCACCGACTGGTCTACAAGCACCTGTCGACTCTCACGATGACCCGTAGAACGACCGGCTCGATTGGCTGACGACGTGGGTGCTCGTAGCCGTGCGCTTCCTGCTTGGACCGAGCACGACGTAGACGAGGTGAGCGTCGCCGAGCGCGGTCGCCGGGACACCCAATGGCCGCATCAATCCTTCCTAGTTCGTAGGCGCGTTGGGCCTCGCTGACCGAAAGATCGACGACCTCGGGTTCGAGTCATACGAGGGACTCGGCTCCGTCCGCAGCGGCGTCTACTCCGTCTTGGTGGCCGATCTCGGTTGCGAACTCTCGTGCCCGCGCCGCGAACCCGCCGTCGATGTCGAGCATGGATCGGAGGCCATCCGCCACGGTTCGGCGTCGTCGCACCCACACGCCGGTCCCCAGGCGTTCCTGGGCCCGAGCGTGGAACACCTGATCGAAGAGACATGGAATCACGACCGACGGCACGCCCGCGAGCAGCGCGAGGCTGTTCGTTCCATGTGCGCCGGAGTGGATGATCGCTGACGCACTGTCGAGCAACGGTGCGAGCGGAACGAACGGCCGGACCAAGTGCTGCGGACCTGTGATCTTGCCAACTCGGTGGGTGATCGGGTCGTTGGACGTGAGGATGACCCCGCGGGCTCCCACGTGGTCCAGCGCCGCGATGGCTTGCTCGAAGACTTCGGGCCGCGCCGACGCAGCGCTGGTTCCCAGGGTGACGACCACCGGGGGCGATCCGGCGTCGAGAAACGATTTCACGTCGTCGTCGAGTCGGCCGTGGTCGGGCCCGCGCCACGGTGTGAATCCGACGAGCCGATAGTTCGGTGGCCAGTCGGGTTTGGCCTCGACATAGGCCGAGGGCATGAGTCCGAGATTCGAGGTCGGTGACAGTCGCCCGTCGATCACGTTCCATCCGGCCGTGGACAGTCCCAGATCGCGTCGGAACTCCCGGAATGCGTCAGCGCCGGTCAGGCGATCGGTTGATCCCGATCGGGCGAGTCGGATGAGCGAGCGATTCACGCGTCGCCCGAGGTATGGCATGCCCATCAGCGGGCTGAACTCGGAAGGCAGGATCATCGGGAACAGGTCGCCGACGAGCACGGGAACTCCGCGGAGCTCGGCAGCCATCGACCCCACGACCGCTGCCGCCGGGTGGGAGATCAGCAGGTCGGCATCAGCCAACTCGGCGTCGACTGCGTCGAACATTGCACGAAGGTGCGGGATCGTGAACACCCCGAAGTAGAGGCGCAGGAGCATTGCGCCTCCGAGCTTGTTGCCCCACCGGCTGACGTACTCCGCGTGGTGGTCCAGCGATTCGGCGCTGAAGTCGGTTCCCGAGTGAACGCACCGGAACGGCTCGGCGTCGAAGAGCGGGTGGTACTCCCGGGGAACGACGAACACGACCTCGTGTCCGCGCCGACCGAGCTCGGAAGCGATGGGCACGTAAGGAAAGACGTCGCCCCGATAGGCCATTGAGTACACGACGATCTTCGCCATCAGAACACTGTCGCGACGCGCCCCCCAAACGGTTCGCCTGGACCGGCCGAGTGCAGATCTTCGGACGAGCGGTCAGCGTGCGGCGATGTCCGCCGGGGTGGAGATGGCGTTGGGAGCGGCAGCGAGGACGATGCCGCCCAAGGTCACCCGACCAGCGAGGAGGAACCGTGGAGACCCGATCGCGTTGGTGAGTGGTCGCCATCGAGTTGCGACGACGACCACGACGCACACCACGGCGAGGAGTGCCGTGATGGAGAACGCGACCGCGGCGATCACGGCCGGGACTGCGTAGCGGACGAGGTCGGCTCGCTGTCTGCTGATCAGGGGAAGCCACGCACTCATCCGGGCGGGTGAGGCCGGAGAGGACGACACCGAATCCGACCACGACGAGGCTGAACACGCCCAGATGATGTCGGCGGCCTCGTCCACGTCCAGGTCGACACGAAGCCCACCCGCACGGCGAAGGTCTTCGGCGAGTGATCGCATGTTCGCGGCTCGTCGTTCGCTGATCTGATCCCATACGTCACGTGTCTGCGGTTCGATCGACGAGGCGGCCCGGAGAGAGAGGAAGAGTGGCGCCACCCGTTCCTGGATCTGGCGCACCGCGTGGGCGTAGATCGTGAGCTTCGTGCGCGGTTCTGGTTCGGCGAGGATGGCTTTGACGTAGTCCCGATCCTCGGCGACCGGTGTGGCGTCGGTGCCAGTGATGGCCTGTTCGATGAGCTCCTGGAGCAGTACGGACTTCTTGCCCACCAACTCGTAGATGGTGTCGGCGTTGACGCCGGGCCAGCCATCGCAACGCGGCGAGGACAGGGCTCACTTCGGTGGTTGACTTCATCGCGGTTCTCCTGAGTCGGCCGTGTGCTTTGTCGGTGAGTGTCCTGTCGCGATGAACCGTCGTTTCGCTTCTGCGCTCGCGGGCAATTTCCGACCGAGCAGGCAGCGATGAAAGTTCTCAGCCGAATGTCAGCGTCGGTCGCCGCCACCGGCTGCCCGCGGGATCGCGGGACGTCCACAGGAATACAGCGGCGGAGATGGCGGTGACCACGAGCCATCGAGTGGCCGTACCGGCGGTGCCGGGACTTCGCGGCATCGGACTCCACGAGGGCAAGGGTGCCAGTGTGAGTCCGTAGACGATCATGCTCGCTGTGGCTCCGGCGAGACCGTCTCGCTCGGTCAGATCCGCCACAGCCGCGACGGCGGCCACTGCCAGGGCGATCGCGACAAGCCCGACGAGTTGGATGCTGATGGCGCGGACCGGCAACGGGCCGAACCGGGTCTGGGCTGTCGCCACGAGGATGGTCCCCCAGGTGGCGACGGCGACCACGGCGACGAGCACTCGGCCCATGCGACGGACGAGGAGCGACGGCGGTGTCGAGGCGACG
>JBBKVY010000014.1:0-12710 GCA_037968675.1 Acidimicrobiales bacterium | reverse complement strand
TACGTGCCTATCTCGATTGCCATGCCGTCCAGGACCGTGACGTGTGGGTCGCCGACGCTTTTCGATCCTCTGCTGCGCCGCTGCCGGCCCCCCTGCTCCCCGACTCGGGCGTCGCGGGGTTCCGCGCAGATCTCAACATGGTCCGCGACGGCTTCCAGCGCTTCGACCTGCTCGATGATCATGTGCACTTCCTGCCGGGCCCGATGGCCGACACGTTGTCGACGGCACCGGTCGAGGAGATCGCCGTCCTGCGAATCGGCCGAGCCGCCGGGGACGAGACGCGAGCGGCGCTCGAGGCACTGTACGACCGCGTCGCACCCGGCGGCTTCGTGATCATCGACGCAGCGGCGGCGACCGAGGCACGGACACAGACCGAAGAATTCCGGACAGATCGCGGCATCTCCGCACGGATGGAGCGCATCGACGCGTCCGCCGTCGTGTGGCGGAGGAGCGCTTCCGACGGGGCGGCGGCCAAGGGGGACGCCGCGGGTTCACCGAAGCCACGTGCGCCGATCGCCCCGTCGCTGCCCGCCGACCCGCTCGACCTGACCGTTGTCGTCGTACTCTACAACATGCGACGCGAGGCCGAACGCACCTTGCACGCGCTGTCTCGCGCGTATCAGGAAGGTATCGACGACGTCACCTACGAGGTCCTGGTGGTCGAGAACGGCTCCGACGCGGCCGGCTCGGTCGATGCGGCGTTCGTCGAACGATTCGGGCCCGAGTTCCGGTACATCGATCTGGGCGCCGACGCCCCTCCCTCCCCGGTCGCAGCGTTGAACCGGGGCATTGCCCTGGGGCGTGGTCGGGCGTTCGCCCTGATGATCGACGGGGCACACGTGGTCACGCCCGGTGTGCTCCGCTTCGGACTCGCCGGCCTGGAGACCTACGCGCCGTCGATCGTGGCCACGCAACAGTGGTACGTCGGGCCCGGGCAACAGGGCGACGCGATGGACAACGGCTACGACCAGGCCTTCGAGGACCGACTCTTCAAGCGGATCGAGTGGCCGTCGGCGGGCTACCGACTGTTCGAGATCGGCCACTTCGTGGGCGATCGGGACTGGTTCGACGGCGTGTGGGAGAGCAACTGCATGTTCGTTCCCCGGTCGATCCTGCGACAGGTCGGATCCTTCGACGAGAGCTTCGCCGTCGCAGGAGGCGGATATGCCAACCTCGAGTTCTACGAACGCCTCGGATCGGCGCCGGACGTCACCGTCTGTTCGATCATCGGCGAGGGTTCGTTCCACCAGACACATGGCGGCACGACGACGAACCAGCCCGACCCCGACGCTCGTCGATCGCGGGTGTTCGGATACAGCCAGGAGTACGCGTCGCTCCGCGGTCGACCGTTCCGAGGTCCGGGCAAGCCGATCCACTACGTCGGACGAATCATGACCAGCGCCGGGCGTCGCTCGAAGCCGCGCCGTATGTCAACACGGGTCTTCGCCGACGCCGCCGCAGGTGCCGGCGACGGACTCCCCGACTCACCCACCCCCGTTCCCGACGAGCTCAAGTGGAGCTTCACCGAGGCGGTGTGGCGAAACCTCGCGTGGGAGCGGACCACATGGCTCGGCCAGCGGATCGACACCGCTCCCACCGACCTCTTGGCGTACCAGGAGATCCTCTCCGGGGTTCGACCCGACTGGGTCGTGGAGACCGGGACAGGCGACGGGGGGCGTGCACTGTTCCTGGCCTGCATGTGCGAGCTCGTCGGACACGGCGAGGTGATCTCCATCGACACGACAGCGGCGGCAGACCGTCCCCAGCATCCACGGCTGCGGTATCTGACCAGCATGCCGAGCGCCGACGCCACCGCGCACGAGGTCCGACAGATGGTCGGCGACTCGACGGCGGTGGTGGTGCTGGGGTCCCTCGCGGGACGGGAAGAGACTGCGCGGCAGTTCGAGGCGTACGCCGACCTCGTACCGACGGGCTCCTACGTCGTCGTCACGGACACGATCGTGAACGGTCATCCCGTGTGGCCGGCCTTCGGTGTCGGACCCGCCGAAGCGGTCAAGCAGATCCTCACCAAACACGGCGAGTTCGTCCAGGATCCGGACATGGAGAAATACGCACTGACGTTCAACCCGGGCGGATTCCTCCGCCGGGTCCGATAGGCGCGTGGTCGCACTGGGATCACCGCCCACCGTCGAGACGCTCGGCGACGACCACTGGCGCATCGGCGACGTCGAGTTCGTGCACGGCTATGCGATGGACTCGTCGCCCGACCGTTTCTTCATCCGCAAGGACCAGTCCCTGATCGACCGGTACGTGGATCTCGCGTCGTCGTCCTCGACGCCCTCGATCGTCGAGCTCGGGGTCGCCGCAGGCGGTGGAGCCGCGCTGCTGTCGCTGCTCTTCCGTCCCCGGCTGCTGATCGCGATCGAACTGGATCCCGACCCGGTCGCGGCGTTGGAGGAGTTCCGCCGACAGCGAGGTCTCTCCGGGTCGCTGCGACCGCACTACGGGGTCGACCAGGCCGATCGGCCGACGCTGCGTCGGATCGTCGACGAGGCGCTCGACGGGTCGGCGCTCGACCTGGTGTTCGACGACGCGTCTCATCTCTACGGGCCGACGGTCGCCTCCTTCGAAACCCTGTTCCCACGGCTCCGACCGGGCGGCTGGTTCGTGATCGAGGACTGGGAGTGGAGCGACATCCTGTCTCGGGGGATGCACGCACGCATGGCCGAGGACGAGTCCGTCCGCGACCGCATCATCGAGCACATCGAACGAGGCGACCACACTCCGGGTCCGCCATTGAGCCTTCTCGCCCTGGAGCTCGTCCTGGCTCGTGCCGTACGGAGCGCCGCCGTCGGAGAGATTCGTGCGGACAGGCACTGGGTCATGGTGGAACGAGGCGATGCGGACCTGGACGACGGATTTCGTCTGAGAGACCTCTATCACGACGACTTCGGGCTGCTTGCACCAGCTGCAGGTGAAGCGGTGTCCGGAGACGACCGCGCGTGAGACGCCGACGTCGCGATCGCCCTGGTCGGTCGCAGGACGAAGCGGCCCATCCGCGATTCGTCGATGCCATGCTCGCCGATCTCCACCGCGCGCGAGCCCAGCGCGGCGAAGGCGGACCGCTCACGTCCAGACGCCGTATCGTGTGGGCCGTCGTGCGGCTGGTGGGCCAGACCGACGCGTTCGGCGCTCTCGTCCTCTACCGCTGCCGAACCGAGCTCCGTCGTCGCGGGATCCCGGTGCTCCCCGGGCTCGCCCATCGCCTGTCCGTCGCCTGGGCGCAGTTGTCGATCGACGACCGGGCGCTCATCCATCCAGGAATCATCGTGCCCCACGGGCAGATCGTCATCGACGGTGACGTGGAGATCCACGGAGGCGCACGGTTGCGCCCGTGGATCACGATCGCACCGAACGGCGACCATCCGGTCGCCCCCACTCTGGAGCACGACGTTTCGGTGGGTACGGGGGCCACGATCCTGGGCCCGATCACGGTCGGTGCCGGTGCACGAATCGGTGCGAATGCCGTGGTCGTCGACGACGTGCCGCCGGCGACGACCGTCGTGGGCAACCCTGGACAGGTGGTCACGGGACGAGAAATCCCATCGAATGACACCGCCTCGGACCAGTGACAGCGCCCAGCTCCTCCAACTCTGGGCGCCGCTAGGGTTCCTCGGGTGGCCGCCCTCACTCCCAACCATCCGGGTGACCCCGAGGGGCAGGCAGCGTCGACGAACCGTGAGGTCCTCCTCGACGACCGAGCGCTCATCGAGGCACGAGACCTACGTCACCTCGCGGCCCTCGAGTTGACGAAACAGCCCGGCCGAGTGGCCGCCGCAGTACGACGATCCCGTTCCCGCGGTGGCGAACGGACTTCCCGAGATCGGCCCCGCCGACATGGCTGCGGCGACAGTCTGCGGCGCCGTCGCCCACCATGGGGCGGTCATCGTCCGCCAGCTGTTCGACCCCGATTCAGCGGCCATGGTGCGGGCGACCTCGCAGCGGGCTCGACGCGCCTACGAGCGTTACAACGAATGCGACCCGCTCGATCGCACGACGGATCGGTGGTTCGCTCCGTTCGAGACGACCGCCAAGAACGTCGAGTCCCGGCGTCGCCAAGCCGGCAAAGCGGGTGGCGTGTGGATGGCCGACTCCCCGGCGGCGACGCAGCAAGTACTCGATCTCCTCCAACGTGCAGGCGTGACCGATGCGCTCGAGGGTCACTTCGGTGAGCACCCGACCTTTTCGCTCCAGAAGTCGACGCTGCGTGGCGTTGCACCGGACGAGCGCATCACCGGGTGGCATCAGGACGGCTCGTTCCTCAGCGACGACGTCCGGACGATGAACGTCTGGATCGCGCTCAGCGACTGTGGCGGGGCTCGGCCGGCATCAGGAATCGAGGCCTTCCCCCGTCGATTCGAAGAGCTCTTCCCGACCGACGACGCGATCGTGCCGTTCGCGGTGTCCTTCGACCTGATCGACGAACTGGCAACGGTGACGCCGACCATCAACCCCGAGTTCGCCACCGGCGATGCACTGATCTTCGACGAGCGATTCCTGCACCGCACGTCGTTGGGCCCAGGCCTCACCGAGACGCGATACGCGCTCGAGTGCTGGTTCTTCGCGCCATCCCACACGAACGACTCCTACGTGCCCTTCCTGGCCTGACCGCGGTACGACGCGTCAAGGCGTCGTCAGCGGTCTGCGCCGTCTGATCCCGAGGAGTCCACGTCGCGGAGCTTGTTCGCCACGACCTGCGCCGGCAGCCGGGCGGTCGTGGTCCAGCTCTCGGAGCTGTAGGGCGCGGGTTCCTCGTCCGAGTCGGCCGGAACGTAGTCCCACATCCCGTAGAAGTCCTTACGGGTCAGACCGACGCTGTTCGGCCCCTGGAGCGGCGGACGCTCGCCGTATGGACCGAGGAAGTACTGACCGACGGCGATGCCGGTTCCGGCGCCGAGCAAGCCGGGCGGCGGACGGTCGAAGTGGCGGGCCCACCAACGCTCCGAGAAGAACAGCGCGCAGAAGTCGAGCCTGGTGTACTCGTCGATGAACAACCATCCCTTCTCGATCAGGTGAGGCCACAGGTTGAGAACGCAGACGTGGAGGGAGTCCTGGTAGTCGACCTCGAGGAACGCCGTGACGATCGGTTCGCGGTGGTCGGTGAGCGTGTCCTGGAACCAACCCTTGCGGAAGTCGCACCGCTCGATCACGCCGTACCGAGTGACGTTGCCAATGACCTCGTCGAGTTCGCCCTTGAAGGCTCCGGTGCCGAACGGGTGAGCCCAGCGGTCGCCCGCGGCGGGCTCGGGAAGTCCTTCGAACGAGTCGTAGACCACCAGCGTCCGGCCGACGATGTCGGCGACCAACGACAGATTGGCCGTCGTGCCGCCCTTCCACGCGCCACACTCCACGATCACGCCCTCGACCGACGGTGGAATCGCGAAGATCTTCGCCGCCATCGCCACATGGGCGCGGAACGACGTGCCGGTCTCGATGTTCCGGCCCGTGCGATACATCCGCCAGACCAGCCGGGCCCGTCTCCGCCACGTGAGGCCGTATGCATCGCCGGAGCGCGGGTCGTGCAGGAGGAACGCGGTGAGGAAGGGCAGCGACAGCGCCTCGTACAGGCGGCGGGCGCGCCTGACCCGTCCCGCCCGGCGTCGGGCCAGCTTGCCCGCTCGCGAGGTGGCTCCATCGGTCTCGGGCACCGGCGGAGTATAGGGAGCGAGATCGCCGATCGCTCCCGTGGCCGATCCGGTCAGAGCACGATGGGCACGTGCTTTTCGGGATAGGACGACGGGGCCACGAACCACGACTCGATGGCGTACCGAGTGCCGAGATCGACGCCGACGCTGGTTCGATGCGGCAGCCGTTCGTCGAAGAACAGCGCATCGCCGGCAGTGAAGACAGGACTCTCGATGCGCAGATCGGGCACTGCATCGAGCACGGTCTGCTCGGCCAGGGACCACGTGAACGCCGCGCCGCTCTCGCCGGTCGGGAGGATGTCGTCAACTCGTCCGGCCAAGAGATCGACCGCCGGACGGCCTGTCCCCGGGCCGCAGTCCGACAGCGCAATCCAGCAGTCGACGGTGCGGATCCCGTCCCCGAGGAAGGCACCGTCTTGATGGAAGTCGGTCAGCGCCATTCCGCCGTCGGACCGACGAAGAACCCACTTGTTGGCGATCATGGCCGGCCGCTCCCCGAGATACTCGGCCACCGCAGCCTTGATACCGGTGGCGGTGAAGATGTCGACGAGGTCACAGAGTGCGTCCGGAGTGTCGACGGCGCGCACGAACAGGTTTCGCCCGAACACCTCGGCTTTGAACCGGCCGGGGCCGAAGGGCACGAACGGCGCATCGACCTCGAGCGCCGCGCCGGCGACGAAACGATCTCGCGCCGCGAACGCGGACTCGATCCGGTCGCGAAAGCCTTCGGCCGTGTCCAGGTCGATCAGACCGTTGACTCGAAGGCATCCATGGTGGGTGATGGCGCCACCGAGCACGTCTCCGCTGAGCTCGTCGGGTGCGATGTCGATGAGCCCGTCCTGACCAGGAAAGGGGTCGGCGAAGACCGGCGGCCATGCGTCCCTCCCCGGAAGCTTGGAGACTTCGGCGAACGCTTCGTGCCGAACCTCGACCAGGCGACGTGCGATCCGAGGATCGGCTTGGACCGCATAGCTGTTCGACAGGCGCTCGATCGCTTCAAGCCCACGGCCGTCTCGGGCCAGGTCCGAGGCAGCGGACAACGTGCGATCGACTTCCGAGGCGTCCAGCATCATGGCCGGAACGCTAACCCAACGCCGTGATCGTGATCAGCCGGATCCCGGATCACGGTGACGACACGGCTTTCCGCTTTTGCCACAGCTCCACCGCGGAGCGGTACAGCTCGGCGTCCATCGCGTTGTCCACCGCGATCCGTTGCCGGAAGGCGTCGGACGTCTCGACCGGCGCCGTCTGATTCGCTCGGTGCGACGGACCGAGTTTCCACCCGTACCGCGCCGTCAGGACGCGGCAGAACGCCTCGAAGTCCTCCTGCACCCCAACGGTGTCGATGCGATCGTGAAGGTTCCGTCGTGCGGTCTCGAGTCGCGTATCGTCCACGGGGACCTGGGTGAGCACACCATCGGTCATCTCGTCGGTCGTCATGGAGAGCATGCGCACCATGTGGTTGCGCAGCAGCGCCTCACGGCACAGCGGATCCTCGTAGATCTCCTCGAGCGCAGATTCTGCGAACTGCGGCGAGACCTCACGTTGGTGGCGCAGGAATGACAGCGCCCGCTCGACCGGCTCCCGGAGCAGGGTGAGCACCGTGAACTCGGCATCGAGCAACTCGGTGACGCACAGGGGAAAGTGTCCGGTAACGAGCTGGATCTCGTCCGCGTGATCCGCAAAGCGCTGCGTCAACAACTCGACGTCAAGCGTTGCTTCGACCTCACCCTGATACTGCGGCATCGGGTACACGGCGTGGGCGCCGAAGTGGTGCCTGAGCCTGCGGAACAGCGTGGTGCCGGCGGTCTTCTGCAAGTGGACGAAGAAGAATCGTCGACCCGGTTCGACGATCACTTCGGCGCCATCCGCCGAAGGTACCCACCCCGGTTGAACGTCAGCGTGTAGCGCTCGACGGACCGGTCGGTGACGAAATCCGGATGCGCGGAGAGGATCGCGAACACCGCTTCCAGCGGACCCGGCCCAAACCCGGGAGCAGCTGGACGGCCATTGACGACCGTGTTCTCCACCACCACGGATCCCCCGACCTGCACGAGCGGCTCGTAGTGTTCGAACGCCTCGATGACGCGACGCCGGGGGCCCAGACCGAGCAGGACCATCGCCGAGTCGTCAGCCACGAGCCCGACGGACTCCTGCGCGACACCCTCGTCGTCGGCGCTGCCGTCCACGTGGTCGATCCGTGGGTGCTCGGGCATCACCAGATCAGAGCCCGTCCCGATGGCTACCACACGGCCGGAACCGATCGCGTCGGCGATCGACGCAAACATGAGTGCCCGACCACCCAGCCCGGGGTCGTCGCCGGTCACGACGACGACCTCGGGTCTGCTGGCGACGAAAAGTTCCTGATAGCAGTGAAGGTCCGCGGGGTGACGGAACACCGGGTGACCGAGCCATGTGGCCGATCGCCAAGATCCCTGGTCCCACGAGGCCTCGATCGCCGCCAGCTTCAGTTCGTCGGCGACCGGTGACCCGGATTGACCGGCATCGTGGGCGACAGGATCCGCCAGCGTGCGGCGGCTCGCCTCGATGTACCGACGCGATCTGGTCCGACGAGTCGGCTGTCGAGCCAGCGAACCAACGAAGTGCACCGCACGGTCGAGGCCGAGCAGCGGTCTCCCGCGTAGCTCGGCGAAGTGGGCGCCATACGAAGCAACGCGATCACGGTGCTCGCTCACGTCGGGGACGTTGGTGGTCGTTCCGCCATGGAATTGGTGGAACGACCCTTCACCGAGGATGCTGGCGACGTTCACGCCCGGCGTGAGTGCAAGCCGCTCGAAGATGTCGAGATTCGCGTAGCCGCCGCCTGGCATCGAGAACGCATCGTCAAAGCCCCCCACCTGGTCGAAGAGGGTCTTGGGAACAAACAAGCAGTTGCTCTCCATGATGCCGTCGAACCAGTCACGCTCACCGATGAAATGGCCGACGTCGAACAGTCGGTATCCGTCCACGGGCCAATGGATGCGGTCGAACAGCCGATCCTCGACGGCCTGGTCGTACCCCTCGTGGAGCATCTCGTTCTGCTGGCCGGGCCCCACGTACCACTGTTGGGTGGCCACGACCGCCGGCTCGTAGGTCGCCAGTGCGAGCAGTCCGTTGTGGAGCACACCGGGTGTGAGCACGTGGGCGCCGTCGATCATCAAGGCGAGGTTGCGCCCGCGCGCTGCCCGAGCCCCGGTGTTCAGCGCTCTCGTCGGAGAGGGTCCCGCTTCCGGACCCATGTCGACGAGATGGAACTCGGTGCCGAAGGACTGAACCTGCTCTGCGGTGAGGCGCTGGCTCTGCGAGGAACCGTTGTCGACGACGAGCACCTCATAGGAGACGTCGTCAAGGGAATGCTGGTACGAGCGTGAGAGCGATCGCAACGTGCGCTGCGCCTCGCGTTGCATGTCGTGCATCACGACCACGACCGACAGATCAACGGCTCCGTCCGGCTGCACCGGGAACACCGCGGGCGCGGTTGAAACAGGCTCGACCCTGGCAGCGCTGCCTGCCGACGTCCACGAGACCGCGTTCCAGTCCACGTCCTCCAGTGGAGCCTCGATGCCCAGCGCGGCCCGTGCGCTGACGACCTCGTCCATCACGCGTGGATCGGACGTTCCGCTGACCACGACGATTGCACCGTCCGCCAGGTGGGGATGAATCGCCTCGATGGTGCTCGTCAACTCCGGTCCCGCGCGAGGCCCGAATCGGACCAGCGCAAGCTCGCCGTAGTCCGCCTCGGCCAGCAACCGCGCAGGGTCTCCTTGCAGGAACCGCACGGTGTCGTCGAGGAGGTCGAATCGAGCAAAACCGTCACGAACCTGGTTCAGATCGGCGCTCACGGCCCGTACAGCGTCAGCCGGGTCCGAGGCGGCTTGCACGAATTCGTCGACGACCCACACCTTTCGGTCGGTCAACTCGTGGGCTGCGAGGTAGGCGCGTATGAAGATCGCACCGCCACCCCGGCCGACTCCGATCTCGGCAAAGCCGCCCTCGACTCCGTCGGCACGGACGCGGTCGAGTGATGCCTCGAGATGATCGAGCTGGGCCCTCCCCATGTCTGCGTAGGGGAAGTGAGAGATGCTCTGCTGACCATCGACGACTCGCCCGTCTTGCCGTGCCTGTGCGATGCGGGCGTGGTCTGCGCGCAGGGCGCGGCTCGGGTCGCGGAGCGGTGAGAGATCTGGGGGTGTCTCGCTGGAACCGAGGAGGCGAGCGAGGTACGCGATTCGCACCTCGTGGTCGAGGTAGTGCTCGTCGAGGAGCGCCGCCTTGACGACGCCGAGGAACCGCGCCGCTCCGCGACCGATCTTCTCCTCGAGTGCTCGTACCCACGCTTGGGTGAACATGGCCTCGCCGACGCGAATGCCCTCGAGTACGTCGACCAACTCACGCGCTCCCTCCTCGCTGGCCCAGCGGTCGAGGAGCGCCGCCAATGCGGGCTGGTCAGCGAGCACAGTCTCCTCGACGGCAATCGCCAGGCCGTAGTACGCCGGCAGCACCAGGAGACGTACGGCCTCGTCGTGCTCGGCGATGAAGTCCTCGAGCGCCGTGAACACTCCGTTTCGGGGCCCGCCCTCGTGATCGGCGTTTGCGAGGTCCCGGTTCATCCCTCCGTGTACGAGCTCGGACTTTCCCGGACGCATGCCTGCGACCTGGTACGGCTGCCTGTGCTCGTCGGGGATGCGTCCGGGTTCGTAGTACAGGTCGCGGCGGCCGTAGGGCCATCCAACGTCGTGCAGGATGAGCACAGGCAGCGGAACTCCCGCATCACGCGAGGTCTGCGCCAGCATCCGTAGCTCGTGGTAGACGGTGAACCAGTTGTGGTCACCGTCGACGAGCGCCACGTCGGCTGGCGCGAGTTCGGGCAGCACGTCGTGGCTGACACCCAGATGGAAGACGTACCGTCCCGGGAAGCGCCGCTCGTGTTCGGCCGGATCGAACTGGGGCACCGGGTCGATGACGTGCAACTCGCAGTCCGGTCCCAGCCGTTCCAGCATCAACGCGGTGGTCTCGCCGCGAAGCGCACCGATCTCGATGACGCGGGTGGGCGATACGGCATCCATCACGGGTGCGATGACACGATCCCAGAGGGGGAACATCGCTACGTCAAGTCGCGAGGAGCGTGGTGGCCTCGCTGCGGCATCCCGCGTCGCAGATGTCGGTGACCACTTCGACGATTCATCGCTGTGAGCTTCACTGTCTCCCTCGAATGGTCACGGATCAGGGACGATAGCAATCGCTGGTTGGCCATCCCCACCGGCAGATGAACCCGGTGTCGCTCGTGGCCGTGAGGGTCGGTCACGTGGTCCGGAAGCGTTACAGTCATCGACGTGGTCGATGGAGGCACGGCTGGCGACGCCGCCGACACCGCGTGGGTATCCGTCCCGGTTCCTGCCCATCTCCTCGAGCCGGTCCGGATCTTCCTGCTCCAAGTCGGCTTGCGCGGCTCGCCCCAGGCCTGGGACCTCGACGCGATGAGCGAGCTCCTGGCGCTGCTGGACGAGCCGGCTCGACGGATGGTCACACGGGTCGCGGAGTCCTCGATCGCCGGAACGCCGGCGATCGCCTCCGCGCTGGCCGACCGATTCGGTGTGAGCGTTCGTGAGGTGTTCGGGATCATGCAGTTCGCGAATGAGATCGCCGGTGATGGAACTCGTCCTGACATCCTCTGGCTCTCGCCGGCCGCCGACGCGCCATCGCCGGCCGAACGAGAGGTCAGGATGATCCCCCCGGTGGCCACCATGGTCCTGGCCGCTCGCGACATCGACCAACCGTCGCCGAAACCCTCCTGACCTCCGAGCCAGCATCAGTACACGAACGAAAGCGGGCGGGACTCAACGACGGAGTGGCCGTGCCGGAGCACCGACGACGACGGAACCTGCGGCCACATCACTGTTCACCACGGCATTCGCGCCGATCTGTGCGCCTTCGCCGATGTGTACCGGCCCGATCACCTTGGCCCCCGTCCCGACGTGCACACCCCGCCCGATCGTGGCACCCTCGATGTTGCCCGCCCGAAGACCGATCGTCGTCCACGGGGCGATCACCGCACCGGCGCCGATCTCGACGAGACCGTCGATGACCGTCTGGCCATGGATGATGTACACACCTGGCTCGACCACGACCGGATCACCGATCGAGACCTGCGAGACCATCATCGCGAGATGATGGGCGAGGCGGGGTAGCACCGGAACACCCAGGGCCTGCAGGCGTGCCTTCAGTCGATAGAGCACCTGGGCACCGAACGCATCGGTGACCCAGCAGAGACGGAGCACCTGGACCACCGCGTCGACGCGAGACCGGAAGCGGACCCGCTCGCCCCGATAGGTCGCGGTGACTCGTGCATCGGCCAGGACTGCACGTCGAAAACCCGGATGTCGAGCGCGGATCGAGCGCATCATCACTCGGCGTGGATCCGTTCTCCTCCTCCGCATCGCCGACATCGTACTCAGCGGTCGTGCCGGCCATGGCCGAGGCGACCACGCTCGGGGCGTCCCTCCCGCCAGTGTCGTTCACGACGTCAGAAAGCGATCGGAACGTACGCTGGCGGGTAGGCCGACGGGCCGAAGAACCAGCTCTCGATCGAGTACCGGTCATCGGACATCGACGGGTCCGAACCGGTCTGGTGCAGGAACAGATCGTCGAACAGCACGGCATCCCCCGGCGCGAACGAGAGACGAACGACGCCTTCCTCACCAGCCACGTCCTCAGCAACCGATCGAGCGACCTCGTAATCGAGCAGTGTTCCCTCCGTTCCGGCGTCGACGAAGGAATCGAGCCGTCGAGGCACGACGTCGAGACTCGGCGCATCATCCCCGCAGGTCGACAACGACAACCACACGTTCAAGGCTCGAACATCGCCCAGGAACCGGCCATCTTGATGCCAGGCGCCGGGAACGTCCGGCGTCGCCCTCCGCAACGTGCACTTCTGGGCCGAGATCGCCGGTCGCTCGCCCAGATACCCCTCGATCACACGACGGAGCCCGGCCTCCTCAAAACTCTCCAACATGTCGAACAACAACCTCGGCGAATCCACCGCCA
>JBBKVY010000013.1:0-8277 GCA_037968675.1 Acidimicrobiales bacterium | reverse complement strand
GCCGGCGCACAGGTCCCACGCTCGACGGGCCGCGTCGGCGACGAGGGCCCGCAGGCCGTGGCCGTCGAAGGGGGCATGGGCCGGGGGATCACTCGGCCACGCGGCCGGGCGACTCGGCGCGTTCGCGACCAGCGGGACCGCGGGCAGCTCACCGGGCGTTCGTGCCCATGCGAGGGCGGCATCGACGCCGTCCAGCTCCTCGGTGTCGCCGTCCACGTCTCCTGCGTCGCCACCCTCGCGAGCGGGCCTGGATGCGCCATCGGCTGATCGTCGCTCGCGGACGCCTTCGAGGACCTCGTCGCGTCGTCGTCCCCGCAACAGCAGCAACACGAACGGGTCGGCGTCGAGCGCGTCGGCGACGAGGTAGCAGGCCGCAGCAGCGTGCTTGCAGGGGTCGACGTGGTCGGGGCACGAACAGGCCGTACGGAGGTCTCGAGCCCGAGGGAGCAGTTCGACCTCGACCGCGGCCGCGTCCTCGACCACGCCGGGGTCGAGTTCGCCGTCGAGCAGGGCAGCGGCGTGTCCCGCCTTCGCGGCGATGGCATCGAACACGGTGTCCCACTCGTCTTCGCGGAACTCGCGCACATCGAGGTACACCTCGTACGGATCGGGTTCGGTTCCCTGGACGAAGCCGGTGACGGCCCCGGGTCGGATCGTCAGGTCCTCGGCTCGTCCCTGGCGGGCATAGGTCCGGCCGCGACTCAACCGGCCGGTCGACCCGCCGGCGATGCCCTCGAGCGCGTCGATCCATGCCTTTCCCCACCACGTCGTCCCGAACTGCCGGCTCACGACACGCCTGCGGATCCACCGAGGTCGATGAGCGCCCACAGCTCGTCGTCGTCGAGCTGTGACACCCAGGTCTCGCCACCGACGATGACCGAGTCGGCCAGTGCCCGCTTGTTCTCCAACATCTTCGCGATGCGTTCCTCGAGTGTTCCTTCACACACCATGCGGTGCACCTGCACCGGCCGGTCCTGACCGATGCGCCACGCCCGATCGCTGGCCTGGTCCTCGACCGCAGGATTCCACCAGCGGTCGTAGTGGAACACATGCGTCGCCCGGGTGAGGTTGAGTCCGGTGCCACCGGCCTTGAGGGAGATCACGAACACGGGGAACTCGCCCGCCTGGAACCGGTCGACCATGGTCTCGCGCTGTCGCACCGGCACCGATCCGTGGAGGAACTGCGACTCGATCCCCATCGTGTCGAGGTGCGCGGACAGGAGGTGGCCCATGTGGACGTACTGCGTGAAGACGAGCGCCGCGTCGCCCTCGTCGACGATGACCGGCAGGAGATCGGACACGGCATCGAGCTTCCCCGACCGCCCGGTGATGGGGCCGTCCTGCGCGAGGTACTGCGCCGGGTGGTTGCAGATCTGCTTGAGCGCAGTCAGGAGCTTGAGGACCAGGCCGTTGCGATCGAAGCCGTCGGCTTCCTCGACGTCGTCCTTCAACTCGTCGACCACTGCCTTGTAGAGCGTCGCCTGCTCGACCGTCAGGCCGACGAAGTGGTCGGTCTCGGTCTTGGGTGGGAGGTCGGGCGCGATGTGCGGATCGGTCTTGCGCCGGCGCAGGAGGAAGGGCTGGACGACGGCCGTCAGTCGGGCGGTGGCTTCCTCGTCCCGCTCACGCTCGATGGGCGTCGCCACCTCGCGCTGGAAGTCGTCGAGCTTCCCGAGCAGGCCGGGTGTCGTCCAGTCGAGGAGCGCCCAGAGGTCGGACAGACGGTTCTCGACCGGTGTACCGGTGAGCGCGAAACGTGCGGTTGACGGGATGGTCCGCAGGGCGCGAGCCGTGCGTGACATCGGGTTCTTGATCGCCTGGGCCTCGTCGGCCACCACCAGTCCCCACGGAATGTCCGCGAGTGCGGCGGCGTCGCGTCGTGCGATCCCGTAGGTGCACACCACGATCCCCTCGTTCTCGGCGCCCGCGGCGATCACCTCGTCGAGACTGCGTCCTGTGCCGTGGTATCGCTGCACGTCCACGCCTGGGGTGAACTTGGCCGCCTCGCGTTCCCAGTTGGACATGAGCGTTGCCGGGCACACCACGAGCGTCGGACCGGACCCCCGGCGGAGGAGATGCAGCGCCAGAACCTGGATCGTCTTGCCGAGCCCCATGTCGTCGGCCAGCACACCGCCGAGATGGAGGTCGGCCATCTCGGCCAACCATGCCAGGCCGCGCTCCTGGTACGGGCGGAGCTCGGCGTCGAGGTCGGCGGGGACGGCGCGCGCTCGGACGCCGTCGACCTGGTGGAGTCGTTCGGCCAGGTCGACCAGCGGGCCGGTGAGCTCGGCCTCGACCTGGTGTCCCTCGACCGACACGGTCCCCGACAACGCCGCGGCCAGCACGTCGCCCAGGCCGACCTCGGTGCGTTCGTGGAGTTTCCGGAGCCGAGCGGGATCGGCTCGGACCCAGCGCCCGCGGAGTCGGACCACTGGTCGTTTCGCCTGGGCGAGCTGGAGCAGTTCGCTCTCGGTGAGCCCGGCGCCGTCGACGGTGGCGTCCCACCGGACCTCGCCGATCGAATCGAGGTCGAGGCCGCTGCTGCTCACCGCCTCGGGCTGCGCCGTGCCGATCACCGGTCGCAGCTCGATGGCGGCGAAGATCTCCGACGGCCACAGCACCGGCAGCCCGGCAGCAGCCAGGTCGTCGGCGACGGGACCGAACAGCGCCTCGACCTCGTCGTCGGCGAGCTCGAGTTCCTCCGGGGTGGCCTCCTGCAGCAACCGGCCAGCGGGCGGCCACACCGAAGCGGCGCGCCGCAGCGTGAGCAGGAGATCGGTCTCGACGTCTGTTCCGAATCGGGCGATCACTGCGTCGGGGGCGGTCCACAACTGCGACGCGTCGAGTACCAGGCTCGGGTCGACGCGACTCTGGACCTGGAGCACGCACCGCACCGGTTCGTGGTCCATCTCGGGCGCGAGGTCGTCGCGGTCCTCGTACGGATCGGGGATGTCGTCCTCGTCGTGCTCGCCATCGTGTTCCGGCTGCTTCTTCGGCTTCGGCTTCGGCAACTCGACCCGCAGCCCGAGCATCGTGTCGCCACCCGTGCCGGCGGTGACCGAGCTGAGCCACGACTCGACCGCGGTCACATCGGTGATCGTCGACGCGGCAAAGGCCTCGGATCCGGCCATTGCCGGCGCCGAAGACGTGCGGACGAAGGCGTCGGCCACGGCATCGAGATAGGTGGTGGTCAGGACATGCGGTGAGACGATGCGGCCCGGTTCGTCGGTGGGCACGGCATGGACGGCGGGTGGCAGCGCGTCGGCGAGTTGGGTGAGGCGGGTGCGATCGTCGACGTCGAGCGGTCCGATTCGCCAGGTGTCCGTGCCGTCGGCCGCTGCCGACGGGAGGAGCCGACCACGGCTGACGAGATCGAGCGCGAGACGGGTGGCCACGGACAGCGCCCGGACCGACGGTCGGACGTCCTCGTCGGCGGCGAGCGCTGCCAGCGGCCCGATCAGGTCGGCCACCGGGAACTGTTCCGCGGCTACGTCAGCAGGACCGTCGGCCAGCACCAGCGTCAGGGTGTCCGGCCGCTTCTCCTCGTCGTCGGGGACCCACAACGCCACCGTCCCACGGCGGCCGACAGCACCGGCGACGAAGGTCGCTTCGGTTCGAGGCCCCAGGTGCATCCTCTCGACGCTATCCAGACGTGGTGACAGCCAGACCCCGTGCTCGCGACGTTTCGCGGGCGGTCACAGGCCGATCCGGTCGCCCACGTGCTGGCGGAGGACGTCGAAGCGGCGTCGGTGCGGCGGTCAGCTGACGGCGAGGAGGTCGACCACGAAGACGAGCGTCTCGTTGGGGCCGATGACGCCGCCGGCGCCCTGCTTGCCGTACGCCTTGTCGGGCGGGAGGACCATGCGTCGGCGTCCGCCGACCTTCATGCCCTGCACGCCCTCGTCCCAGCCGGAGATGACCATGCCGGCGCCGAGTCGGAAGCTGAACGCCTCGGTGCGGTCCCAGCTGGCATCGAACTGCTGGCGGGTCTTCCACGACACACCGACATAGTGCACGTCGACCGAATCGCCGCTGGCGGCCTCGGGACCCTCGCCCTCGACGAGGTCCTCGACCATCAACTTGATGGGAGGCATCTCGCCCGGTGGGACGTAGACGTGGGGCTTCTCGGTGAGGTCGTGTTCGGCCATCCGGGCAACCTAGAGGATGAGGTCCAGCACGCCGCCGCCGGCGACGACGTAGAGCACCGTCGGCGGGATCAGCCCGACGCCGGTGCCGATCACGATGGTACGGGTGGAGATCGACGAGAGGCCGAGGAGCCAGTCGGCCGGAGCAGCGAGGTAGGTGACGGTCCGGAGTCCGACGACGGCGAGCAGTCCGCGTCGGGCGATGCGTTCGTCCCACTTCCGAAAGCTCGCGGGCATCCGTGCCTCGACCGTCTCGCGGCCGACGGTGCGGGCGAACCAGACACCCGCGCCAGAGGAGGCGTAACCGGCGACGAGGCACACGACGATCGCCACCGGGGCAGGGAAAACCACGGCGGCAGGGAGGACGAACACGAGTCCGGGGACGCCGACGGGGACCAGCAACGTGAACACGAGTGTGTAGGCGAACGGCGCGATCCAGCCCCCCTCGTCGACCAGTTCCTCCAACCGTTCCTCGTCACCGAGGAGATCGGTGAGGCCGGACCGTCGGGCGACGACGAACGCCGTCACGACGAGCCCGATCACCACCAGGCGTCGTCGGCGGCCACGCCGTGGATCGAGTGCTGGTGTCGCCGTGTCGCTCATCGTCACCTCCGACGTGGCAACTCAGTCGACGCGGCGGGCGTCCTCGACGAGGTTGATCTCGTAGAGGACCTGATCGAGGAGGTCGGCGGCCTCGATGCCGGCGTAGCGGACCGGGCGTTCGCGCGTCACACACGACGGCAGTGGTGCGAGGATCGTCCACGGTGTGGGATGGCAGAACTGCACGACCGAGTAGCGCTCGCCGTCCATGTTCCCGGTCTCAGGGTCGGGGTCGGCCACGACGCGGTGCCAGCCGCTGGGGATGATGCCGTTCGAGATGCGCTCGAGCATGATCCCGGTGTTGATGATGACGTGCTCGTCCGGGGGAGCGGCATCGACCCAGACGGTCTCTCCCGCACCACCGGTCTCGACCTGGAGACCCTTCGACGTCGCCCGGGGCAAGACGGTCGTCAGGTTGATGTCGGCATGCGACCCTGCCCACACGTGGGGCGCCAGACCGTTCCCGCCGGGGGCGGGGGCGCTCGACATCGGTGGATACCGGATGGCTCGGTTCAACACCGGACCGTCGGTCAGCAACGGGTCGAAGAAGTTCTCGTGTGCCCGCAGGCCGGTGGCGACGACGTGCAGGAACCGGCGCTGGAGATCGAAGACCTGGTCGTGGAACTCGGTCAACACCTTCGTGATGCCGGGCACGGCGTCTTCGGGCAGGACGGGTTCGTGGAAGCGGTGGGGGTACTTGCGCCGCATCGGATGCCCCTCCGGGATGGTCGGACCCCAGTTGAGCATCTCCTTCCAGTCGGGCATGTCAGACGTGGCCGCGGTCTCGACCAGCAGGCCCGTATAGCCGGCCTGACCGTGGGTGCCCGGCGCGAGGGAACGGTCCTTGGTCTCCTGGTCCTTCGAGAAGAACTGTTCGAGCATCCCGTAGGCCTCGTCGAGCATCGTCTCGGACAGGTCGGTGTCGCAGAACACGAAGCCGGTGGCGAGACTCTGCATCACGCCGTCGACCACGGCCCGACGAGCCGCAGCGTCCCCCTGCTCGAACGCCAGGAGGTCGACGTCGAGGATCGGATCGCCGGTCACTGTTCCAGCCTGTGCTCAACCATGGGCTGACGGTATCGCCGCCGACCGGCAGACTGCCCACGATGGTTGCGGCGAAGACGATGCTCAGTCGACGCCGCTTCCTGGCTGCGACGGCGGCCGCCGGCGCGCTGGCGGCGTGTGGAGACGACGCAACACCGACAGCGACCGCGACCGGGGGCGCAGGCATGGCGACCGAACGGATCCGGTACGGCGACGAGGAGGATCAGGTCGCCGATCTGTGGGTCCCCGCCGACCCGACGCAGCCCGTACCCGTGGTCGTGCTCGTGCACGGCGGGTTCTGGCTCCAGCAGTTCGCGCTGGACCTGATGGACGGGTTGGCCGAGTCGCTCGCCGACGCGGGCTATGCGGCGTGGAACATCGAGTACCGGCGGGTCGGCGGAGCAGGCGGCTACCCGCAGACGTTCGACGATGTCGCGGCAGCGGTCGACCACCTCGCGACCCTCGACGACCCGCGTCTCGACATCACCAAGGTGGCGGTCGTCGGTCACTCGGCCGGCGGGCACCTCGCCGCCTGGGTGGCGAGCAGGGGAGCTCTTCCCGCCGATGCCCCGTGGGCCGGCCCGGCCGTTCGCCCGCTCGTCGCGTTCCCACAGGCCGGCGTGCTGGACCTCGTCTCGTGTGCCGAGGAGCGGGTCGGTGGGTCGGCCTGTCCGGACCTGCTCCGTGGTTCCCCGGCGCAGGAGCCCGAGCACTACGCGCTGACCTCTCCGATCGACCTCCTGCCGATCGGCATCCCGGTGGTCGCCGTGCACGGCACGTCCGACGGCAACGTGCCGCTCGCACAATCGGAGGCGTACGTCGCCGCAGCCGTCGCCGCCGGCGATCCCGCCGAGCTCGTGGTGATCGAGGGCGCCGACCACTTCGACATGAACGACCCGGCGCACCCGGCGTGGACGGCGATCCTCGACCGCCTGGCCGACTTCCTCTGAGCACGTCCTCGGGTCACGGCGTCCGAGAGTCGATGGTCAACACGACCTTGCCGCGGGTCCGTCCCGAGGCCATGTGGCCGATGGCCTCGACCACCTGGTCGAGCGGGAACGTCCGCTCGACCGCCGGCGCGATCTGTCCGGACTCGATGAGCGTCGTCAGTTCTCGTAGGTCCTCGCCGTTCTCCGACGAGATGAACGTCCTCAGGCGTTGCGAGATGAACGGCGACAGCGCCATCGCCCGGAGCTGCCGGTCTGTGCCACCGAGCCACTTCCCACCGCCTTCGCCACCGATGATGACGAGCGTGCCGTCCTCGGCGAGGACGCGACGGAGATCGCACAAACGCCGGTTGCCGCCGGTGTCGAGGATCACGTCGTAGCGCAGGGGTCCCTCGGTGAAGTCGGTCGTCGTGTGGTCGATGACGTGGTCGGCGCCGAGGGAACGGACGAAGTCGACCTTCGACGTGCTGGCGACGCCGGTCACGTCGGCGCCGAACACCTTGGCGATCTGCACGGCGAACGAGCCCACCCCACCGGACGCCCCGACCACCAGCACGCGCTGGCCGGGACGGATCTCGGCCTGGTCGCGAACGGCCTGGAGCGCGGTGAGCCCCGAGATCGCCACGGCTGCCGCCTGCTGGTGGTCGAGGGTGCTCGGCTTGGGAGCGAGCTTCGATGCCTTGGCGACCGCGTACTCGGCGTAGGTGCCGGTGCCGATCCCGTACACCTCCTCGCCGGGCTGGAAGCCGACGACGGCGGCGCCGACAGACACCACGGTGCCCGACAGATCCATGCCGAGCGTCGTGTTCTTCGGCGCCCGGATGCCGAAACCGGCGGCGCGGACGACGTAGGGACGCCCGGCCATCAGGTGCCAGACACCGCGGTCGACGCCGGCGGCATGGACACGGACGAGCACCTCGTCGGCGTCGACGGTCGGGATCTCGGTGGAGCCGACCGAGACCACGTCGGCGGCATCGGTGCCGAAGCGCTCGTGGCGGGCGGCTCGCATCGTGGTGGCGGCTGCGTTGGGGGTCATGGTCTGCATTGGTCCTCGTTCGTCGTTCGTTCATTCGTCCGGGCTGCGGCCGTTGTCCGCATGTTGCTTACACTGTAAGTGTCACACTTATGCTGTAAGTTCGTCAAGGGGAGAAACTGAAGGAGCGTGCGATGTCGACCACGACCGAGCCACGACCACGTCTCGACCGACCGAGCGTCCTGCGTGCCGCGGTCGCCCTCGCCGACGAGATCGGCCTCGCGGCCATGAGCATGCGCAAGCTGGGCGACGCGGTCGGCGTCGAGGCCATGTCGCTGTACAACCATGTGGCCAACAAGGACGATCTGCTCGACGGGATGGTCGACCTGGTCTTCGTCGAGTTCGACCTCCCGGTGGTGGGCGCCGACTGGAAGGAGTCGATGCGACGGCGTGCACACGCCGCTCGCCGGGTCCTGCGGACCCATCGGTGGGCGATCGGTCTTCTCGAGACGCGCACGTCGCCCGGGCCTGCCACCCTTCGCCATCACGACGCGGTCCTCGGTTGCCT
>JBBKVY010000012.1:0-2576 GCA_037968675.1 Acidimicrobiales bacterium | reverse complement strand
AAGGTGGTGCCCGCCTTCGGCGCGCCGGCGATGAAGAGATTCGGAGTCCTCGGATCGCGAGCGTCGATGATGCGTGTCGGCATGGCCGGTCAACGCTACCTGCAACGTCAGCGAGCCTTGTCGGCTCGACTCGGCGTGCCCCGCCGTGGCCGCGATTCGTCAACGAGACTCAGCGTTGATCGCCTGGCGCGCCGACCGCTCCAGATACGGCAACGCGGATGGCGGGACCGACCCGACGTACGTGGCGCGATTCGCCGGTGGCTGGTACGGCCCGTTGCGAATCGACACGTACTCCGCGTGCATGTCGTCCCACGTGTAGCGACCTGACGTCGCCGCGCCCCCGTGATACTGGTGGAACGTGGCCTCACCCAGCAGGACGACCAACTCGGCGCCGTCCAGCCCGCAGGCCCGCCGATACAGATCGTGGTTGACCAACCCCCCGCCGGGAAGCGCGAATCGCTCGTCGAGTCCGCCGAGTTCGTCCCACACCGACCGCGGCGCGAACAAGCTGCTGCTCTCCCCCATCGGACCGAAGAGGCCACGTCCCGACGAGCCCGCAGGTGTGCTGATCTCGAACAGCCGGTAGCCGTCGTCGTCCCAGCCACTCCGGGTGAGCAACTCGTCCTCTGTCGCCTGGTCGTGACCGACCTCGGTCGCACGCATGTGCGTCGTCGCTCCCAGGTGGAATGCCGGTGCGGTGATCACTGGCCGGTCGGCGAGGAGCGAGGCGCGTCGAGCACCCGCCAACAGGCCAGGCGATGCGAGCCGCGCACCGTCGATGATCAGACCGATCAGGGCGCCCTCTGCCATCGAGAGGCCGTGATTCGCGGCCTGTGCCGGCGAGGGCATCGCTGGCGAGAAACGGTGGGTCCGAAGACGCTCGATGCCGACGCCAGCGGGGATGTCGAGTTCATCTGCCGACCCGTTGTCGACGACGATGACCTCGTACTCGTTCGACGCGATACCGAGTTGGTTGACCGCGCCGAGCGATGCGAGCGTGCGAGGGAGCTCGCGTGCCATGTCGTGAGCGACGACCACGACACTCACGGTCTGCCGATCGCCCAGGTCGTGCACGGACCGCAAACCTAGTTCCGGTGACGACGCTAAAGTGCGCACTCCTCCACACACCGGACGGAGGTCGAGGAGCAACGTTGTCAGGGAATCATCCCATCGCGATCACGGGAATGCACCGTTCCGGCACGTCGATGATCACACGGGCCCTCCACGACTCGGGCCTGCACCTCTTGGGCGACAACCACGAGTTGATCCAGGCGGCCGACGACAACCCGGAAGGCTTCTGGGAGAACAAGGCCATCGTGGCGTGCAACGACGAGCTCCTCGAGAGCACGGGTGGCGCATGGGACGATCCGCCATCCACGCCACCCGTTGCCGCCGACGACGCTCGCGTCGCCCATGTCGTCGAGTCGGCACGAGGCGCGCTCGACGGCCTTCGGCCACACGACCGTTGGGGGTTCAAGGACCCACGGCTGTGCCTCACGGCGCCGTTCTGGCTCGACCTCGAACCCGATCTGCGCTTCGTCCTGTGCGTTCGTCACCCACTGGAGGTCGCACTCTCGCTGAATCGCCGGAACCAGAACTCCTACTCGCTGGCCCTGGCGCTGTGGGAGCAGTACTACGCGACCTTCCTCACGTCCGTGCCCCACGAGCGGGTGCTGGTCACGCACTACGACTCCTTCTTCACCGATCCCGAGTCAGAGATGGCCAGGGTGTGCGAGTTCGCCGGGTTGGACCCGGGCGCCGCTCCGGTCCGGTCCGACCTACGACACCACTCCATCGGCGTCGCCCTCATCGATGCCGGCCTCAGCCCTCGGATCCGGATGCTCTATCAAGACTTGTGCGCCGCCGCCGGCGTCACACCGGCGCCCGATCCGGAGCCGAACCAGGGACGAGTCCGGCGCCTCGTGCTCGATGGCATCGTGGCCGACCGTCACGCCGAACAGCGCCAGGCGGCGATCGACCGTCTCACGCAACGGGAGAGCAAGCTCCGAGACGAGCACCGAGCGCACGAGCAGCAGCTCCAGGCCCGAGTCCGAGAGCTCCAGGATCGGGTGTCACAGGTGGCGAACGAGCCACCGGCCAGGCTCACGGAGGCCCTGCGTTCGTTGCGGGCATTGGCAGACGGTATCGCCGAGGACGCCGCACGGATCGACGGGCGTCTCGACCAGATCTCGACCGGCGTCGACACGGTCGCTGGTCGAGTCGATCACCTCACCCAGCGGGTCGAAGTGGTCGCCGATGTCACCCAGGGCGGCCCGTGGCGCCGCCGGGTCCGGCGTCTGTCCCGGCGAGCGATCGCCAGCGCCGACTTCCGTATCCGCCGCGCCGGTCGACGTGGGCTGGCGGAGATCGAGCGTGTCGCGCTCCCCCGCGCCACCGTTGTGGCCCGACGGCTCCCGGCACGGACGCAACCCTTTGTCCGCGCCGGGCGCGCCGTCGTGGTCCACGGCCCTCGTGGAGCCCTCCCCGAGATCGAGGAAGCCAGCCGAGCGCTTCCGACGCCCGTCCAGCAGAAGCTCCGAGCGCTCCGTTCGTCGCGGCAGCAGGCTCGCCGGGCC
>JBBKVY010000011.1:0-14501 GCA_037968675.1 Acidimicrobiales bacterium | reverse complement strand
CGTCCGCGCCGCCCTCGTCGCCGGCGCCGTGATCGTCGGCATGTCGGCGGCCCGGGCGGCCGGCGTCGTGGCCCGGCGCTACTTCGGGGTCATGGCCACGCGACGGATGCAGATGGAGTGGTTCGACCGTCTGTCGGACCACTACCTCGACCAACCGCTCCGCTTCTTCCACACCCAACCCACCGGCAAGCTGCTCGCACACGCCGACAACGACGCCGAGCGTTCGAGCTTCGTCATGCAGCCACTTCCCCTGTCGTTGGGTGCGATCGTCCTGCTCGTCTTCGCGTCGATCAACCTCGCCGTCCTCGACCCGCTCCTGCTCGGCATCGGCCTCCTCCTGTTCCCGACGCTCATCATCATGAATCGGCTCTACACGACCCGGGTCGAGGGCCCGTCGGCGAGGGCGCAGGCGCACGTCGGGGAGGTCAGTGCGGTCGCTCACGAGAGTTTCGAGGCTGCGCTGGTCGTCAAGCTGTTGGGACTGGAGGAGCGGGAGGCCGACCGAATGCGCGCGGCGTCGGGGGATCTCCGGGGCGAGCGGCTGGTCATCGGCCGACTGCGCGCCGCGTTCGAGCCCGGTCTGGAGACGCTGCCGGTGCTCGGCACCGTCGCGCTCCTCGCGGTCGGGGCCTCACGGGTCGATTCTGGAGCGATCACCACCGGTGATCTCGTCCAGGCCATGACGCTGTTCGCGATCCTGGCATTTCCGATGCGGGTCGTGGGATTCCTGCTCGAAGAGCTGCCACGCTCCGTCGTGTCGCGTGACCGGATCGTCGACGTCCTGGACACCGACCACGCCGACCATGCCGTGCTCGTGGCCGACGAGACGGTGCGACGCCCCCTGCCGGCCGGGCCGCTCCCCCTCCTCGTGGAGCGAGTCTCGTTCGCGTACGGCAACGAGGGGGTCCTCCGCGACGTGTCCTTCTCGATCCTGCCGGGTGAGATCGTCGCCGTGGTCGGCGCCACGGGGAGCGGGAAGTCGACCCTGTGCACCTTGCTGGCCGGCCTTGCCCGCCCCACCTCCGGGGAGATCCGACTGGGCGACGTCCCACTGCGGAACGTCGATCCGGTCGACTTGCGAGACGCGGTGTCGCTCGTCTTCCAGGAGACCTTCCTCTTCGCCGACACCGTGCACGAGAACCTGACGCTCGGCGACGATGTCACCGGAGAGACGCTCCGGTGGGCCATGGACATCGCCCAGACCGGCTTCGTCACCGATCTGGCCGACGGGATCGACACGGTCGTGGGCGAGCGCGGTGTGACGTTGTCGGGTGGACAGCGTCAGCGGGTCGCGCTCGCTCGGGCCATGCTGCGACACCCCCGGCTGCTGTTGCTCGACGACGCCACGTCGGCGATCGACCCGGTCGTCGAGCAGCGCATACTCGATGGTCTCCGTTCGGAGCTGGACACCACGACCATCGTGGTCGCCCACCGGGTCGCGACGATCCGACTCGCCGACCGGGTCCTCTTCGTCGACGACGGCCGGATCGCCGCCGACGGCTCGCACACCGAGCTCCTGGCGGCCAACGACTCGTACGCCGCCCTCGTGCGCGCCTACGAACAGGACGAGCTCCCGTGAGCGACGGGCAACCGGACGACGCCGTCGACGCGCCACCCGATCTCGACGGCGCGATCGCGGTCCTGAGGCGGGGCATCGCTGCCACCCCGGAGCTCAAGATCGGCATCGTCGCCACCGTCGGCATGGCCGTCGGCAGCGGCGGCGGACGGCTGGCCGTGCCGATCCTCATCCAGCAGATCCTCGACCGCGGGGTGCTCGGTGACGACGGCTTCCGACCCGGGTTCGTCTATCCGGCGTGTGCTGTCGCGGTGGTCATCGTCATTGGCCTGTTCTGGCTGAGCCGCGCGACCTACCTCCGGCTGATCACCGCCGCAGAGAACAGTCTCTACGGCCTTCGGGTCCGCACGTTCGAACACGTCCACCGACTGTCGATCGCCGATCACACCGAGTCGCGTCGGGGCGAGATGGTTGCCCGGGTCACCTCCGACGTGGAGACGTTGGCGCAGTTCACGCAGTGGGGCGCGGTCAGCTGGATCGTGAACTCGTCGATCATCGTCGGAACCATCATCGTCATGGCCGTCTATTCGTGGCAGCTCGCTCTGTTGGTCGTGGGCGTCTTCGTCCCGCTCATCCCGGTCATGCGGATCCTCCAGAAGCGCCAGCTCGCCGCGTACGACCAGGTCCGTACCACCGTCGGGACCAGCCTGGCCGAGGTGTCCGAGGCAGTCACCGGCGCACCCGTCGTGCGGGCCTACGGACTCGAGACCCGCACACGGGCGCGACTCCGGGGGGCGATCCGTAACCAGTACCGGGCCCATCTCAAGGCCGGCATGTACTTCTCGCTGCTCTTCCCGCTGGGCGACATCTTCGGGTCGCTCGCCCTCGCGCTGGTGGCCGGCGTCGGCGCGATCCACGGTGGCGCGCTCGGCGTGTCACCGGGCGAGCTCGTCGCCTTCCTGTTCCTCGTCAACCTCGTGCTGTCACCGGTGTCGGAACTCTCCGAGGTGTTCGACCAGACACAGACCGCGATCGCGGGGTGGCGCAAGATCCTCGGCGTGCTGGCCATGCCGGTGGACGTGGTCGATCCGGAGCCCGGGCTCGCACTGGCGGACGGGCCGCTCGGCATCACCACCCGGGGGATGGACTTCTCGTACAGGACCGGACCTCCGGTCCTCCGGGGCATCGACGTCGACATCCCCGCCGGTACCAGCGTCGCCGTGGTGGGCGAGACGGGCTCGGGCAAGACCACGTTCGCCAAGCTGCTCTGTCGCCTCGCCGATCCCACCGGTGGCATCGTCCGCATCGGTGGCATCGACCTCCGCGACGTGGGCGGCGCCCAGCGGCACCACGCGATCCGGATGGTGCCCCAGGACGGCTTCCTCTTCGGTGGGTCTGTCGGCTCCAACGTCCGATTGGGCCGCGGCGACGCCACCACCGCCGATGCCCGCGCGGCATTCGACCGCCTCGGCCTGCGCGGTTGGCTCGACCGTCTCCCCGATGGACTCGAGACCGACGTCGGCGAACGCGGCGGGAACCTGTCCGTGGGTGAGCGCCAGTTGGTCGCGCTCGCCCGTGCCCAACTCGCCGAACCCGGCATCCTGGTGCTCGACGAGGCCACCAGCGCCATCGATCCCGAGACCGAGCAGGCGCTCGCCGTTGCCCTCGATCGGCTCGCGACCGGTCGAACCGTGGTCAGCATCGCCCACCGCCTGTCGACGGCGGAACTGGCCGACGTCGTACTGGTCTTCGACGCCGGCCATCTCGTCGAGCAGGGTCCCCACGAGCAACTCGTCGACGCCGGAGGCGTGTACGCGGGGCTCCACCGGTCGTGGATGGGAGCAACGCGCGACGGCGATCCCGCGCCGCTCTAGGGTCAGCGCCGTGGCGCCCCTCATCACCGACACGAGCGCGTGGCCCGATCTCGCAGCACACCACCGCGAGATCGGCGACATGCATCTCCGCGCGTTCTTCGAGCGCGACCCGGATCGTGGCACGACCATGGCGGCCACCGCCGGCGACCTCCATGTCGATCACGCCAAGCACCGGGTGACCGACGAGACCCTCGCGCTGCTCCACCGCCTTGCCGACGAGCGCGACGTGGCCGGCCACTTCCGAGCACTCTTCGCCGGCGAGCACGTCAACGTCACCGAAGGCCGGCCAGCACTCCACACCGCGCTGCGCCGGCCACGCAACGCCTCACTCGTGGTCGACGGAGTCGACGTGGTCGCCCAGGTCCACGAGGTGCTCGACCGCATGGTCAGCTTCGCCGAGCGGGTCCGCGGTGGCGAGTGGCTCGGTTCCACCGGCCTCGCCATCCGTTCGATCGTCAACATCGGGATCGGTGGATCGGACCTCGGTCCGGCGATGGCGGCCACTGCCCTGCGACGGTGGGTGCGCGACGACCTCGAACTGCACTTCGTCTCCAACGTCGACGGCGACGACCTGGCACAGGCGCTCCGTCACGTCGATGCGCCCACGACACTGTTCATCGTCGCCTCGAAGTCGTTCACGACGGTCGAGACGCTCACCAACGCCGAGCACGCCAAGGCATGGCTCCTCGACCGCCTGGGCGACGACGCCCGCGTCGCCGCGCACTTCGTCGCGCTGTCGACCAACGCCGAAGCCGTCGAGACGTTCGGGATCGACACCGCCAACATGTTCGGGTTCTGGGACTGGGTCGGTGGTCGCTACTCCGTCGACTCGGCCATCGGACTCTCGTTGCTGTTGGGCATCGGGCCCCAGGCGTTCGGCGACTTCCTCGAAGGCTTCCATCGCATCGACCGTCACGTGGCCACGGCTCCACTCGCCAGTGTTCCGGTCACCATGGCGTTGCTGAACCTCTGGTACCGGAATTTCCACGGTGCACAGACCCAGGCCGTGCTGCCCTACAGCGACGCGCTCGCTCGATTCCCTGCCTACCTCCAGCAGCTCGAGATGGAGTCGAACGGCAAGCGGGTCGCCCTCGACGGCACCCCGGTCGACCACGACACCGGGTCGATCGTGTGGGGCGAACCGGGGACCAACGGCCAGCACGCCTTCTACCAACTCCTCCACCAGGGCACGACGCTGGTTCCCTGCGACCTGATCGGCTTCGCACGCCCCACCGACGATCTCCTCGCCGGCTCGTCCAACCACGATCTGCTGACCGCGAACCTGCTGGCCCAGGCCGAGGCGCTGGCGTTCGGGCGGACCTCGGCCGAGGTCGCAGCCGCCGGCGTCGACGACGCCCTGGTCCCGCACCGCACCTTCCCCGGCAACGTGCCGACCACGACGATCCTGGCGCCACAACTGACGCCGTCGGTGCTCGGGCAGTTGATCGCCCTCTACGAGCACAAGGTCGCGGCCCAGGGCTTTCTGTGGGGGATCAACAGCTTCGACCAGTGGGGTGTCGAGCTCGGCAAGGCCCTGGCGACGACGCTCGCCGACGAGATCACCGACGGTTCCGACGGCGACCACGACTCGAGCACGACGGCGCTGCTGCGCCGCTATCGCGACCTACGACGCTGAATCGTCGGCTGGCGGCCCGTCCACCACATCGTCGTCGGCCTCGGGCGCCGCTTCAGCGGCTGCGATCTTGGCGAGGAACGTCCGGAGCGCGTGGTTGAAGGCCTGCGGATTCTCGATGTTCGGAAGGTGCGACGTGTCGGGGATGACGACCAGCTCGCCGTCGTCGACGAGGCTCGAGATCAGGTTCGACTCGGCCATGGGTGTGACCCGGTCGAGCGCGCCGGCGACGACCAGGGTCGGATTGTCGAGGCCACGGAGCGCGCTCATGGCATCGGGACGGTTCTTCATCGCCTCGAGTGCGGCGATCCAACCCTCGGGGAGGTTGTGCTGCATGAGGGCCAGCACGTAGTCGGTCAACTCCGGACGGTCGAGTGAGGTCTGCGACAGGAGGTTCTCGACCATGCCCTTGGCGAGCGTGGCGATGTCCTCGCCGCCGGCGAGCGCATCCTGCTGCTCGGTCCGCTTCTCCCAGGTGTCGACGTCGTCCGACTTCGACCGGGTGGCGACCAGGACCAGCGGGCCGACCAGGTCGCGGTGACGGCGTACCAGCTCGAAGGTGAGGTAGCCACCCATCGACGCCGAGACGATCGTCGCCTTCTCGAGCCCGAGTTCGGTGATGACGCCGGCGACCAGGTCGGCCCATGCACCCATCGTCGCCTTCTTCGGGTCGGTGGGTGCGGGGCTGGAACCGAAGCCGGGCAGGTCGATGCCGACGACTCGGTGATCGACCTCGAGGTCGGCGAACTGGTACTCCCACATTGCCGCGTTGAACGGGAATGCATGGAGGAACAGCACCGGGTCGCCGCTTCCACGGTCGACCACGTGCACCTCTTGGCCGGCGACGGTCACGGTGGTCATTGCGTTCCTCCGGGTGGATCTGCGCGAGCTGCATCGGAGTTTCCTCCGTGGCTCGCGGTCCCCGCAAGCCCACGAGGCGACGAATGCGTCACACCCATGCGCATTGTCCGGGCTCGTCGGCATCTGCGCGAAGATCGACGGCCGATGGGGGCACATCTGCGCATCCAACCCCGTTTGCCCCGGTCATTTCGGCAACTCCTGGGGTCGGCCTGGGTCTCGAACACGGGCGACGGCGTGCGCAATGCGGCCGTGCCGTTGATCGCCGCCAGCCTGACCACGTCGGCGTCGACGGTCACGTTGGTCGCCGCCGCGGGAACGCTGCCGTTCGCACTGTTCGGCGTCGTCGCCGGGACCATCGCCGATCGCAATGCCCGACCGCCGCTCATCGTGCGAGCCCATCTGTTCCGTGCCGTCGTCGGTGCGAGCATCGCTGCGCTTCTCATCGCCGACGAGATGACGGTGCCGTTCCTGGTCGGTGGAGCGTTCCTCCTCGGCCTCGGCGAGGCGGTCGCCGACTCCGCCGCCCCCGCCCTGATCCCCGACATCGTCGACGACACCGAGCTCGAGCGGGCCAACAGCGAACTCGAGACCGCAGAACTGGTGGCCAACGATCTCGTCGGTCCACCCGTCGGAAGCGTGCTGTTCGCGGCATCGTCGGCGATCCCGTTCGCGGTCGACGCCTTGTCGTTCTCCACGGCGGCCGCACTGGTCCAGACCATCGACGAACCCGATGCGACCCGGCCGATCACGCCCACCACGACGTGGTTCGACGACTTCCGAGAGGGCATCACCACGACGTGGACCAACCAGGTGCTCCGCACCACCGGCGCGCTGGTCGTCGTCCTCCAGATCGGCAACCTCGCGGCCATCGCGCCCATCGTCCTCTACGTCACCGGCCGACTCGGTGTCGACCCCGCCGCCTACGGCGTCTTCCTCGCCGTCGGATCCCTCGGCGGGATCGCCGGGTCCCGACTGGCCGGCCCGGCCATCCGGCGTCTCGGCTCGTTCCTCACCCTGATGGTTTCGATCGTGGTGTCGATCGCTTCGTTCGGCGTGATGATGATCCCTTCGGTGCCCGTCGTCGCCTTCGGGTTCGCGACGTCGTTCGGCGCCGTGGTCGCGGGGCGGATCGTCGTCATCACCGCCCGGCAGCGCAGTGTCCCCTCCCGGCTCCTCGGCCGGGCCCAGGGAGCGATGCGCACGCTCGTGTGGGGCGCCGCGACCGTGGGGGCACTGCTCGGCGGCATCTTGGCCGACTCGGTGGGCGACCGCGCCCCGTTCGCGGTCGCCGCCCTCTGCTACGCGGTCGGCGGAGTGGTCGGCTTCGGACCGCTGCGCCGTGCGCTGGTCGATCCGGTCGCGCCGGCCTGATCAATCCGCGAGGCGGGCAGGGATCCAGGCCGTGAGCCGTTCGCGCAGCATCTCGCCGGCTCCTGTCAGCAGGTGCCCTTCCCCAGGGAGGACCACCAACTCGCCGTGTCCCCCCGACAACTGGTGGACGACCTCGCTCGCGAACGGTGGGAGGATCTCGTCGCGATCGCCGTGGAACAGCAACAGCGGCGTCTCCGCCAGGCCTTCTGCGTCCTCGCAGCCGGCCGATTGGGTCGAGAGTGTGACCACGCCGGCGGTGAAGTCGCCCATGGCCATGCCGAGCTGTACGGCGACGGCGCCACCGAAGGAGTGGCCGATGGTCACGAATCGTCGCGCTCCTTGCCGGGCCGCGATGTCGGCTGCGGCCAGCGCGTCGTGAACGCACCGGTTCAGGTCGTTCGGTGCTCGATAGGAGACCCGCAACGTGGCGATCCCGTCGGTCGCGAATCGCACACCGAGGTCGTGGTAGAGGCCGTCAGCGGGGCCGAGCAGACCCCCCATCGCGCCGCCCACCGCGACGACGGCATGCTCGGCATCGGGCGGTCCATGCCACAGGATCGTGAGCAGCCCCTGCATGGTGAACAGCTCGTGGTGGACGAGGCCGTCGCCGACCTCGACCGACTGCTTCGCCAACACGCCGAGCCGCTCGTACGGACCCTGCGGCTGGTCAGCCATGGCGGCTCACTCCGCCCAGGCCTTGACCTTCTCGATGATCTCGAGCGGATTGTCGCCCACCGGCGTGATCTGGAGGTGGGTGACGCCCGCGGCCCGGTACGCCTCGATCCGCTCCTTGACCCATCCCTCGTCGCCGACCATGGCGGTCGAGTCGAGGAAGTCGTCGGGAACGAGCGCCGCGGCCTCGTCCTTCCTGCCGTCGAGATAGAGGTCCTGGATCTTCTCCGCCTCCTCCTCGTACCCGTAGCGCTGGAAGACGTTGTTGTAGAAGTTCGTGCCCTTGGCACCCATGCCGCCGACGTACAGCGCCGTCATGGGGCGGGAGAACTCGCGGATGCCGTCGGCCACCGACTTGTCGTCGGTGATGGCGACCATGCCGCCGGCGGCGATCTGCAGTTCACCGAGCGAGTCATCGCGTTCGGCGAGCCCGGCGTCGAGGTCCTCACCCCACACGTCGCGTGCCTTGTCGGGATGGAAGAACACCGGCAGCCAGCCGTTGGCCACCTCAGCCGTCATGGCCACGTTCTTGTGACCGAGGCTGGCGATCCACACCGGGATCTCCTCGCGGACCGGGTGGTTGATCAGCTTGAGCGGTTTGCCCAGGCCGGTGCCCTCCGATTCGGGAAGCGGCAGGGTGTAGGCGGAGCCCTCGTAGGTGACGCGCTCGCGCTTCCAGACCATCCGGCAGATGTCGATGAGTTCGCGGGTGCGGGTCAGGGGCTTGTCGTACGGAACACCGTGCCAGCCTTCGATCACCTGCGGACCGGAGGCGCCGAGACCGAGGACGAAGCGACCGCCGGACACGGCATCGAGTCCGGCCGCCGTGGAAGCCGTGAGGGTGGGCGTCCTCGAGTAGATCGGGAAGATCCCCGATGCCAGCTCCATGCGCTCGGTCTTCGCGGCGAGGTAGCCGAGGATGCTGACGGCGTCGAAGCTGTACAACTCGGCCACCCAGATCATGTCGACACCGGCCCGCTCGTAGTCGGCGGCCGTGGCGGCGGCATCCACCGGATCGCCCGAGTAGTTGAGGGTCATGGAGAGCTTCATGCCCTCCTTGCTAGCACCCGTCAGCCCGACGGGACGTCGAACGAGTCGGCGACGTCGGCTGTCGTCGATACTGGTGGCCATGCACGACACGGGGACGGAGTCGACCGGCGCGAGCCACGTTCGCACCGTGATCGTCGGCGCCGGCTTCTCGGGGATGGGCATGGCCATCGGCCTGCTCGAAGCCGGCAGGGACGACTTCGTGATCTTCGAGCGGGCGGCGACCGTCGGCGGGACGTGGCGCGACAACACCTACCCGAACTGTCGCTGCGACGTGCCGTCGCACCTCTACTCGTTCAGCTTCGCCCCCAACCCGGACTGGGCCGAGACCTACTCCCCCGCCGCCGAGATCCACGCCTACCAACGGCGCGTGGCCGAGGAGCAGGGGCTCCTGCGCTTCATCCGCTTCGACCACGAGGTGCTCGGCGCCGACTGGGACGCTGAGGCGAGCCTCTGGCGGGTCGAGACCACCCACGGTTCCTGGACCGCAGACGTGGTCGTCGGTGCCTTCGGTCTCCTGGCCGAACCCGCGACCCCCGACATCCCCGGCATCGATTCGTTCGCCGGCGAGATCATGCACTCCGCCCGCTGGAACCACGACCACGACCTCGCCGGTGAACGCGTCGCGGTGATCGGCACCGGCGCCTCGGCCATCCAGTTCGTGCCCGGCATCCAGCCGACCGTCGGCCACGTGACGGTGTTCCAGCGCACCGCGCCATGGGTCCTCCCACATCGGAACCGCTCGATCACCCGGGTCGAGAAGGCGCTCTACCGCCGCTTCCCCGCCGTCCAGAAGCTGAACCGAGCCGGCATCTACTACAGCCGCGAGCTCGTCGCTGCCGGCATGATCCGCAACCGGGGCGTCACCGAAGGCGCCAAGAAGCAGGGACTCCGCCACATCGAGCGATCGATCGCCGACCCGGACCTGCGGTCCAAGGTCACGCCGGTGTTCGCGCCCTTCTGCAAGCGCATCCTCGTCTCCGACGACTACTACGCCGCACTCGAAGCACCGAACGTCGACCTCGACGTCGACGGCATCGCCGAGATCCGGCCGAACTCGATCGTCACCGGGACGGGTGAGGAGATCGCGATCGACACGATCATCCTCGGGACCGGGTTCCATGTCACCGACTCACCGATGATGGATCGATTCCGCAACGGCTCGGGTCAGTCCATCGCCGAGGTCTGCGACACGAGTCGCCTGGGCGCCTACAACGGGACGGTCATCCCGACGTTCCCCAACATGTTCATCATCCCCGGCCCCAACACCGGTATCGGCCACACCTCGCTGATCGTGATGATCGAGGCCCAGGTCGCCTGGACCCTGCAGGTGCTCGACGCCATGGACCGTCGGAGCTTGACGAGCATCGAGGTCAAGCAGTCGGTCCACGACGACTGGTGCGACCTCATGGATGCCAAGACCGAGCCGACGGTCTGGAACTCGGGCTGTTCGTCCTGGTACCTCGACAAGGACGGCCGCAACTCGACGCTGTGGCCCGGTCTGACGACCGAGTTCCGCAAGCGACTGCGCACCGTCGACCTCACCAAGTTCCACACCACGCAAGCGACTCGCAACGCCCCCGCCGCAACCGGGGCCACCAGGTCCACCGGGGCCACCGGCGCACCACCCGCCACCGGCCGCATCCGCACCCCCTGACCGTTCTGGTGGGTGAACGACACCACCAGATGGCGCGTCCACCCACCAGAATGGACGGGGTGGAGCGAGTACCGATCATCGATGTCGGGCGCAGCGATGCTGCCGGGTCGATCGACGCCGCCTGCCGTCGGGACGGATTCTTCGTTGCCGTCGGCCACGAGATCGATCCCGGTCTCTTCGAACGGCTCGAATCCGCCAGCCGCGAGTTCTTCGCCCGACCGTCCAGGGAGAAGGCGTCGATCGCGATGGCCCATGCGGGCACGGCCTGGCGGGGGTGGTTCCCGCCCGGTGGCGAGCTGACGTCGGGGGTGCCCGACGGCAAGGAGGGCATCTACTTCGGGCGCGAGGACCGGCCCGATCATGGACGGGTCCGCGCCGGGACGCCGCTGCACGGTGCGAACCTGTTCCCGGCCCACTCCGACCTCGGACCGGTCGTGCTCGAGGTCCTCGATGTGCTCACCGCGTTGGGACACCGCCTGTGCTCCCTCATCGCCGACGGCCTCGGTCTGGATCCCGAATGGTTCCGCGACACCGTGACGGCCGACCCGACGATCCTCTTCCGGATCTTCCACTATCCGGCAGCGGGCGAGATCGCCGGCGCCCAGTGGGGTGTCCAGGAACACACCGACTATGGCCTGCTCACGATCCTGCGCCAGGACGACGTCGGAGGCCTCGAGGTCCGGAGTCGTCAGGGTTGGACAGCGGCACCACCGGTGCCCGACAGCTTCGTCTGCAACATCGGCGACATGCTCGAGCGCATGACCGGGGGCGCCTACCGGTCGACACCCCACCGGGTCCGGAGCCCTCCTCGGAGCCGATTGTCGTTCCCCTTCTTCTTCGACCCGTCGTGGGACGCCGAGATCTCCCCGGTTCCCGGGCTCGGCGACACCGGCGCCCCGGCACCGGACCGATGGGACGGACGCTCGGTCTTCGACTTCGACGGCACCTACGGCGAGTACCTCGAACGACGGGTCGCCAAGGTTTTCCCCGATCTCTGGGCGAACACCGATCGGCCGTGATCCGCCCCGGAGCAAGGCTTGCAGTGCCCACCGTTCTGTGTTCGTGTGAACTCGACCGCCGACGTGCGTGAGGGAGAACCCCGATGAAGTGTTCCCCGAAGGAGGCCACTGGTGACAAGCGGAACCACCGGCTGATCGGCGCACTCGTTGCCGCAGTGGTCGCCCTGATCGCGAGCGCGACGATCGTGGCTCCTGCCGCAGCGCAGGTCGACGGCGTCGACCTGCAGACCGCCATCGACGTCAGCTCTCCAGGATCGTCCGCCGCCGGAGCTCCAACGTCGATCCACGTCTCCGTGAGCAACCTCGGCACCCAGCCAGCCACCAACGTGCAGCTCACCATGAGGGTTCCTGCCGGCGCAACGTTCGTCCCGGTGTCGCAGGGACTGAACTGTTCAGCGTCGCCTGGTGTCGTCACCTGTTCGGTCGGGTTCCTCGGGTCGTCGTCGGGGTTGTCCACCTCCCTGCTCGTATCGTTCGCGACGCCAGGGCCTGCGTCGCTGACTCTCGAAGCATCGTCCGATCAATCGAACAGCGACACCCCCAGTGCCACGACGGTCGCGGTGGGCGAGGAGGACGCGGATCTCGAAGTCCTCGACCGCACGGAACGTGGTCTCGCCGGACAAACGCACCGAGTCGAGTTCATCGTCTGGAACCGTGGCCCGACCGATTCCGGCCAGCACGTCCTCACCGGCGCGATCCCCGCAGGAGTCGAGATGGTCCCCGGCTCGCTGTCCGTCGGGTTCGGGTACGGCGACCTGGCCGATGACCTGTGCACGGTGACGACCACCGGCTTCACGTGCGACCCCTATCCCGGCATCCAAGCCAACACCGGGCAGGAGGTCAGCTACGAACTGGCCATCCCCGAAGGATCCGGACCGCTCGAGACGTCGGTGACCGTGGCTGGCCGGAACGACCCCGACGCGGCCAACGACACCGGAACACTGACCCTGGAGGTCGACATTCCCCGTGCCGAGCTCCGCGTCGATCTGATCGCCTTCGGACCCACGCCCGCTGCCGAGCCGTTCGAGATCCAACTCTGGACGTGGAACAACGGCGACGGCGCGGCGTCGGACGTCGTGTCCACCGTCCGAGCACCGGTCGGGTGGGCCTTTTCCGCGCCGACGAACCAGGAAACGGGGCGGTCATGTTCGGTCTCGACGGATGCAACGTCGATCGAATGCACCTACGACACGATCGCTCCGAACACGCGGCGAACGCTGCGAGCCCTGCTCACCCCGCCCGACGGCACCGGGTCGGGCCAACTCACCGCAGAGACCTCCACGCCGACACCCGAGTTCGGCACCGATCCCAACACGGATTCCAGGGAGATCGCGTACGCACCGACGGGGATCGACGTCGTCGCCGTTTCTGCCACCCATGATCCCTCGCAGCCCAGCCCGCGGTCACCCGAGTCGACCGTCATCACCTGGGACTATCAGAACGCCACGCCCGACCGTCTCGGTGATGGCATCGAGTTCTCGGTCGCGATGCCCGACGGCGCGTCGGCCACGTCGATGTTCGTACACACCAACGGCAGCGGGTCGTTCTGCAACATCGATCCATCCGACCGGAATCCGACCTGCACCCTCGAGCTGCGTGAGATCACGGACATCGCCATCGAGCTCCGGGTCAGGTTCGCCGTCGGTGGCTCGTACACCTTCACCGCAACGGCGACACAGGCGAACGAACAGTCTCCTGGAGACGAGACGCTGTCCCACACCGTTGATGTGCCGCTCCTGGACCTCACGACGACACCCTCGACACAGGAAGCAACGGTCGGCGAGACCTACCAGTACATCGCCAGGGTCCGAAACGACGGTCCCGAACCCCTGGTCGACGTCGACTACCACGACACCGTCCCTGCCGGCGTCGAGCTGGTGTCGGCCAGGCACGGCTGGTTTGGCACTCCGTGCGACACGACCACAGCCATCGTCTGCGACCTGCCGGACCTCGATCCGGGCCGCTGGACATTTGTGGTGGTGGTCGCCCGCCCCGTCGTCGCGGGAGTCGCGAGCTCGGCGCCGACGAGCAGCGCCACCAGTAGCGGTCGCCTCCCGTCCGCCGCCGCCTCGGTCACGATCAACGCGGTCGACGCCGGCCAGGCGTCGCCGGTGGATCTACGCATGGACACGATACGGTCCGATGCGGTCGTCGTAGGCCAGTCCTTCGAGAGGTTCGTCAACATCCGGAACCGAAGTGCGCGCACTGCAACTGATGTCGTCGTCGAGGTCGACACCGGTCCCGCCACGAATCTCGAGGTGGTGGCGGCCAGGTTCGGCTGGCTCAGCATCCCGTGCGAAACCACCGAGACGATCGCCTGCACGATTCCGGACATCACCGCTGGCGAGTCGAACTTCGTGTTCCTGACCATGCGCGCGACCGCGCCGGGCCCGTACCGCTCCTCGGTGACGGCGACGGCGGCTCAGGCTGAGCTGAATCCCGCCGACAACACCCGGAGGTTGAACGAAACGGCGACGGCCCCACCCTGATGACGACGAGTCCCGGCCGATTCGGCCGGGACTCGGCGAGCTCCCGGTTCGTCAGCGATCGAGCATCGGCCGACCGCTCATCTCACGAGCAGCCGCTGGTCGAGCCGCAGCTCGGGCAGGCGTGGCAGCTCCCACTACGCATCATCTGCACGCCGCAGGTCATGCACATCGGAGCGTCGTGACTCGTCGATGCCGGTTCGGGCACCCCGGTCGTGTCGGGTACCTCGAGCAGGGTGCTGGCGGAGGGGATCGAGATCGGATCGGGCTCGACGTCGTGGCCCTGCACCGTCTCGGTCACCGATTCTGCGACACCGGGCAGCGTGGGCTGGGACCGCTCGTCGATGGTGAGGATGTTGAGCTCG
>JBBKVY010000010.1:0-5568 GCA_037968675.1 Acidimicrobiales bacterium | reverse complement strand
CCCCTCCTTGCCGAGTGGAAATCGCTTCGGCACTGGACAGCCGGAGGCCGAATCAGGGAGGCGGGAGATGACGGCAATGTCCGATGGCGAGATCGAGCCGGGGATCGTGATCTGGCTCGGGTCGGTCCGGCGGGCCGGGCTTGGTCCCCGGGCTGTGGCTGCTCGACCCTGACCAGAGTTGGCCGAAGGTCGGCGGAGCAACCTCAAAGCGCGCCGTCTCAGCCGCCCAACACCAGCGCGGCCCTCAGAGGCGTGGGGTTGTGGTGCGCCTCGCCCCTCCGACACCAAGTGACCAGGGCGAACGCCCTGGTCACAGTAGGTTTTGGACACTTGTCCAGAAGCGCTCCGAGGCCATTTGTCCGCGATTTGTCATCAGTCGCAGCCCGTGGAGGTACCCGGAACTTGCCAGGACGGGACTGAGGCACCAGCTGGCCAGTTGCTCTGCTCTGGCGGCGCCGCAACAGTGCGCCGGCGGAGCTCACCCAGCTCGCTCACTTCGCCCCGGAACGTGGCAGCAACTGCAGTTCCTCGGCGTGTCGAACGGCGGCCCGCCGGCTGGTCACGCCGAGCTTGGAGTAGATGCTCTTCGTGTGCGTACGCATGGTGTTCACCGAGATCATCAACTCGCTGGCGATCTCCGGACCGGTCAGCTCGCTCGTCAGGAGACGGAGCACGTCGAGTTCCCGCCCACTCAGCGGGTCGATGAGCGGCTGCGGAGTGCTGCGCCGTACGGCGTGGTGGGTCGAGGCGCCAACGGTCTCGAGGGTGTCGAGGAGTCGATGGGCGTACGTGCCCGACCGACCGCCAGTGGCCACGGCCTCCAGCAGCGGCTGGATCCAGGGGAGCGCGTCGAGAAGGAGGCGGACGTACCCTTCGGGTTCGGCGAGCGCGATCGCTCGTTCCAGGTGGGCGACCGCAGCTGGTCGATCGCCGCGGGCGTCCTCGGCGAGAGCGAGCAGCACCAGGACCTCGAGGAGGTCACCGCAGCGCCCGTCGGCCTCTACCTCCACCGACACCCGCTCCAGCAGTCGGATTGCATCGACGATCGATTGAGTGGACTGCTCGGCGCGGAACTCCGCCAGCAGCACCCTCGCCATGGTGACGTGTTCGAACTCCCCGACGTAGCTGAGGTCGTCGTCCGCGCTGAGGCCTCGCGCCCGGACCCAGGCCATCGGCTCGTCAAGGTTCCCGTGGTCGGCGAGCAGCCCGGCGCGGACCGCTGGAATGGGACGGATGCTGGGGGAGAAGTCGGTCGTGTACACCGCTTCGGCTTCGTCGAGGAGCGCGACCGCCCCGTCGACGTCGCCCCGTGCGGCGTGCAGTCGAGCCATGGCGAGTCGTGATCGGTACGGGTGCTGCGCCAGGCCGTTGTGTTCTCCGAGCTCCGCGCTCTGGTGCAGGTGCTCGAGGGCCCCGTCGAGGTCGCCGATCTCGAGAAGGACGTCGCTGAGCCCGACGTGCATGTCCGCCGTTCCACGAAGGGGTGGTCCGCTCCGGCTCGTGCTGAGCCCGAGCCCGTCCCGGTAGACGGCCGTCGCATCACGAAGACGACCCTGCGCGAGCCGGAGATCTGCGAGGGTGACCGAACAGCCGAGCACATCGGAGATGTGGCCGGCCCGGCGGAGACCTGCCATCGATTCGGTGTACCCGTCACACGCAGTATCGATGTCACCGCCGGCCCACGCCGCGAGGCCCACCAGGCCTGCGGCGGCGGCGCGCTCGAGATGGTCGTCCTCAGGTGCGATGTCGAGCGCCCGTCGGCCGTGCAGCTGGGTTCGGTCCAGGTCGCCCTGGCTGAGTGCGTGCGCAGCGCGGTACATCTCGATCGTGGCCGGCAACCGGCGAAGTTGGGTTCGGTCGCCGAGGACGACGTCGTGACCCGACCCGGAGTGATCTGCGGCAGCCAAGCGCACAAGCCGTTCGGCCTCGTCGAGCCGCGCCTCGGTGTCGACCTCGAAGCCAGCGTTGGCGGCTGGGGCCGCCACCAGAGCGACGATCAACAACGGCCGCATTCGCGTGACCTCGGAGGGAAGTCGCTGCAGCCAGGTTCGGAGTATGGACTCTTCGCGGTCCCGACGCCACGCAGGGATCGCTGCCTCCACCAGATCTGCGGCGCGCATGGGATCTCCGGCCGCCAGCGCGTGGCGGATGGCCTCGGTCATCTCGCCGCTCGCCTCGAACCAGGCGCTCGCCCGGCCATGGAGCTCTGCCGTGACGTCAGGATTCTCGTCGGAGAGGTGCGCTCTCAACACGTCGGCGAACAGGTGGTGGTAGCGATACCACTGGCGACGATCGTCGAGCGGGATGAGGAACAGGTTGGCCCGCTCGAGCCGTTCCAGGGTCGATCGGCCTCCGGGCTGCCCCGTGACCGCATCGCATAGCGGGCCGCTCAGCCGATCCAGGATCGAGGTGCGCAGCAGGAACTGTCGTACGTCGTCGCCCTGGCGGTCGAGGACCTCTTCGGCGAGGTAGTCGACGACGTAGCGGTCGTCGCCGGCGAACTCGGCGATGAACGACGAGAGGTCGTCGCGCCCCTGCATCGACAGCGCCGCCAGCTGGAGCGCAGCCACCCAGCCCTCGGTTCGTTCCGCGAGCGCAGCGACGTCAACGGCCGACAACGTGGCGTCAGCGGCACGGTCCAGGTACGCGGCAGTCTCCGCGACAGTGAAGCGCAGATCGCTGGCGCGGATCTCGACCAGACGGCCACCGACCCGAAGTCGTCCGAGTGGCAGCGGTGGATCGGCGCGACTGGCGATGACCACTCGTGCCCCTGGCGGGAGCCGTTCGAGCAGCAGCGCCACGCTCTCGTGGATCTCCGTGGCGGTGATCACGTGATAGTCATCGAACACCAGGACCGCATCCGATTCCACGTTCAACAACTCGTTGAGGAGCGTGGCGACCACGGCGTCGAGCGGTGCCCGAGAGGACTGCAGGAGTGTGGAGCTGGCGAGGCCGAACTCGTCGCCCAGCGCCATTCGGAGCGCTGCGACCACGTAGGTCCAGAAGGTGATCGGATCGTTGTCGCGCTCGTCGAGCGACACCCACGCCGCGCACCGATCGTCGCCCGGTAGCGACTCGAGCCACTCCGTGACGGCGGTCGTCTTCCCGGAGCCGGCGGGAGCGGAGATGACCACGACACCCGCATCGCTGCCCTGACCGAAGTGGTCGCTCAGTCGAGACCGGACGATACGTGTCTGTGGTCGGCCGGGAATGTGGAGCTTGGTCTCGAGCAGCGGACCCACCTGACCTCCTCCTCGGAAGCGATGTCTCGATGCAGTGCCGTTCCTGGAGCGCCGATGCAGTGCGGCACCTGGTCAGCCTTCCAGGAACCGGGCGACGGACCGCCATCAGATGACCACATCAACCACCAGATGATGTGATGCGCACTCACCAACCTCGTTCGTACGGTCGATGTGTGCCCACCGACGACCCCACCACTCACCCGGCGAACGATGTTCCCGCCGCCGCTGGCCCATGCGCCTCGCAGTACGAGATCCGTGTGAGCGGCCACTTCGGGCCCCGTTGGGAAGCGTGGTTCGACGGACTCGACGTCACCACGGAGGAGGACGGCACCACCGTCATCAGCGGGGTAGTGGCCGACCAATCGGCGCTCCACGGCCTGCTCGCCAAGCTCCGAGACCTCGGCATCCCGCTGATCTCGCTGCTCGAGTGTCCGCACGAGGCCACCCCCGATCTCCCGAGACTCAGCAACCCCCGGTCCCCACACAACCCATCAGGAGCAACGCCATGATCAACGTCGCAGGACTCACCAAGCGCTACGACGACCGCACGGCGGTCGACGACCTGACCTTCAGCGTCGCCGCCGGACGGGTCACCGGTTTCGTCGGCCCGAACGGAGCAGGAAAGTCGACCACCATGCGCATGATGGTCGGGCTCACCCCGCCCGACACCGGCGAGGTGCGATTCGACGGAACCCGTTACACCGACCTCAAGGACCCCGCCCGGGTCGTGGGCGCCGTCCTCGACGCCCGCTGCATGCACCCCGGTCGCACCGCCCGGGACCACCTGCGAGCGATGGCGACCGTCAGTCGTCTGCCGACCAGCAGGGTCGACCAGGTCTTGGCCGACGTCGGGCTCGACACCGCGGCCGACCAGCGCGCCGGCGGGTTCTCCCTCGGCATGCAGCAACGGCTCGCCCTCGCCGGTGCACTCCTCGGCGATCCGCAGATCCTGCTGCTCGACGAGCCGTCCAACGGCCTCGACCCCGACGGCATCCGCTGGCTCCGCAACCACCTCACCAACTTCGCAGAGCAGGGCGGCACGGTGTTCGTGTCGAGTCACCTCATCGGTGAGCTCAGCCTCTTCGCCGACGACCTCGTCGTGGTCGGTGCCGGCAAGCTCCTCGCCGCCGAGACGGTCGAGGCCATCACCGCCCGCCAGACCGTGATCGTCGTCGTCGAGACACCGCACCCCGCAGATCTCACCCGGGTGCTCGTCACCGACGACGTCATCGTCGAAGCCAACGGCGACCGCCTGACCGTTCGAGGATCCACCAAGGCCACGGTCTCCCAGCTCGCCTTCTCGAACGGCATCCGCATCACCGAGCTCGCCGAGATCTCCCAGTCGCTCGAGGACAGCCTGCTCGACATGACCAACGCGTCCGCCGAGTTCACCTCCGCCTGACCCACTGACCTCAACCCGACCACAAAGCCGACCGAAGGAACACCGATCATGACCACCGCCATCACGACCCGCTCATGGGCGACCACCACGCCCTCGACCATGCGAACCCGCCGAGGCGACGTCGGAGCTGTTCCGGCCGCCCTGAAGGGCGAGTGGATCAAGCTCTCCTCGCTCCGTGTCAACAAGGCGATCCTCGCCCTCACGCCTCTCATCGGCGCCTTCACCGCCTGGGCGCTGGCATCGACGTCGACCTACCAGGACCTGACCGCGTCGGAGCTGTTCATCTTCCCCCTTTCGCTCGTCGCCATGTTGGCGATCGTCACCGGAACCCTGATGTTCACCTCGGAGGCCCAGCACGGAACGCTCGCGGCCACACTGACCGCTCGCCCCACTCGATGGGTGATCGTGACCGCCAAGGCTGCGATGGCGACCACCGTCGGGCTGGTGCTCGGTACCGCAGCGATGGTCGCCGGATTCGGTGGAGCGCTGCTCGGTGGAGTCGACATGGGCGACACATCCGCGATCGCCTTCCGCGCCGGGTGGGCGCTGCTCTACATCTCGCTGGCCGCCTTGATAGGGCTCGGTGTCGGGATGATCACTCGCCACAGCGCCGGCGCCATCACCGGACTCCTGCTGTGGTCCTTCGTGATCGAGAGCCTCTTCGCACCGGCACTGCCGGAGGGCGTCGTCCACTTCCTGCCGTTCAGCGCCGGCTACCGGCTCCTCGCCGCCGGGCCCGAACTCGAGGGCCCCGTGTCCATCGCCCACGAACTCGCTCGACCGCAATACGCCCTGATCTTCGGTGGCTACGCCCTCATCAGCCTCGCCATCGGAACACTCCTCCTCTACCGGCGCGAGACCAACTGAGCTCACGCTCGACCCATCATTGAGGACGCCCGGGCCCATGGCCCGGGCTCTTCGCTG
>JBBKVY010000009.1:0-6297 GCA_037968675.1 Acidimicrobiales bacterium | reverse complement strand
GCCGAGCGCCGCCAGCTGCGTGGATGCCGCCGCCGGATCGGCGTCGGCGGGCTCGATCGACGCGGCGTCGCACCACGGGCCGACGTCGGGCACCCAGCCTGCGCAGGTCACTCGGGGGCCGAGCCCCGCCTCCTCGGCCAGCTGCACGCGGTCGAAGAGCGACTCGAACGCTCGACGATGCTCGACCGGCCGCAGCCCGCTCTCTCGCTGATCGAACCACAGCCCCATGACGCGTGTCGTGGTGGTCGACCGTACGTCGAACCCCTCGGGCGCACGCACGCTGGTGCCGACTCCGGGGATCAGCATGTCGAAGGTCATCGCGTCGTCGAGACCGTCGATCTCCACCCGGTCGAGGCGCACCTGGTCGATCCCGGGCGGATCGGCGCCCTCCCACGGTTCGGTCGCCGAGAGCACCGCGCCGTTGTCGCTCCATCGCGACAGGAGGTACGGCCCCGCGGCGAAGGGGAGTTCGTCGACGAACTGGTCGGTGAGATCGGTACTGGACCCGAACGCGTCGGCCTGGAGGATGTAGCCCGACGAACCACCGAAGAGCTCCTCCCAGTCGACGAGCGGTGTGTCGAGGGCGACGATCGCAACCGACGGGTCGCTGTCGTCGATGCTGACGATGCGGTCGTATCTCACACGATCGGAATCGGGCGTGGTCATGATCGCCTGCCACGTTCCCAGGAAGTCACTGCTGGTGATCGGACGGCCGTCGGCCCAGCGGGCCGCCGGGGCGATCTCGTAGCGGATCTCGACACCGTCGCCGACCTCCTCGACCGTGGGCGTCGACGCCAGTGCCGCCGACGGCACATAGTCGTCGTCGGCATCCACGTCGAAGGCCACCGGGAGGACGTGCTGGAGCACCTGGTCGTGCAGGGCCTGGTCGTCGCACGTGAGCGGGTTGACGCACGACGGCCAGTCCTCGACGCCCACCCGCATCACCGTGTTGGGTCGCGGGATCGTCGTCGATGTCGAGCTGGTGGCGTCGGTGCCGTCGTCGGAGCAGCCGGCCGCGACGAGCGCGACGACGACGAGGAGCGCGGGGATCCGTCGCCGTCGGGCGCGCGGTCGGACGGGCATCGTCAGATGACGGCCTGGACCTCGGCGTAGTGACATGCGGACGGATGACCGAAGCCACGGTCGATGAGGGCTGGCTCCTCGGCTGCGCACTTGTCGGTCGCCTTCCAGCAACGGGTGCGGAACCGACACCCCGACGGCGGATCGATCGGGCTGGGCACGTCGCCCTGGACGACGATGCGGTTGCGCGAACGCTCCCGTCGTGGGTCGGCCAATGGCACTGCGGACAGCAACGCCTGCGTGTAGGGATGCGTGGGCGCGTTGTAGATCTTGTCGCGTGTGCCCCGCTCGACGATCTTGCCCAGGTACATGACCGCCACCTCGTCGGAGATGTGCTTCACCACCGAGAGGTCGTGGGCGATGAAGATGTAGGCCAGGCCCATGCGGTTCTGGATCTCGTCGAGCAGGTTGACGACGCCGGCCTGGATCGACACGTCGAGGGCCGAGACGGGCTCGTCGAGTACCAGGACCTCGGGTTCGAGGGCGAGGGCCCGGGCGATACCGACCCGCTGGCGCTGACCGCCGGAGAACTCGTGCGGGTAGCGGTTGGCGTGCTCGGGCGAGAGCCCGACCTGCGACAGCAGGTTTTGGATCCGCGTGAGGATGTCGAGCTTGGCCATGTCGGTGTGGACCTTCATCGGCTCGGCGATGCACGCCCCGACGGTCATGCGCGGGTTCAAGGAGGCGAACGGATCCTGGAACACGATCTGGATCCGCTGGCGGACCTTGATCAGTTCCTTGCGGCTGAGCGAGTTGATCTCGCGGCCGTCGAACTCGACCGAACCGGAGGTCGGCGACAACAGGTTGAGCAGCATGCGCCCGGTCGTCGACTTGCCACAGCCGGACTCCCCCACGAGACCCAACGTCTTCCCCTTGTCGACGGAGAGGGACACGCCATCGACGGCCGCGAACGAGTCGACCGCACGGCCGAGCAGACCGCCACGAATCGGGAAGCGCTTGACCAGATCGGTGGCGACGAGGAGGGGCTGGCTCACGATTCCACCTCCACGAAGTCGGGATCCTCGGGGATGTGCGCTTCTTCGAGCTTCTGACGGAGACCGTCCAGACCGACATCGGCCAGCGACTCGGCGAAGTGACACGCCGCGGTGTGGTGCGTGGTCGACACGCTTCGCAGCGCCGGGGTCTCGGTGTTGCAGCGCCCGGGTACCTCGGCGAACGCGCACCGGGGATGGAACGCGCAGCCCTTGGGCCGGTGGATGAGCGACGGGGGCGAGCCCGGGATCGGGATCAGCGGCTCGTCGTCCTCGCTCTCGAGGCGTGGAATCGAACCCATGAGGCCCAGGGTGTACGGGTGACGGGTCTCGTAGAAGATCTCGTCGACCGTGCCGACCTCGGCCTGGCGGCCGGCGTACATGACCATCACCCGGTCGGACAGACCGGCGACGACACCGAGATCGTGGGTGATCAACATGATGGCCGAGTCGATCTCGTCCTTGATGGCGACGAGCGCTTCGAGTACCTGGGCCTGCACGGTCACGTCGAGCGCCGTCGTCGGCTCGTCGGCGATCAACAGGTCCGGGTTGCAGGTGACGGCCATGGCGATCATGGCCCGCTGACGCATGCCACCGGAGAACTCGTGGGGGTACGACTGGGCCCGCTTCTTGGGCTCGGGAATGCCGACGAGGTCGAGCATCTCGATGGCCCGCGTCATCGCATCCTTCTTCGAGAGTCCCTCGTGGATGCGGGCCATCTCCCCGACCTGCCGGCCGACGGTGTGGACCGGGTTGAGGGCGGTGAGCGGATCCTGGAAGATCATCGCGATCTCGCCACCGCGAATGGCCCCCATCTCCTCGTCGGAGTAGTCGAGCAGGTTCTCGCCCTTCCACAGGATCTCGCCCGAGTCGACCTTGAGCGTCGGGATCAGACCGAGGATCGACATCGCGGTGACCGACTTGCCGGAGCCCGACTCGCCCACCACGGAGAACACGTCGCCACGGCTGATGTCGAACGACACCCCGTCGACGGCACGGACGATGCCGTCGCCGGTCTCGAAGTGCGCATGCAGATCGCGGACGGACAGCAGGGTCTGATCGTCGCCACGGGCGGGCATCGCGGACGTCATCGAGGAGGTCTCCATCACTTGAGGCCGTTCACTTGAGCCGGGGGTCGAGTGCGTCGCGCAGGCCGTCGCCGACCAGCACGAACGACAGCACCGTCAGGCCGATGGCCGCACCGGGGAAGAACACCAGGTGGGCAGCATTGGCGAGGTCGCCCTTGCCCTGCGCGACCATGAGACCCCATGCCGGGGTCGGGTCCTGGGGACCCACGCCCAGGAACGACAGCGCGGCCTCGGCGAGGATCGTCGTGCCGATGGCGATCGTGCCGTAGACGATGATCGGCTGGAGCGCGTTGGGGAGGATGTGCCGGAACATGATCCGCGACCGGCTGTACCCGAGGGCGGTGGCCGCCTCGACGTACTCGAGTTGCTTCAACTGCAGGAAGCTCGAGCGCACGATGCGGGCGACACCCAGCCAGCCGGTGAGACCGAGCACCAGGATGATGGCGTTCTCGCTCCGTCCGAACACGGCCGCAACGGCCACGGCGAGGACGATGTATGGGATCGCCAGGAAGATGTCGGTGACCCGCATGATCATCGTTTCGACGAACCCGCCGAAGAAGCCAGCGATCGCGCCGAAGAACAGACCGATGACGAGGGCGATGGTGGTCGCGACGATGCCGATGCGCAGCGACACCCGGGCGCCGTAGACGATGCGGGAGAACACGTCGCGACCGATGCTGTCGGTGCCGAACCAGAAGTCCTTGCTGGGACCCTGGCGGAAGGCACCGGTCTCGCTGCCCGGTCGCTCGGTGAAACTGTAGGGAGCGATCACGTCGGCGAAGATCGCCACCAGGATCAGGAACCCGATGAAGAACAGGCCGATGACCGCCAGACGATTCTCCTTGAACCGCCGCCAGACGTCGACGCGCAACGGTCGGGCCGCCTGGAGTTCGGGAACGTCGCCCATGCCGCCGTGGCCGCCACCGACCTCGTGGCCGGCCGCGTTCGGATCGGTGGGATCCGCGCCGGTCGGGATGTGGGTCATGATTCGGCATCCGCGCCGAGTCGGATCCGTGGGTCGAACCACGCATACGAGACGTCGACGATCAGGTTGATGAGCGAGTAGGCGAGCACGACCACGAGGGTGAGACCGAGCAGGACCGGCAGGTCACGAGAGAGGACCGAGTCGGCGATGGTCGAGCCCAGACCCGGCCACGAGAACACGGTCTCGGTGAGCACGGCAGCGCCGATGACCGCACCGAGGTCGAGGCCGATCAGTGTCACGACCGGCAACATGGCGTTGCGCAGACCGTGGCGCGAGATGATCGCGCGTTCTCCCAGACCCTTGGCCTTGGCGGTTCGCATGTAGTCGGCACGCAGCACCTCGAGCATCGAGCCACGCGTCATGCGAGCGGCGAGCGCGGTCGAGACGCATGCGAGCGTGACGGCGGGGAGGATGAGATAGCGCCACTGCTCCCCCACCGGCAAGAAGAAGAGGAACCAGTCACCGTTGCCCGAGCCCGGTGGTCCGATCTGCGACGTGCGCAACGTCGCCCACTCGGGCCAGTCGTGCAGGTTCGGATACACGGCGAACATGTACTGGAACACGAAGCCGAGCACGAAGACCGGAATCGCGCTCACCCCCGCGGTGCCGACGGTGGTGAGTTTGTCGATGAGGCTGTACCTGCGGATGGCCGAGATCAATCCCACGGCGATGCCGACGGTGATCTCGATCAGGATTGCCCAGAATCCCAGCCGGAGGCTGTTGATCGCCTTGTCGCCGAGGATCTCGTTGACGCTGCGGCCGGTGGAGTACGACTGGCCGAGATCCCATTGCAGCGTGCGCTTCCAGTAGTTCACGAACTGGGTCGGCAGCGGGTCGTCGAGGCCGTACTGCTCGTTCACCTGTTCGAGCCGGATCGGGTTCACGGCGCGATCGCCGCCGCCAGCGATCAATTCGGCCGGGTCGCCAGGGAGCACGAAGAACAGGAGGAAGAGGAACGACAGTGCGAAGAACACCGTCGGGATCAGCAACAGCAGGCGACGCAGGATGTAGTTGACCATGCGGTGGGCGTCCGTCCGGTCGTCGAGGCGGGAGTGAAACAGGTGGGGCGGGCACGAGGCCCGCCCCACCTGTCAGGTCGTCACCGAACCGGTGGCAACGCCGAGGCGCTGCCACCGGGCCGGAGGGGGCTCACTTCGCGGAGATCTGCTCCCAGAAGATGAGTCCCTGATTGTTCTGAGCGAAGCCGTCCCACTTGTCGGCGTCGTAGACGTAGTCGCCCTTGTACCAGTTGATCGGGATCGCCATGGTGGCGTCGTTCAACAGCACGCGCTCCGAGTCACGGAACAGTTCGCCCTGCTTGTCGAGGTCGACGGTCTGCTTCGCCTCTTCGACCAACGAATCGAACTCGTCGTTCGTGAAGCCGAAGTTGTTCTGGTCCAGCGAGCTGGAGTGGAACAGGTCGAACATGAAGTTGTCGTACGTCGGGTAGTCGGCGAACCAACCGGCCCGGCAGATGACGCATGCGCCGTCGCTCAGTTCGGTGAAGTACGTCTCTCCGTCAAGCGGATCGGCCTCGGCCTCGATGCCGATGGCGGCGAGGTTGTCGACCATGATCGCGACGACGTCTTCGTGACCGGCGTCAGCGCCGAACTGGATCGGGATGGGCCCGTCCTGCACGCCGCCGTCGGCCTCCCACTCCGCAAACAGGTCCGCGGCTTGGTCGGGGTCGTAGGCGCAGTAGTCGCAGATGCCCTCTTCGAAGCCAGGGATGCCCGGAGGCACGATGCCGGTCGAGGTGATGCGACTGTCGTTGTAGACGGCCGTGTTGATCTCTTCACGGTCGATCGCAGCCGAGATGGCCTGGCGCAGCTTGAGGTTCTCGTCGCCACCGATTCGTGGATCGCGGTCGTTGATGACGAAGTGGTACGAACCGAGGATGCTGGTGCCGAGCGTGTTGCCGTACTTCTCCTCGGCATCGGTCACGCGTGCCGGCGGGATGTTGCCGTTGTCGGCCTCGCCGGCCTCGAAGGCGTTGTACGCGGTGTCCGGATCGGCCTGGACACGGAAGATGTTCCGCTCCAGTCGGTCGTCCCAGGTCTCGCCGTTGAAGTCGCCCTTCCATTCGTCGTTCTTGACGATGACGATCTCTTCGTCGGTGCGGGCGGATTCCATGGCGTAGGGACCGTTGCCG
>JBBKVY010000008.1:0-27211 GCA_037968675.1 Acidimicrobiales bacterium | reverse complement strand
TGGATCGGTGACCGCAACATCGCTCCCAAGGGAGTCGTGCGCGATCTGTGGGACCGAGCGATGGACTTCCCGTCGTTCGTGCGCCACTACGGCATCAAGCGCTCCGAAGGACTGCTCCTTCGCTATCTGTCCGACGTCTACAAGACCATCTTGCGATCGGTCCCCGACGAGGCGCGCTCCGACGAGGTCGTCGAGCTGACCGATTGGCTCGGCGCGGTCATCCGGGCCACCGACTCGTCGCTGCTCGACGAGTGGACGGCGCTGTTCTCCCCCGACGCTCTCGTCGACGACCCCATGGCGTTCGACGACGGTGTCGAACCGGAGGTCGACGTGACCACCGACCGAAGGGCGTTCCGCGCGCTCGTGCGAACCCGGCTGTTCCGGTGGGTGCAGTACGCGGCCACCGGGCAGTGGGCGGCGTGGTCGGAAGACCTCACCGAGATCGGCAACCACGGCTGGAACGAACGGAAACTGCGGGAGCAGTTCGAGCCCTACTCCGAGGAGCATGGGTCGATCGGCATCGACGGCGACGCCCGCGGACCGTCCCGGTTCGTGGTGTCGGACCTCGAGGACATTTGGGAGGTCGAACAGATCCTGGTCGACCCCGAAGGCCACGACGAGTGGTACCTCGCCGTCGCCGTCGATCTGGCGGCCTCGGCCGAGGCGGGCGAGATCGTCGCCACCTTCGAGGGCCTGCGCCGGCGGTAGGAACAACGTGTCGTCGGAGCCGCACCGGAGAGGCCGCGTCGGTGATTTCACCCACACGACCTCTCGGGCGCTCAGTGCTCCAGGGTCAGCGCTTCGGGGTCAGTGCCCTCCGCCACCGCCATGGAGGTCGATGCCCTTGGCCGGGTTGCACAGCGCTCCCGGGGTCTCGCCCATCTCGTCCAGCAGCGGCTTGAGTCCGAGCCGAACGATCTGACCGAACGACTGCACCTGGCCCCCCTCGGGAAACTCTGCATCCGGCTCATCGTTCAGTCCCGAGAACGAGCAGATCGAGCGAGCATGCTCAGGACCCCGTTCCACCTGCCCCTTCGGAACGTCGTCCGGCTTTCCGGCGCCTGCTCCATCGACACCGACGCCGCCGATGACGACCGCAAACATCGCACCACCGGCCAGAATCCGTCGCAGTTTCATACGACACCCCTCATCTCTCGTTCGAAGCGCGATCTGCGCCAACCGCAGTGTCGCGCCGTTCGACCCTTCGTGCGTCAAGAAACCCTGTCTTCGCGATTGTCGGGTTGCACCGCACGTTCGGCACCTCGACGCCGAGCAGGCGAGACTCGGCGCATGACGACGCTCCTGATCGTCCACCACACCGTCTCGCCGTCGCTGCACGACATGGTCCAGGCCGTCCGGGCCGGCACCGGAGCCGACGGCATCGACGGTGTCGACGTGACCACCACGGCGGCACTGTCCGCGACGCCCGTCAACGCCCTCGACGCCGACGGCTACGTCCTCGTCGCCCCCGCCAACCTCGGGACCATGGCCGGTGCGCTCAAGCACTTCTTCGACACCATCTACTACCCGTGTCTCGACGAGACCCGCGGACGGCCCTTCGGCTGCGCGATCCACGGCAACAACGACGTCGACGGCGCCCTGCGCGACATCGACAAGATCGTCACCGGCCTCGGCTGGACGCAGGCAGCCGACCACGTCCGCGTCGTCGACAAACCCGATCGGGCAGCGATGGACGCGTGCTGGAACCTCGGAGCGACCGTCGCGGCCACCCTCATGGACGGCTGACCGCGAGAAACGCTCAGCCGGTGACGGTGAGCGAACCGGTCATGCCGAGCGAGGCATGGGTCTCGCCGTCGGCGTTCTCCACGATGCAGAACATCGTGTAGTCGCCGGCCTCGAGCTCGTAGGTGGCGTTGCAGTCCTGCCCCGGTCCGAAGGCCTCGAGCTCGAACGCCCCCATCTCGGCGAGGGCGTCCTCGTCGGGATCGCCGTCGGCGTTCAGCGGCACGTCGCCACCACCGGGGATGAAGGCCAGCTCGTGCGCCTCCTTGCCGATGTTCTCCGCCGTGAAGGTCACGACCCCGGCATCGACCTCGACGTCGTCGGGAACGAACTCGTAGTCGGCGAGCTGCAGGTCGACTGTGCTGTCGGCGTCGGCCTCGAGGTCTTCGCCGACCGGCTCGCACTCCTTGTCGGCCGCGGCAACGCCGGACCCGGCCCCGGAGGCGTCGGCGCTGCCCGATGCCGCGCCACCGTTGCCGAGCTCTCGGACGTCGGCGCCGTCGTCGTCGCCGCATGCAGCAGCGCCGAAGGTCAGACCCAGCACCATCCCGATGATGGCCGTGCGTCGAAGTGGGTTCCGCATGGCGGACAAGTAAAGCCCTCTTAACGATGTGAGTCAAGAGTCGTCCCCGCACCGCGTCGGGGATGGAACGTGCTTTTCAGACCTTCGGCGCCGGCCGCTACGATGGCCGGACCTGCAAGCCGCTTGCGGCCTTGGGCCAACGACGTCCCTTGTTGCAGAGCCGATGTCCATTCTCGACTCTCCACGGGGCACATGTGATGAATCACCTTCCTCCCAAACATGGCCTCTACGACCCCGCGTACGAGCACGATGCCTGCGGCGTCGCGTTCGTCGTCGACATGCACGGTCGGCGTTCGCACGAGATGGTCGAGAACGGTCTGGCGTCGCTGTGCAACCTCGATCATCGCGGGGCGACCAACGCCGAGGACAACGTCGGCGACGGGGCAGGCATCCTGACCCAGATCCCGCACCGCTTCTTCTCGGCCGTGTGCGAGTTCGACCTTCCCGCCGACGGCTCGTATGCCGTCGGCATCGGCTTCCTGCCACAGGACGAGGCCGACGCTGACGCCGCGGTTGCCTCGATCGCCAAGCTTGCCGATGCCGAGGGCCTCAGCGTCCTCGGTTGGCGTGACGTGCCGGTCGACAACTCGATGATCGGCTCCATGGCGCTCGACGCCGAGCCCCGCTTCCGCCAGCTGTTCGTCTCCGCCCTCGATGGCGCGAGCGGCATCGACCTCGACCGCAAGACATTCGTGCTCCGCAAGCGGATCGAGCACGAGATCACGGTCGGCGAGGGGACGGCGGATGACACGATCTACTTCCCGTCGCTCTCCTGTCGCACCATCGTCTACAAGGGCATGCTCACCTCGGAACAGGTGGGTCCGTTCTTCCCCGACCTCGCCGACGAACGGTTCGAGAGCGCGCTCGCGCTGGTCCACTCGCGTTTCTCGACCAACACCTTTCCGTCCTGGCCACTCGCCCACCCGTACCGGATCGTCGCCCACAACGGCGAGATCAACACCGTGCAGGGCAACGAGAACTGGCTCCGGGCCCGCGAGGGGAGCTTCGAGTCGCCGTTGTTCGGCGACTCGCTCGAGCACGCCTACCCGATCATGACGGCCGGCGCGTCCGACACCGCACGCTTCGACGAGTGTCTCGAACTGCTCCATCTCGGCGGCCGTTCACTCCCCCACGCCGTCCTCATGATGATCCCCGAGGCCTGGGAGAACCACGAGACGATGCCCGACTGGAAGCGGGCGTTCTACCAGTACCACTCGTCGCTCATGGAGCCGTGGGACGGTCCGGCGTCGATCGCGTTCACCGATGGCACGATCATGGGCGCCGTGCTCGACCGCAACGGCCTCCGGCCGAGCCGGTACTGGGTCACCGAGGACGGTCTCGTGGTGATGGCCTCCGAGGTCGGCGTGCTCGACATCGACCAGAGCAAGGTCGTTCGCAAGGGCCGCCTCCAGCCGGGGAAGATGTTCCTCGTCGACACGGCGGAGGGCCGCATCGTCGAGGACGAAGAGGTCAAGGAAGGTCTCGCCCGCCAGAAGCCGTACGAGGACTGGCTGCACGAGGGCATCGTCCGCCTCGATGACCTCCCATCCCGATTCCTCCTCACCCCGCAGCACTCGTCGGTGGTCAAGCACCAACGCGTGTTCGGCTACACGGCGGAGGAGTTGAAGATCCTCCTGGGGCCGATGGCCCAGAACGGCGCCGAGCCCATCGGCTCGATGGGCACCGACACACCGGTGGCCGTGTTGTCCGACCGCTCACGTCTCCTCTTCGACTACTTCAAACAGCAGTTCGCCCAGGTCACCAATCCGCCCCTCGACGCCATCCGTGAGGAGATGGTGACGTCGATGGCTTCGACCATCGGCCCCGAGGGCAATCTCCTCGATCCGCAACCGAGTTCGTGCAAGCAGATCGAACTCCCGTCACCGATCATCACCAACGAGGACCTCGCCAAGATCCTCTACATCAACGACGACGGCGACCGGGGACACTTCCAGCCCTACGCCATCGACGGTCTGTATCCCGTGGCCGAGGGCGGCGCCGGCATGCAGAAGGCGATCGCTGACGTCAACGCGAAGGTCTCCGCTGCGATCTCGCCCAACGACGGCTCCGACGGAACCAAGGTCATCATCCTCTCCGATCGTTACTCGAACGCCGAACTGGCACCGATCCCGTCGCTGCTGCTCACGGCGGCCGTCCACCACCACCTCGTCCGCGAGAAGAGCCGCACGAAGGTCGGCCTGGTGGTCGAGTGCGGCGACGCACGAGAGGTCCACCACATGGCGCTGCTGTGTGGTTACGGCGCCGGGGCCATCAACCCGTACCTGGCGTTCGAGACCATCGACGATCTCATCGAGACCGGGATCATCAAGAACATCGATCCCGAGAAGGCGCATCGCAACTACGTCAAGGCGTGCACCAAGGGCGTGATGAAGATCATGTCCAAGATGGGCATCTCGACCGTGGCGTCGTACACCGGCGCCCAGATCTTCGAGGCCGTCGGACTCGGCCAGGACATCGTCGACCAGTACTTCACCGGCACCACCTCCAAGCTGAGCGGGGTCGGCCTCGACGTGCTCGCCGAGGAGGTCCGGCGCAGGCACGACTTCGCCTACCTCGACCGTCCGAGCGAGGTCGCGCATCGCGACCTGTGGATGGGTGGCGAGTACCAGTGGCGCCGCGAAGGCGAGCACCACCTGTTCAACCCGGAGACCGTCTACAAGCTCCAGCACGCCACCCGCTCGGGGAAGTACGAGATCTTCAAGGAGTACACGGGGCGGATCGACGACCAGTCGAAGACGCTGGCGACGTTGCGCGGCCTGTTCGAGTTCCGCGACCCGACCGACAGCGAACGCGAGCCGGTCCCGCTCGAGGAGGTCGAGTCGGTCGGGTCCATCGTGAAGCGCTTCTCGACCGGCGCCATGTCGTACGGCTCGATCTCCGAGGAAGCCCACACGACCCTCGCCATCGCCATGAACCGACTCGGCGCCAAGTCGAACACCGGGGAGGGCGGCGAGGACCTCGAGCGCTTCGTCCCGATGCCCAACGGCGACTCGAAGCGCTCCGCGGTGAAGCAGGTGGCCTCCGGGCGCTTCGGCGTCACCGCCAATTACCTGACCAACAGCGACGACATCCAGATCAAGATGGCCCAGGGTGCCAAGCCCGGTGAGGGCGGACAGCTGCCCGGCCAGAAGGTGTGGCCGTGGATCGCCAAGACCCGGTACTCGACGCCGGGCGTGGGCCTCATCTCGCCCCCGCCGCACCACGACATCTATTCGATCGAGGACCTCAAGCAGCTGATCCACGACCTGAAGAACGCCAACCCGAGCGCCCGCATCCACGTGAAGCTGGTGTCCGAGGTCGGCGTGGGAACCGTCGCCGCTGGCGTGTCGAAGGCCAAGGCCGACGTCGTCCTCATCTCCGGCCACGACGGTGGGACGGGCGCCTCGCCGCTCAACTCCCTGAAGCACGCCGGCACGCCGTGGGAGCTCGGCTTGGCCGAGACCCAGCAGACCCTGATGATGAACGGCCTGCGCGACCGCATCGTCGTGCAGACCGACGGTCAGCTCAAGACCGGACGCGATGTCGTCATCGCGGCGCTGCTCGGCGCGGAGGAGTTCGGCTTCGCCACCGCGCCGCTGGTGGTCATGGGCTGCATCATGATGCGGGTCTGCCACCTCGACACCTGTCCCGTCGGGGTCGCCACCCAGAACCCGCAGCTCCGCGAGCGATTCGACGGGCAGGCCGACCATGTCATCAACTTCATGGAGTTCATCGCCGAAGAAGTGCGCGAGTACCTGGCCGCGCTGGGATTCCGCACGCTGGAGGAGGCCGTTGGCCGGGTCGACGCGCTCGACACGGCGAAGGCCATCGAGCACTGGAAGGCCGACGGACTCGATCTGTCCAACATCCTCCATGTACCCGAGACCCCGTGGCAGCAGGATCGCTTCTGCAGCCAACCCCAGGACCACGGCCTCGACGCGGCGCTCGACAACGAGCTCATCGAGCTCTCGCGCGACACGATCGGTGGCGGAGACCCGGTCACCGTGCAGCTCCCGATCAAGAACCTGAACCGGACCGTCGGCACCATGCTCGGCCACGAGATCACCAAGATCTACGGCGAGGCCGGGCTACCCGACCACTCGATCAACATCACGTTCTTCGGATCCGCCGGCCAGAGCCTCGGCGCATTCCTGCCGCCGGGCGTCAACATCCGCCTCTACGGCGACACCAACGACTACCTGGGCAAGGGCCTCTCCGGTGGCCGGATCACCATCCGCCCGCCCGAGGAGAGCCACCCGAGCCTCGTGGCCGAGGACAACATCATCGCCGGCAACGTCATCCTCTACGGAGCGACACGCGGTGAGATCTTCGTGCGGGGTGTCGTGGGTGAACGCTTCTGCGTCCGCAACTCCGGCGCCGTCGCGGTGGTCGAGGGAGTCGGCGACCATGCCTGCGAGTACATGACCGGCGGAAAGGCCATCGTCCTCGGCCCGACCGGACGCAACTTCGGCGCCGGCATGTCGGGCGGCATCGCCTACGTGTGGGATCCCGACGACGTGTTCCACCGCAACCTCAACAACGAGATGGTCGACCTGGACCCGCTGGCTGAGGAAGACCAGGACTGGCTCCGCCTCCAGGTCCGCGAGCACGTGACCGAGACCAACTCGGCCGTTGGGCACCGCATCCTCGACCGGTGGCACTCGAACGTGCGCCACTTCAAGAAGGTCATGCCCAAGGACTACAAGCGGGTGCTCGAGGCCACAGCGCGGGCAGAGGCCGAGGGTCTCGACGTGGACGAAGCGATCATGGCCTCGGCAGCGGTCTGAGAACAGGAGACGAACATGGCTGACATCAAGGGCTTCCTCAAGCACGACCGCGAGCTCCCCAAGCGGCGGTTGATCCCGGTTCGGGTGCACGACTGGAAGGAGGTCTACGAGGACTTCCCGAAAGACCATCTCCAGGCACAGGCCTCCCGCTGCATGGACTGCGGTATCCCGTTCTGCAACAACGGCTGCCCGCTGGGAAACCTCATCCCTGACTGGAACGACTTCGTCTACCGGGGCCGCTGGAGCGACGCGCTCGAGCGATTGCACGCCACCAACAACTTCCCCGAGTTCACGGGCCGTCTGTGTCCCGCGCCGTGCGAGGGCGCATGCGTCCTGGGCATCAACCAGGATCCGGTGACCATCAAACAGGTCGAGGTCGAGATCATCGACCGCGGCTTCGAGGAGGGCTGGGTCGTCCCGGTCCTCCCTTCGGTCAAGACCGGGAAGCGGATCGCGGTCGTGGGCTCCGGTCCCGCCGGTCTGGCCGTCGCCCAGCAACTCACTCGTGCAGGTCACGACGTCGTGGTGTTCGAGCGCGCCGACCGCATCGGTGGTCTGCTGCGCTACGGCATCCCCGAGTTCAAGATGGAGAAGCGTCACATCGAGCGTCGCCTCGACCAGATGCGGGCCGAGGGCACCGAGTTCCGCGTGAACGCCGACGTGGGGGTCGACATCTCCGCCGACGAGCTGACGCGCGTCTTCGACGCGGTCGTCCTCGCCGGCGGCGCGACCCAGGCCCGTGACCTGCCCATCCCCGGCCGCGAACTCGACGGCGTCCACCAGGCGATGGAGTTCCTCCCGTGGGCCAACCGCGCCCAGGAAGGGGACATGACCGTCGAGGAGGTGCCGATCTCCGCCAAGGGCAAGAAGGTCGTCATCATCGGCGGTGGCGACACCGGCGCCGACTGCCTCGGCACCTCACATCGCCAAGGCGCACACTCGGTGCACCAGTTCGAGATCATGCCCCGGCCTCCAGAGGAGCGATCGGACGGCAACCCGTGGCCGACCTTCCCGATGACCTACAAGGTCACCTCGGCTCACGAGGAGGGCGGCGAGCGCGTGTACTCGGTCAACACCGAGGAGTTCGTCGCCGGCGACAACGGGAAGCTCCGGGCGCTCCGGGCGCACGAGGTCGAGATGGTCGACGGCCGGTTCACCGAGGTCGAGGGATCGGCCTTCGAACTCGAATGCGAACTCGTGCTGTTGGCCATGGGCTTCACCGGCCCCGACAACCCACTCGCCGACTCGTTCGGTGTCGCCCGCGACGAGCGCAGCAACGTCGCTCGCGACGACTCGTACGCCACCGATGTCGACGACGTCTACGTCTGCGGCGACATGGGCCGCGGCCAGAGCCTCATCGTGTGGGCCATCGCCGAAGGCCGTGCCTGCGCCGCCGCCGTCGACGAGCACCTCATGGGCACCTCAGCACTTCCCACCCCGATCCCGCCGACGGCTCGCCCGCTCGTCTGAGGTCGGATGGGGTGTTTGGACACCGCCGCCGCTGCGGGGGACAATCATCGACGTGTCCACGACCGAGACGACGCCGTCTGAGCACACGCCGGCGACGGCGACGGAGCCGAACCAGGCTCGACCGCTCGCCCACCGCGGCTCGCCCGACGACGCCGCCACCCGGGCGTTCAGCACCTCGATCCTGGTGTCTGCAATCCGTTGCACGCTCGCGTACGTCATCTTCCCGTGGGTCCTCCCGGCAGTCGGTGTCGCCGGTGGCGTGGGCCCCGGCATCGGCCTCGCCGTCGGCATCGTCGCCATCGGCTTCAACATCGCCAGCATCCAGCGGTTCTGGCGGGCGGATCACTCGTGGAAGTGGCCGATCACCGCGCTCAACTGCTGCGTGATCGTGATGCTGTCGGTCCTCGCGGTCATCGACCTCGCCGATCTTCTCGGCTGATCCGGCCCTCCGGCATCGAGCCCGTTCTGGCCGGTTCGGGTTCCAGATGCAACTATGTCGCATCTGCAGGTCAGGCCGATAACGTCGGTCACGTGCACGTCCCGGACGGCTTCTTCGATGCCACCACCTCGGTCGGCGCCGGTGTCGTCAGCGCTGGAGCAATCGGCCTGTCGCTCCGCAAGGCGGCCGACGACCTCTCGGATCGCCTCGCACCGATGGCCGGTCTCGTCGCGGCGTTCATCTTCGCTCTCCAGCTCCTCAATTTCCCGGTGGCCAGCGGGACGAGTGGACATCTCGTCGGCGGCGCGCTCGCGGCGGTCCTCGTCGGGCCGTGGGTGGCGGTCATCTGCCTGTCGATCGTGCTGTTCGTGCAGGCGCTGCTCTTCGCCGACGGCGGCCTGACCGCCTACGGGATCAACGTGATCCTGATGGCGATCGTCCCCGTCGCCGTCGCCTACGTCGTGTTCGTGGTCGCGCGGAAGGTGCTCCCGAAGACGCGCTCGGGCGTCGTGACCGCATCGGCCGTCGGCGCGTTCTTCTCGGTTCCGGTCGCAGCCGCCACGTTCGCGGTGCTGTTCGGTGTGGGAGGGACCATCGATCTCGACTTCCGATCGGTCCTGTTCGCCATGGTGGGCACGCACGTCTTGATCGGCATCGGTGAGGCCGCCATCACCGCGGCGATCGTCAGCGCGGTCGTCGGCACCCGCCCCGACCTGGTGCACGGCGCGAGTGCGCTGCACACACCGCTCGACGTCCGGACAACCGTGCCGGCCCGCCCCGATCTGGCTGCCTGATGCGGACCAACGTGCGGATCTTCGTCGCTGCCGGACTCCTCCTGGCTGTTGCGCTCGCGCTGTTCGTCTCGCCACTCGCCAGTCCGGAGCCCGACGGGCTCCAGCGGGTTGCCGTCGACGAGGGATTCGACGACGCAGCGGTCGATTCGTCCACCGCCGGGAGCCCGCTCGCCGGGTACGCGGTGGACGGCGACGACCGGGGAACTGCCGGGGCCGTCTCGGGTGTGATCGGGATCCTCATCACGTTCGGTCTCGGCACCGCGGTCGTGGGCGTGCTGCGCGTCCTGCGCACGGACGAGGCCGAGTCGGTCTCGACCTCCGCCTGATGGCCGGTACCCACGCCTCGTCGCTCCACGTCCCCGGCGACTCATCGGTGCATCGCCTCAGCCCCCAGTGCAAGCTCGCAGCCGCGGTCGCCTTCGTGTTCATCGTCGTTGCGACACCACGTGAGCAGATCTGGGCGTTCGGTGTCTACGCCATGGCGCTCGTCGCGGTCGCGCGGCTCGCAGCCATTCCTCCCGGGCTCGTCGCGCGCCGCCTGTCGATCGACACCCCATTCCTCGCGTTCGCGGCGTTCCTCCCGTTCTTCGCCGGCGGCGACCAACTCGGTCACGGCTGGTGGTCGCTCTCGGTCGACGGTCTCTGGGCGGCGTGGAACATCGTGGCCAAGGGCACGCTCGGGGTCACGACCAGCATCATCCTCACCGGCACGACACCGCTTCCCGCGCTGATCGCCGGCCTCGACCGACTCCACGCCCCACGGGCGTTCACCGCGATCACGTCGTTCATGGTTCGTTACGCCGAGGTCATCGCCGGGGAGATGCACCGCATGAAGATCGCGCGCGAGTCACGTGGCCACGACCCCCGGTGGATCTGGCAGATCCGAGCGATCGCGCATTCGGCCGGCACGCTCTTCGTCCGTTCGTACGAGCGGGGCGAACGGGTCCACCTGGCCATGCGCTCTCGCGGGTTCGACGGCGCGATGCCCCGCTTCTCCGACGACGCCGCGGCTCGACGCGACTGGCTCACCGCTGCCGTGCTCCCGGCAGCGGCACTCGTGGTCGCAGCCGGTGCGTGGGTGGTCCAGACGTGACTCCGATCCTCGAGGTCGAGGCCCTCGCGTATGCGTATCCCGACGGCCATCAGGCGCTGTTCGGCATCGACCTCCGCATCGACGCCGGCGAACGGGTTGCCATCCTCGGACCGAACGGTGCCGGCAAGACGACTCTCGTGCTGCATCTCAACGGTATCCATCTCCCCGGCCACGGGTCGGTACGAGTCGCCGGTACTGCGGTGGCCAAGGATTCACTCAAGGAGATCCGGCGACGGGTCGGTCTCGTCTTCCAGGATCCCGACGACCAGCTGTTCATGCCCACTGTCCGTGAGGACGTCGCATTCGGGCCGGCCAACCTCGGATTCCGTGGCGCCGACCTCGACGAGCGCGTGCACCAGGCGCTGGCGGCGGTCGGCATGGACCACGTCGCCGAGCGGTCGCCGCACCATCTCAGCTTCGGTCAGCGGCGGCGAGTGGCGGTCGCGACGGTGCTCGCCATGGAACCCGACGTCCTGGTGCTCGACGAACCCTCGTCGAACCTCGACCCGGCCAGTCGGCGGGAGCTGGCCGACATCCTCCAAGGCCTCGAGCAGACGATCCTGATGGTGACCCACGATCTCCCGTACGCGCTCGAACTGTGTCCCCGCTCGCTGGTCATGAACGACGGCACCATCGTGGCCGACGGGAAGACGGCTGACGTCCTGGGCGACCGTGCACTGATGGAGGCCAACCGGCTCGAGCTGCCCTTCGGTTTCGACCCACGGAACATCCGGCCATGACGCCGAACGACGTGGCCCGACGTGTCGACGATGCGGTGGCGCGTCTCCGCGCCCGGGGTGAACGGATCACCAAGGCCCGATCGGCGTTGATCGACGTCCTCGCCGGATGCGAGGACCACCTGAGCGCCGACGACATCGCCGACCGGTTGGCCGCCGCCGAGACCGTGGCTCACCGGGCGACGGTGTACCGGACCCTCGAGTCCTTGGTGAAGGCGGGCATCGTCGCCCACGTCCACCTTCCGCACGGCGCCGCCACCTATCACCTCATCGACGCCGACCGTGCCCACCTGCACCTGCTGTGTCGCACCTGCGGGGAGATCCTCGACGCGCCGTCCGACCTGCTCGACGACGTCAGAGCACGGCTCGAGTCGTCAGCTGGCTTTCGGCTCGACCCGGACCATGTCGCGCTCACGGGTTGGTGCCGCACCTGCGCGCCGGATGCCGACGTCGCGGGCTGACGTGATGGGGTAGGCCGCTGAACTCTGGCACGATTCGCCCATGGCGAGCGCGTACCAGGACCCCGCGAAACCGATCACCGAGCGCGTGGCCGACCTCCTGGATCGGATGAGCATCGAGGAGAAGACGGCCCAGCTCGGGGCCATCTGGTTCAGCGACTTCGTCCGCGCCGACGGGTTCGACGACGACCGGGCGGCCGAGCTGTTGACCAACGGCATCGGCCAGGTGACGCGGATCGGCGCGAGTACTGCGCTCAGGCCGGAGGAGTCGGCAGCGATCGTCAACCGACTCCAGCGCATCGCGATCGAGACGACACGGCTCGGCATCCCCATCGTCGTCCACGAGGAAGCGGTCGGCGGGTACTCGGCCCGGGGCGCAACGGTCTTCCCGCAGGCCATCGGGCTCGCCGCCACCTTCGACCCCGGCCTCGTCGCCGAGGCGGCCGCGATCATGCGCGACCAGATGGTGGCCGTGGGTGCACGGCACAACCTCTCGCCCGTGCTCGACGTGGCGCGAGATCCGCGTTGGGGCCGCCTCGAGGAGACGTACGGCGAGAGTCCCGAACTGTGTGGCGTCATGGGCACTGCGTACGTGCGAGCGATGCAGAATGCCCTCGACGGCACGCTCACACGCGGTGTCGTGTGCACCGGGAAGCACTTCCTCGGCTACTCGATGCCCGTGGGAGGACGGAATCACGCCCCGGTGCAACTCGGACCGAACGAACTGCGCGAGGTCTACGCAGAGCCGTTCGCCGCGACGATCCGCGACGCCGGACTGGCGTCGATCATGAACAGCTACTCGGCCATCGACGGAGTCCCGTGCGCGTCGAGCCCCGCGATCCTCACCAGTCTGCTCCGCGACGAGCTCGGCTTCGAGGGTGTGGTGGTCGCCGACTACTGGGCGGTCACGCAGCTCCGCAACAACCACAAGACCGCGCAGGACGAGGCCGCCGGCGCCTCTCAGGCGCTGCTCGCAGGTCTCGATGTGGAACTCCCGGCACTCGACTTCTACCGAGCGATCCCCGAACTGGTCGAGAACGGGGGGCTGCCGGTGTCGGTGGTCGACACCTCGGTCTCGCGGGTGCTGGCCCAGAAGTTCGCGCTCGGCCTCTTCGATGATCCGTTCGTCGACGAGGGAGCGGTGACCGCCGTCTTCGACACGCCGGCCCAGCGGGCGGTGGCGCGACGCGCGGCGGCTGCGTCCGTGGTCGTCCTCACCAACGACGGTGTCCTCCCGCTCGATCCGACGTCGATCCGACGGGTCGCGGTGGTCGGCCCGACCGCCGACGACCGTCGCTTGCTCCAGGGCGACTACCACTACCCCACACACCAGGAGATCTCGATGGGTGACGCCGTCGACATGCTCCCCACGTCCGACGCCGGGTCACTCACCCCGGCGCACCACTACACCGAGCACGTCACGCCGCTCGCGGGCTTGCGGGCCGCGCTTCCCGGCGTCGAGGTCGTGTACGCCCGCGGTTGCGGGGTCCTGGCGGGAGACGGCGAGGAAGACATCGATGTCGCCGTTGCGACCGTCCGTGGGGCCGACGTGGCACTCGTGTGTGTCGGTGGTCGCTCCGGCCTGACCGTGGACGCGACGGTCGGTGAGGGGCGCGACGCCGTCGACCTCGATCTCACCGGGCGCCAACACGAGCTCGTGGCCAGGGTCGCCGGCACCGGTGTTCCGACGGTCGTCGTCGTCATCAGCGGACGGGCCCACACGTTGGGCCCGGTCGTGGACCACGCCAACGCACTGCTCCACGCCTGGTGCCCGGGCGAGGAGGGAGGCCACGGGTTGGCGGACGTGCTCACCGGCGCCGTCGATGCGTCGGGCCGGCTCCCGGTGAGTCTGGTCAAACACGTCGGTCAGATCCCGCTGCATCACGACCAGCGAGCGCGCGCCCATGAGGCGGCGTTCCACGGTGACTACATCGACGCCGACGTCGAGCCGCTGTTCGCGTTCGGTCACGGCCTGTCGTACACGACGTTCGATCTGACCGATCTCACGGTCGACGGCTCGACGACCGACCAGCCCGTGACCGTCGGCATCACCGTCGCCAACACCGGCGACCGGGTCGGCGTGGCGGTGCCCCAGCTCTACTTCTCGGACCGAGTGGCCTCGACCATCCGGCCCCGTCGGCAACTCGCCGGCTTCGTCCGGGTGGAGCTCCAACCGGGCGCGAGCAGGCGCGTCTCGTGGACCGTCGACCGGACGAAGTTGGCGATCATCGACCCGGCGCGTCGGTGGACGACGGAGCCGGGAGCGTTCACGTTCTCGGTCCGTGTGTCGGCTGCCGCGGACGGACCGACGGAGACCATCGTGCTCGACGGCGATCCGATCGCCACCCGGCAGCGCGACATCGTTGCCACCGTGGTCGAGGTGACCGACACGCCGTCTTGACCGCCGGGTCAAGAACCGACCATCCTCACCGGATGACGGACTTCCCGGTCACGTACACGAGCACGGTCAGCAACGACCAGATCGACCACCTCGGGCACATGAACGTCCGGTTCTACGGAACGAACGCGCAACAGGGATCGTCGACCGTCCTCGAGGAACTCGGTCTCGACGACGCCGAGGTCCAACTCACCGACGTCTACACCCGTCACCACCGTGAGCAGTTGCTGGGTACCTCGCTGGTGGTTCGCAGCGGCATCATCACCGCGCAACCCGACCAGATCCGCATCTATCACGAGCTCGTCGACGCCGATGGCGACACGCTCGCCGCCACGTTCGTGCACGGCTGGACGCCCGTGGGCACGGGTGTGGTTCCTGACTCGACGATCGAGCGTGCGGTGCTCGTGGAGATCCCCGAGTACGGCGGAAGCCGTTCGATCGAACTCGATGCCGATCCGATGGTGACCGCGCCCTCGCTCGACGATGTCCGCTCCCGAGGCCTCGAGATGCGTGAGCCTCGCGAGGTCGGCAGCGAGGAATGCGACGCCGCCGGTCGCTACATCCCGGAGTTCGCGCCCATGTTGACGTGGGCCGGGACGCCGATCGGTGGCGGCGCTCGAGGCGACATCCTGCACGACGGACCGAACGGCGAGCGGATGGGGTGGGCATCGATGGAGACCCGCATGACGTCGGCCCGTCTCCCCGAACTGGGCGACCGCATCCAGAGCTTCGGTGCCCTCATCGAGATGCGCGACAAGACGACCCACCGGATCCAATGGGCCTTCGACATCGAGCGCGGCGATCTCCTGACCAGCTTCGAGACCGTCAGCCTGGCCTTCGACACGGTCGGACGCCGTGCGATGTCGATCCCCCAGTGGATCAGGGACGCCGAGCTGTCCACGCTCCGACCCGACCTCGCACCGAAGGCATCCACTGCCTCATGACACTCGCCGCATCAGCGCCCCTTGGGCAATGATGCGGATCCAACCGATCACGCAATCCAGTGCCCCGGGGGGCTCGCACATCATGTCGATCGCGATCACCGAAGAACACCAGTCGCTGGCCGAGACGGCCGCCGACTTCCTCGCCAAGCGGGATGCCCGCGGTGCTGCCCGCTCCTTGCTCGAGGCGTCCGAGGAGGCCGCGCCGGCCTTCTGGAGCGACCTCGTGGACCTCGGCTGGCTCGGTCTCCATGTGCCGGAGGAACACGGCGGCTCGGGCTACGGCCTCGAGGAGCTCGTCGTCGTGGTCGAAGCGCTGGGCCGAGCCGTTGCTCCTGGCCCGTTCGTGCCGACCGTCATCGCCAGCGCCGTGCTCGCAGCGTCTGACGACGATTCGGCGAAGAAGGCGCTCCTCCCCGGCCTCACCGACGGCTCGACCCTCGCCGGGGTCGCGGTCGACAGCTCGGTCTCCGTGACCGGCGGAGCAGCGAGCGGATCCGCCGTCGTCCTGGGAGGGGGTCTCGCGTCGATCTTCGTCGTGGCGGCAGGCGACGACGTCGTCATCATCCGCGTCGGCGACGGTGTGACGATCGAGACGCCGCAGAACCTGGACCCCACGCGTCGTTCCTCCCGGGTCACCCTCGACGGTGCACAGGCGACGGTGTTGCCCGGTGCTCGCACCACGCTCGTCGACCTGGCGCGAATCGTCCTCTCGGCCGAGGCGGTCGGCCTCGCCCGGGAGTGCACCGAGATGGCTGCCGACTACGCGCGTGTGCGCGAGCAGTTCGGGCGCCCCATCGCCATGTTCCAGGGCGTGAAGCACCATTGCGCCAACATGGTGGTGGCCACCGAGATGGCGACGAGTGCGGTCTGGGACGCCGCCCGCGCCGCGTCGACCGGTGGTGACCAGCGACGGTATGCCGCAGCAGTCGCCGCAACCCTGGCAGCACCCGCGGCCGACCTCTGCGCCAATCTCTCCACGCAGGTACACGGCGGCATCGCCATCACGTGGGAGCACGATGCACATCTCTTCATGCGTCGAGCCACCACCCTGCTCAACTTCCTCGACGCCGACGGTGCCGCCTCGGACCTGACCGATCTCGTCCGTGACGGGGTGGAGCGGGCGAAGGCCGTCGAGTTGCCGCCCGAGGCCGAGGCCATCCGGGACGAGGTCAAGGTGTTCGCCGAGTCGATCACGGACCTCTCCGCCGACGAGCAGCGCGCCAGGTTGATCGACACCGGCTACGTGATGCCGCAGTGGCCCGAGCCCTACGGCCGCGCCGCCGGCGCGGTCGAGCAGCTGGTGATCGAGGAGGAGTTCGGTGCCGCCGGCGTCCAGCGCCCCGGATACGGCATCACCGCCTGGAACATCCTCACCATCATCCAGTACGGCACCCAGGATCAGCTGGACCGCTGGGTCCTCCCTGCGTTGAACCAGGACGTCATCTGGTGCCAGCTGTTCTCGGAGCCCGATGCCGGCTCCGACGCCGCCGGCGTGAAGACCAAGGCAACTCGGGTCGACGGCGGCTGGCTCGTCAACGGTCAAAAGGTGTGGACCTCGGGCGCCCACGTCTCCGGCATGGGGTTCGCCACCGTGCGCACGAACCCGGATCTGCCCAAGCACCAGGGCATCACGATGATGGCCATCGACATGCACGCCGACGGCGTCGAGGTCCGCCCACTGAAGATGACCACGGGCAACTCCGAGTTCAACGAAGTGTTCTTCAACGATGTCTTCGTCCCCGATGACGATGTCGTCGGCCCGGTCGACGGTGGCTGGACGGTCGCCCGTTCGACCCTCGGGAACGAGTCGGTCTCGATCGGCAGCGGTGGCGGCAGCATGTCGATGCCCGGCTCCGGCCTGATCCCCCCGTTCGACGCGCATCCCGAGCGACTGGCCGGCGGCGCCGCCCGCATCGGTCGCTACATTGCCGAGCACCAGGCGATGGGGCTGCTCAACCTCCGGGCGGCCAACCGTGCCGTCTCCGGCGGCGAGCCCGGACCCGAGGGCGCGATGACCAAGTTGGTCCTCTCCGAGATCGGCCACGAGGCCGCCGCCATCCTCACCGAGGTCAACGGTCCCGACTCCGTCTTCATGGACGGTGCCGGCGGCATGAGCAACATGCTCGTGCTCATGCACCGCGGCATGTCGATCGCCGGCGGCACGTCGGAGATCAAGCGCAACCAGATCGGCGAGCGCATCCTCGGCCTCCCACGAGATCCGCTGGTCAAGTAGGTCTCGCTGACAGCATTTCGGTTCCGGCGCGTCCGGAGTTCTTGTCAGACCCCCTGCGTACTGTTGATCGCACTTCCCCTTCCAGTTCCAGGACGACAGGAGCGACCATGCGAACCCATCGCAGGTGGTCGGGGAACGCGATGCGCTGCCACCCGACCGTGCCGTGACGACCATCGACCCGGTCACCGCACCGGCCACCGAGCTCGAGCAGGTACTGGGCCTGCTGGACGTCGACGTGGCTCGACTGCAACATGCCGATCTCGATGTGCTGACGGCGCAGGAGGAACTGCGGCTCGTGCGGCGGATCGAGACGATCCGCCGGCGGCTCGACCACGCAACCGACCGAGCCGCAGACCATCTGCACGAGAGTGCTGCGTTCAGTCTCGACGGGCATCGCAGTGCGCGCAGCGCGCTGAAGCATCTCGGCCGACTGTCGGGCTCTGAAGCGCACGGGCGAACCCAGACGGCACGGGCATTGCGGGACCTTCCCGCCGTCGCGTCGGCGTATGAAGGTGGTCAGGTCCCCGTCGCGCACGTCCGCGCCATCGCCCGCACGGTCTCGAACCCGCGGGTCGCCGAGTTCCTCGGTGTCGCCGACGCCGTGTTCGCCGACCAGGCGTCAGTGCTCCCGTACGACGACTTCGTGGCCTGGCTCCGCCAGTGGGAGGCCTTGGCTGACGCCGACGGCGCCGCCGAGGCGGCGGACTCGGGACACGAGCGTCGCCACGTCTCGCTCCTCGAGAGTGCGGTGACTCGCGAGTGGATCCTGACCGGATCGCACGGGGCGCTCCAGGGTGCGGCGATGAAGGAGATCCTCGACCGATTCGAGCAAGCCGAGTTCGCGGCCGACTGGGCCGACGCGCGACGCGTCCTTGGCAACGACACTCGGGTCGAGCACCTCGCCCGGACGGGAAGACAACGACGGGCCGATGCCGTACTCGAGATCTTCCGACGGGCCGCCGCGACGGCGCCCGGCGCGAGGACGCCCGAGCCATTGGTCAACATCGTCATCGGGCAATCCGACTTCGAGGATCAGGTCCGCCGTATGAGTGGGGCCGAGGTCCCCGACCGCCCGATCGATCCAGGCGGACGACCGTGTCGCACGGTCGGTGGTACGCAGCTGACGCCAGCCGAAGCAGTCGCGGCAGCGCTGATCGGACACGTCCGACGGGTCGTCATCGACAGCGCCGGCAACGTGATCGATCTCGGCCGGCGGCGACGCCTCTTCCAAGGCTCCAGCCGCGAAGCGGTCGAGGTCCAGGCGCTGCTCCGCGGCCACCGTGGTCTCGGATGCCTGTGGCCGGGCTGCGACGTCACCCACGTGCAGATCGACCACCGCGAACCCGCGGCACGGGGCGGAGCGACCGACGTCGCCAACGGTGAGCCGTTGTGCGGCGGCCACAACCGGATCAAGGAGTGCGGGTTCCGGCCGGTGCGGGGTCCCAACGGCGAGTGGACGGTCCACCGACGCGACGGACCACTGATCACGCCGTCGATCTGACCGACGCCCCCACGCCGTGGGCTGATGCGTCGCCCGAGGCGAACTCCAGCGCGCACCGACCGCCGGTGCATACGGTCACGCCCATGCGACTCGGCATCACCTGCGGCGGCGGCACTCCGACCGACCGCGTCATCGACACCGTCACGAGGGCGGAAGAAGACGGCTTCCACTCCGTGTGGTTCCCCGGCGGAGGCGGTGCCGATGCGCTGCCCTCGATGGCGGCAGCCGGGCGGGCGACCGAGCGGATCGAGCTGGGTACAGCGATCCAGCAGACGTACCTGTGTCACCCCATCCTCGCGGCACAGCGGGCAGCCGCGGTCGCCGATGCGATGGGGCGACCAGGGTTCACGCTCGGGCTCGGTCCCGGGCATCGGCCCCACATCGAGGGTGTGTACCGAGAGGACTACGACCACGTCGGCCAGCACACCGAGGAGTACCTCGACATCGTGTCCGGATTGCTCGCCGGCGAGTCCGTCGATGTCCGAGGCGACGAGGTGAGCGCCGCCGGCGGCGTGCAACTCCCGTCGGTCCCCCACCACGTTCCCGTGCTCGTGGCGGCACTCGGCCCGCGCCTGTTGCGGATCGCCGGACACAGGGCCCAGGGAACGATCCTGTGGATGGCCAATGCAGCGTCCATCCGCGACCACGTCGCGCCTCGGATCCAGGCGGCTGCCGACGGACAGACTCGCATCGTCGCAGGATTGCCCGTGTGCGTCACCGACGATGTGGACGCCGGCCGCGAGGTCGCCGGCACGGCCTTCCACGCCTACGGCACGCTCGTGAACTACCAGCGCATCCTGGCGGCCGGGGGCATCACGTCGCCGGCGGAGGCAGCGATCGTGGGGGACGAGGAGTCGGTGACGGCACAGCTCGACGAACTCGTCGACGCCGGCGCCACCGACATCTGGACAGCGGCGTTCCCGGTCGGCGACGACCGGAAGGCATCACTGACCCGCACCCACCGCCTGTTGAAGGAGCTCGCGAGGTGAGCCCGGCGCTTCATCCCGACGCCGCGGCACTCGCCCCACTGCTCGGCACCTGGCGCGGTCAGGGACACGGGCAGTACCCGACGATCGAACCGTTCGACTACCTCGAGACCGTCACCATCGGTCATGTCGGCAAGCCCTTCCTCACCTACGGACAGCGCACCGAGCACGCCGACGACGGCCGACCGCTCCACGCGGAGGCGGGGTACGTGCGGGCCCCGGCGCCAGAGCGGATCGAGCTGGTCGTCGCACACCCGACGGGCATCGTGGAGGTCCAGGAAGGAACCTTCGTCGAGGGCCGTATCGAACTCCGGTCGACCACGATCGCCCGGACGACCTCGGCCAAGGAGGTCACGAGCGTGGAGCGCGACCTGATCATCGACGGCGACGAACTCCGCTACGACATCCGTATGGCGGCAGTCGGCATCCCACTGACCCACCACCTGTCCGCCACACTCCGACGCGCCTGACGGTCATGCTGTTCCCATGACTGTCACGCCGACCGCACCGATCACACGGGACACGCCATCGCCTGTCACGGCGAACAGTGAGCGAGGGCGGCGAGTGAACTGGTACCGGATCAAGACCTCGCTGATCGGCATCAAGCGGCTGGCGACGTTGCCCCGGGAGGACAAGGCCGCCTGCATCGATGCGTATCGATTCTTCCAGCGCATGCAGGACGGTGCGGAGACCGCGACCGAGGACGAGACCAGGGCGGTCGCCGCCTACTACAAGGTCCTCAACAACCTGCTGTCGGTGTTCGACCTCGAGAAGCTGTACATCCCGCCCCAGCTCGACCGGGACCAGGGCCTGTACGGAAACCAGATCCTGTGTGAGCGGGCGCTGTTGGACGAGTTGGTGCTCGAGGACCCGACATCGGCCCACCTGTTGGACATGGGATGTGGGAGAGGCAGGATCGCTCACCACCTGGCGTCGCTGACCGGTGGCCAGGTGTCGGGATACAACATCGACCCCGACCAGATCGAGAACGCCATCGACTGGGCCGCGGAGTGCCACATGACGGACCGGCTCCACTACCAGGTCGGCAACCATCACGAGCCCCTCCAGTACGAGTCCGGCACGTTCGACGGCTGCTATTCGTTCCAGGCGGTGTGGCCGTTCTTCAAGAAGGACGAACTCGATGCGCATGCCGAGGAGATGTTCCGGGTGCTCAGACCCGGTGCCCGGTATGCCTGCTCGGAGTACCTGCTGACACCGTTCTTCGACTGGGACGACGACGACCACGTGGCTCTCCACAAGTCGTACCTCCCCACGCTCGCCGCGACGCAGTCGATGTACCCGGCCGACGTCTGCGCCGCGCTGGAGCGCGCCGGCTTCGACGTCCTCGTCTCTGCACCGTCCAAGAGCGAGGCGTGGCCGATCTGCGAGCAGAAGCGTGATCTGATCCTGCGCGTTCGGATCGCGGTGCGGGCACTCGAACGTGTCCGCCTCATGCCGCCGTGGGTCGAGGAGTCGCTCGAGCTCCTCCAGACCGGTGGCGAATCGTGGACCGACGCCGAGAAGGCCAAGATCGCGGATCTCAACTGGCGAATCGTCGCCGAGAAGCGTCGCTAGCCTTCGGCCAACACCCGCATCCCACTTCTCGTGACGTCGCTTGTGAATGACATCACAAACGATCTTGTTCATTCTTCATTCGCTCTCGGCTTCCCAGTTCGACTTGGCTGTGCTGGTCCGCTCGAAGATGCGGGGCTACTTCGGAAGCGGATGCACCGTTACTGCAACCGCCGCCTGACCAACCAACTGCCACCTCACGAGCGGCAGTCCCGGTCCACGGACGGCTCTCCGACTCACGCCCGGTCGCTCGGGTAGCGGGCTGAGCTCGTCAGCGACAACCGACGGTCACCCGACCTCGAGGCGGATGGTGGTGTCCGCCGCGGCCGTGTCCCACCACGCATCGGAGCCCTGACCGAGGGCCAGTGTCACCACGTACGACCCCGGAGGGAGAGGTTCGTAGCGTTCCCCGATGGCGAAGAGGACGAGGTCCTGGACGAACACGTCGCCAGGGATCATCCAGGATGGCAGCTCTGCGACGTCCATGACGCTCGGTGGGAGGTCGCTGTCGACCGGGTCGATCCGGGCGCGGACGCGGACGCGGGTGTCACTGCTGTCGACGGGAGGCGCTGGCCAGGGGCTGCCGGTTCCTGCGTGACGGCCCCGCAGCCCGAGCTCGATGTCGTCGCCGGGTGCGAGCGAGACCACGCCGTCGTCCGACAGACCGAGGATCTCGAGTTCGGCGGTCCGTGCCTCCCGTGGCAGAGGAGAGTCGGGATATCCCGCGGGGAGGAGCGCACCAGTCGCGTCGAGGCGGTCGAACAACGGTCCGGGCGCGATCCAGAGTGCGAGACCCTTCGGCGCACCCGGGCGGGGGAACAGCCGACGCTGATCGATCATCGCCACGCGGCTCATGGGGGCGACGCCGACCGGTTCGTCGAGGCGTGTCAGCACGGCGGCGTCGACGGGACGGTCGCCGACCCTGGGGTCGAAGGTGTGGAACGCGACGTCGGGGAGGAAGAACGGCCACGTCATGGCGGGCCACGCCGTCTCCGCCGCAGTGACGTCGATGCTGACGGAATCGATTCCGAGGCGAGTGACATCGTCGGGCGCCGCCCAGCCTCGGTAGGCGTACTCGGAGAAGGCGGCGGTGGCGCTCGTGGTTTCGGTGCCCATCCAGATCCCCCAGCACGCGAAGAGGGGAGTGATGAGGATCGGGCGACGTACGACGAGTACGACCATGGCGAACACGCCGACCGCTCCGAGGGCGACCACGGTCGGCAACCAGAACGCCGATGCTGCGTCCCGCCCGGCGAAGCGGATGATCGCCGGTACGGCGAACGGGGCGTACCGCCCGCCGTACAACTCGGGGTCGCGGGTGAGTACCAGGACCACCCCGAGACCGGCGGTGGCCGTGGCTCCGACCCCGAGCAGGCGGGCGACCACATGCCTGGGCCCGCGCGCCAGGGCCACCACGGAAGCGGCGAGGAGCAGCGGTACCAACGAGTCGTTGTGTCGCCCGTAGACGAGGTGATCGGCCCGGAACTGGTTGAAGCTGAAGAACAGGACCGAGACACCGAACACGCCGCCGGCCACGGTGAGGTACCACGCGAGGATCCACCGGTCTGCCTCTGCAACCGGCCCGGCGCCGTCGATTGGCCGGCTGCGGACACGAGCCACCACGGCGACCAGGCCGACAGCGGCGAGGCCGAGGGACCCCGCAGCCAGATACCAGGCCTGGCCGACGGCGACCCGAGCAACTTCGGCCCACCCGTCGGCTGAGCTGAGCAGCGCTCGCACGTCGTCCACGTCGCCTTCGAGTCGTTCCACGTGATCCCAACGGGCGGCTTCGACGGCCCGAGTCGCCAGCCAGGCCGCGGCCGAGCCCACGGCGAGTGCTGCGGCGTTGGCCACGATCACCGCCCGGGGAGCGAGGCGGCGGCGCTCGAGGGCGACGAGCAGAGCGGCCGTGACGGCCAGCATCGGAACGAAGCGCGGATGGGCTGCGTACAGGAGTGCCGCTGCGGGGCCGAAGAGCACACGACGTGGCCACGGACCAGGTCGAGCCACCGCCCATCCGGCGAGCACCGTCGCGGGAACGAGCGGGAACACCAGGTTCTCGGAGATCGCCGACGGTCCCGCGGCCACGGCAGCGGGGGCCAGCGCGCCGACGCAAGCGGCTGCGAGCGCGGTCCACGGCCGAGCGTTCAACAGGCGGCGGCAGACGAGGTAGAGCAACGGCAAGACGGCGGCCAACAGCGCGGCGTTGACGGTGAGGACCGCGCGCCACTGGACTTCGGGATCAGGGAACAACCTCGTGAGCGGTGCGAGCACGAGCGGGTAGCCGACGGCATACCGGGGCGAGGTCGGCATCTCCCAGCCGGCGCCGGCGCCGGCCAACCACCGTGCGTTCCCGAGGTAGCCGGGCTCGTCGAAGGCGACGGTGGGACCGAGGACACCCGAGGATGCCCAGACATGGAAGGCGAACGTACCGACCGAGGCCACGAGCAGGGCGATGTGCACCCGTAGCGCCCGGGTCGTGGATCGCCCCGCATCGAGCACCCAGGCGACGCTAGCTGTTGTGCCCTGGGACGTTGTTGACATCAGTCCGTGAATGAGTGAGCCCCCTGGGCGAGTGTGGAGCTGTCGAAGGCAACACGCTCGAAACCAGGAGGCTCCCGTGCACGCTAACGCTCCACTCACTCCCCAAGGCCGGCTCCGGCTCTGTCAACGCATCGAATCCGGATGGTCGATCTCGGCTGCTGCGGAGTCGATGAACATTTCACGCCAGTGCGCCCACAAGTGGTGGCGCCGTTACCGCGACGAAGGACCAGATGGGCTCGAGGACCGGTCATCGCGTCCGCGGTCGTGTCCACATCAGACCCCAGCTCGGGTCGAGCGACGGATCGTCGCGTTGCGCAAGTCCCGCAAGCTCGGTCCCGCTCGCCTCGCCGGAATCGTTGACGTACCAGCGTCAACTGTTCATCGTGTCCTGGTCCGTCATGGCGTCAACCGGCTGGCGTGGATGGACCGCACCACAGGACGAGTGATCCGTCGGATCCACACGTCGCGTTGTGGCGAGTTGGTCCACATCGACGTGAAGAAGCTGGCCCGCATCCCTGACGGGGGCGGGCACCGCAAGCTCGGTCGAGCCGTCACCAAGAACCGTCCCGGGAAGGGCTACTCCCACATCCACACGGCGATCGACGCGTACTCGCGGCTCGCGTATTCCGAGTTCGCCGGGATCGAGAACACCGACAACTGTGTCGGCTTCCTCGACCGGGCCGTGGCCTGGTTCGCCGATCAGGGCATCACGATCGAACGGATCCTGACCGACAACGGCGTCGGCTACCGATCTCATGCATGGCGCGACCGATGCGCCGAACTCGCGATCAAACACACCCGAACCAAGCCCTACTCGCCAGCCACGAACGGCAAGGTCGAGCGCTTCAACCGGACCCTGGTCGAGGAATGGGCCTACGCACGACTATGGAAATCAGACCGAGCCAGAGCACGCACCCTTGACCGCTGGCTCCATCGCTACAACCATCACCGACACCACACCGCCATCGGAGGCCCACCGGCCAGCCGCGTCACCAACCTGGCAGGGCATTACACCTAGTCGGTCGAGGCCCAGTCGATCGAGGCCTGGTCCCCCACCTGGGATCGAGCGACCTCGGACGACACGACGTCGCCGAACCCGATGCGCCCGGCGTCCGGTCGGAGGACCTCGATGGGATCGCGGAGATCGTCGATGTAGCCGAGGGCGTACGCCCCACGCGAGTAGCCCATGAGGCGTTGCAGATCCTCGTCGAACGTCTTGGCGATCTCGATCGGCACCGACAGGTACTGGTTCTCCTCCTGACGCAACCATGAGACGTTGTAGGTGATGTTGACACCGGCACGTACGACGTCGGACCGGTTGGCCCCGCCCCCGTGGTAGAGCGCGCCGGTGTAGACGAGCACCGAGCCCTTCGGCATGGTCGCCGCGATGGTGTCGCTCTCGGAGTGTTGAAGCTTGTCGTCGAACCGGTTGCTGCCGGGGATCACACGAGTTGCGCCGTTCTCCTCGGTGAAGTCGGTCATCGCCCACAAGGTGTTGCACTGGACCTCATAGCCCTTGGGGAAGGGGAAGAAGTCGAATGCCCACTGGTCTCGATGGATCGGCTGGCTGGTCTCGCCCGGTCCGATGGCGATGACCTGGGTGAGATGGAGTTGGTACGAGGTGGCGTGGCCGAGCACGCCGCCGACGATGGCCCTGACCTGGGGGTGCATCACCAGGCCGCGTGCGGTCTCGGAACGGGCGAGCAACGCGCCGGTGCGCTTCGTCGTGAAGCCCGAGAACTCGTCCGGACCGTCCGGCGTCGCCTCGATCCAGGGCGAGAGTTCGCTCGCCACGTCGTCCATGGTCGATTCGGGAACGAGTCGTTCGATCACCGCGCAGCCGTCGTCTGCCAGCGCTGCGGCAACCGCAGTCGGCTCCGCATCAGCGTCGAATCGTTGGATCTCCATCGGGCCCCCTCGCGTCCGTCCGGATCGTACGTCAGCCACCCAGGGCGAAGATCTCCATGAGCCGCTGGCACGAGTCGTGCACGCGGTCGACCGTCGATGTCCGGCGGGGCGCGTCGAGGGTCTCGACGACCTGCTCGATGCGACGCCGATCCTCCGCGACGAGGGTCACCGTGAGATCACCGATCTCCGTGACCACGACCACCGGCGTCCCTTCCCGCTGCCACGCTCGTCGAGCGCCGATACGCAGACTCGCGCCGGAAGGGAGGTCGTCCCAGTCGACGCGTCCCGGCTGCTCGAAGACGGTCACGCGTCCGTCCGCGCCGTCGTACACGACGCCAGTCAGATCGGGGCCGTCGTAGATCGCCGTCCGCTCGAGAGGGTCGGCCAGCGCTCCGACCACTGCAGGCGCCGCGTAACGGGAGCCGCCGTCGTCCACGAGCCGCATCCCCTCCATCGACGCATGCGCCCCACCCTCGTGGGCCACCACGAGTGCGGCGACGTCTGGCACGACGCGGGGATGCGACACCGATGCGGTGACGGCGAGCAATCCGAGCACGAACAGCACCACCCCGACGAAGGCCAGGCCGCTACCGATCAGCCGACGCCGGCGAGCGATGACACTCTCGACCACCGGCGCGCTGTCGACCGACGGGGACGAGCGCATCCATGCACGAGCGACGTCGACGGCTCCCGCGATCTGCTGGCACGACTCGCACGACACGAGGTGGTCGTCGACCCACGCCGCCGTCGTCTCGTCGAGCTCTCCGTCGAGACGAGCCGAGACGAGGTCGCCAGCGTGCCCGTCGACGGGAATGGCGGCGTCAGGACGCTCGGTCATGCGCCAGAACTGTGGTCGAGGGACGCACGGAGCGCGAGACGTCCACGGTGGATCCTGCTGCGAACCGTCCCGACGGGAACGCCGAGATGGTCGGCGATCTCGGAGTACGGCAACCCGGCGACATCGCTGAGGACCACGGCCACTCGGAAGTCCTCGGGCAGCGCAGCGAGGGCAGCCTGCACC
>JBBKVY010000007.1:0-17607 GCA_037968675.1 Acidimicrobiales bacterium | reverse complement strand
CGCATGATGGGCGGCGACGGACTCACCGAGGCCACCCGGATCGCAATCCTCAACGCCAACTACATCGCGGTACGGCTCGCCGACCACTACCCGGTCCTCTACACCGGCGCCCACGATCGTGTCGCCCACGAATGCATCATCGACGTGCGCGACATCACCAAGCGCACCGGCGTCACGGTCGACGACGTGGCCAAGCGCCTCATCGACTACGGCTTCCACGCGCCGACGATGTCGTTCCCCGTGGCCGGCACCCTGATGATCGAACCGACGGAGTCGGAGTCGCTCGCCGAGATCGACCGCTTCTGCGATGCCATGATCGCCATCGCCGGCGAGATCGCCGAGATCGAGTCCGGTGCGGTCGCGCACGACGACTCGGCCCTTGCCCATGCGCCGCACACGGCGGAAGATCTCCTGGTGTCCGAGTGGGATCGTCCCTACAGCCGGGAGAAGGCCGCGTTCCCCGTGGCCGGTCTCCGCAAGGACAAGTACTGGCCCCCGGTCAGCCGCATCGACGGCGCGGCCGGTGACCGGAACCTGGTCTGCGCGTGCCCGCCGCCCGAAGCGTTCGAGGACTGAGTCGTGGACGACCCGGCGAGCGTGAACAGTCTGATCGACACGCAGCTACGGGTCGCGACCTGGAACCTCTGGTGGCGCTTCGGCCCGTGGGAGGAACGCCTGCCGCGCATCATCGACGAGCTCCGTCGGGTCGATGCCGACGTCGTCGCTCTGCAGGAGGTGTGGGAGGTCGAGGGCGACAGCTCGGCGACGCGGATCGCCGATGCGCTCGGCCTGCACGTGGCCGTCGAGACGCGTTCGACCATGGGTCCAGACGTCGGGTTCGGAAACGCCGTGCTCTCGCGATGGCCGATCACCGGGAGCGCGCACCGGGAGCTTCCCAGCGGCGACGCCCACGACGAGCAGCGCGTCGTCCTCCGTGCCGACATCGACGGTCCGCGAGGTTCGTTGCAGGTGTTCTGCACCCACCTCAACTGGCGGTTCGACCAGAGCGCGATCCGCCAGTCACAGGTGGAGGTCCTGACGCGGTTCGTGGCCGATTCGCGTCCGCGCAGCTTTCCCGCGATCGTGTGTGGCGACTTCAACGCCGAGCCGAGCTCCGACGAGATCCGCACCCTGACGGGGCTCCGGCCGGTGGCGAACGACCTGGTGCTCGTCGACTGCTGGCGATCGATCCATCCCGCCGATCCCGGGTTCACCTGGAACAACGAGAACCCCTTCGTCGCCGCACAGGTCGAATTCGACCGCCGCATCGACTACGTCTTCGCCGGGTGGCCCAAGGCCCGGGGTGCGGGGCAACCGCTCGAGGCAGAGCTGATCGGGTCGGAACCGGTCGACGGCGTCCGGCCGAGCGACCACTACGGCGTGGTCGTGGAACTCCGGTACTGAGGTGGCGCAACCGTTCGGGAATGCCGAGATGTCGCGCTGGCGTGCGCACGGATGGCTGGTCGTCCCGAGCGCGCTGACCGACGTGCAACTCGCCACGGCGCGCGAGGGGGTCGCCCGAGCCAGTGGCTGGGCGGCGGCGGTCGACGGCCCGGGACTCCACCACTGGGAGATGACCGATGCCGGCCCAGTGCTCGCACGGAGCGAAGACCTCATCCCCCACGACGCCACCCTCCGTGCGTTGCTCTGTGGTGGTCCGCTCCTCGCGATGGCCGCGCAGTTGCTCGGCGAGCCGGCCGTCTTGTTCAAGGAGAAGATCAACTACAAGCACCCGGGCGGCGCGGGATTCGCGCCCCATCAAGACGCCTCCGCATACCGTTTCGCCGACCGCCATGTCTCGTGCATGCTCCCCGTCGATGCCGCGACCGTGGCCACCGGCTGCCTCTCCGTCGTCTCGGGCAAACATGACGGATTCCTCCCCACCGACGACGGCGGGTGCGTTCGTGCCGACGTCGTGGCCAGCCTGGACTGGGAGTTCGCGCCGGTCGAGCCGGGCGATCTCCTGTGGTTCGACTCGTACACACCGCATCGCAGCGGGTCGAACACCGCGACGTCGTCTCGACGCGCGCTCTACCTCACGTACAACGCAACCAGCGCGGGCGATCATCGCGACCGGTACTACGCCGACAAGCGAGCTGAGTTCGCCCAGGCCGGCGAGACGTTCGCCGAAGAACGTGTTCGAGTGTCCATCACCGACGACTTCCTCGGCCGACCGGTGCCGCGCTCATGAGCGTCGGCTCGGTCGACTCGCTGCTGGCGCTGTACCGGAGTCCCGCCGGGACCGCGTTCTACGACGAGCATGTCACCGAACTCGAGCACGCCCTCCAGTGCGCCGACCGCGCCATCGACGACGGCGCGAATGACTCGCTGGTGGTCGCGGCGCTGTTCCACGACATCGGCCACCTGCTGGCCGGTGGCGCGGCGACCATGTCCCCGACAGCCGACGTCGAGCCCACGTTTCCGCAGGTGGACGACCATCACGAGGCCACGGGAGCGCAGGCACTCCGACGCTGGTTCGGTCCCGACGTCACCGCCGTCGTCGCGTTGCACGTCGAGGCCAAGCGCTACCTGTGTGGCACCGACGCCACCTACCGTTCGGCGCTGTCGGCATCGTCGGTGCACAGTCTCGGCATGCAGGGCGGCGCGATGAGCGCAGACCAGGCCGCAGTGTTCCGCTGCCGTCGGGGGTGGGCGGACGCGGTCCGACTGCGCCGCTGGGACGACGCCGCCAAGGTCGCTGGCGCCGCAACCCGGTCTTTGGACGATCACCGTGGGCGCATCGCCGCAGTGGTCCAGCCGTGACCGTCGCTGCGCTCGTCGACCCTGCGGTGGAGCGCATCTACGGCGATGCGACGCACACGGTGGTCGTCGGTGAGTGGAACCATCTCCGGGAGTTGCTCGACCTCGGCGACTGTCCGGCCACCATCGAACGGTTGGGTCACGATGACTACCTGGTGGTCGCCTCCGATGGAGCGCCGGACGAGGTGCTCGTGGCGCTGCGCCTCGCGACCACTGTGGGCGCGTTCTTCGGCTACGACGCACCGGGCCGGCTGTCGGTGGTCACGACCGCCGAGGTGCCCCTCCTCCCGTCCAGCATCCTCACCATCCAGCGCTACCGGGGCAAGACGAACGAGCGGTTCACCCGGCTGCTGCTCACCCTCGCACTCGCTGCTGTCGGTGGGACGGTCGCGGGGTCGACGGCATCGGTGTTCGACCCGCTCGCCGGACGTGGCACCACGCTCAACGCTGCGGTGCAGCGGGGACTCAGCGCAGCAGGAGTCGAGATCGATGCCCGCGACCATCGACACCACGTGGACTTCCTCTCGAACTGGCTCGAGGACAACCGACTGAAGCACCGCATGCAGAAGTCCCACGTCCGCGACGAGGACGGCACGCGACTCCCGAACGCATCATTCGCCTATGCCCTGACCCGTGAGGACTTCAAAGCGGGCCGCACGGCGTCGGTCGAGGTCGTCGCCGGCGATTCGCTCCGCGCCGACCGGTGGTTCGCGCGGCGCTCGTACGACTGCCTGGTGACCGATCTCCCCTACGGCGTGCAACACGGGGCCGAGCGTGGTGGCGCCGGCGGGACGACGTGGTCGTCGCCGGCCGAGTTGTTGGGGCGTGGCCTCCCGGTCTGGTCGCAGCTGCTGCGGCCGCACGCGAGCATTGCCTGTTCGTGGAACCTGCGGACACTCGAGCGGTCGGACGTGTTGGCGACGCTCGAGGCCAACGGCTTCGACGTCGTCGGAGGTGATGCCGACTCTGCGTTCGAGCACCGGGTCGATCACAGCATCCAACGCGACCTCGTGGTGGCGACCCGCGGGGCCTGACATCACACGATCGGCGTCTCTGTCCGGACCCGGCGACGGGTGTCGCCGAGGTGGACGTCGAGCGGGGGACGCCCGGGAGGTACGCCGCCTAGTGTCCGAACGATGAAGCCGGAACGACTGAAGCTGGGACTCCAACTCGGGTACTGGGGTCGCGGCCCGGTACCGAACACGCTCGACACCGTCCTGAAGGCCGAAGCCATGGGCTTCGACTCGCTCTGGACGGCCGAGGCCTGGGGTTCCGACGCCCTCACGCCCCTGGCCTGGTACGGATCGCACACGACGTCGTTGAAGCTCGGGCAGAGCATCATCCAGCTCTCCGCCCGTACCCCCACCGCCACGGCGATGGCGTTGAACACGCTCAATCACCTCGCGGACGGACGGGTGCTCTGCGGACTCGGTGTCAGCGGCCCCCAGGTGGTCGAGGGGTGGTACGGCCAGCCGTTCTCGAAGCCGCTGGCCCGCACCCGCGAGTACGTCGACATCATGCAGCAGGTCTGGGCGCGCGACGAGCCCGTCACCAGCGACGGCCCGCACTACCCGCTCCCCTACCCGTCCGACAGCCCGGGCTCCGTCGGCAAGGGCAAGGCCCTCAAGTCGATCACGCATCCGCACGCCTCGCCGATCCCGATCTACCTCGCCGCGGAGGGGCCGAAGAATCTCGCCCTCGCAGGCGAGATCGCCAACGGCTGGCTCCCGATCTGGATGAGCCCGGACGAGTCCGGCTGGTACGAGGCACAGATCCAGTCGGGCATGGACGAGGTACCGGGCAAGGGCTGGGACGAATTCGGCGTGGCGGCCGTGGTCCCGACGTTCGTGCATGACGACGTCGACGCGGCCATCGACATGCTGCGCCCCAACTACGCGCTCTACATCGGCGGAATGGGGGCTCGAGACGAGAACTATCACTACGAGGTCTTCGCCCGTATGAACGACGGCCGCTACGAGGGCGACTGCGCCAAGATCCAGGACCTCTACCTCGAGGGTCGCAAGGACGAGGCGGCGGCGGCCGTGCCGGCATCACTCGTCGACGACGTCGCCCTGGTCGGCTCCCCCGACCGCATCCGCGACCGCGCCCAGCGGTGGGAAGCCTCCATCGTCGACACCCTCCTCCTCGGCGGGCCCTGGGAGATCATCGAACCCGCGGCCAGAGTCCTCCTCGACTGACCGTTCTGGTGAGCTCTCGCTACCACGAGGTGGCACGGATGCTCACCAGAACGGGGATTCGGGTGGAAAACTGGAACGTGTTCTAGTCTGGGCGTCGTGGCTCCAACGAACGCAGCGCTTCCCGACATCGGTGTCATCGACACCATGATCAACATCCCGCACGGCACGAAGAAGGACTGGTACAAGTTCCTCCAGCCGCAGCTGCGCGACAAGCAGTCCAAGGAAGACTTCGAGTTCCCGGTCGAGTACATGTTCAAGGATGTCCCCGACGACCTGCCCGAGGACATGGACGCGGCCACGGCGATCCTCGCCGAGATGGATCGGTACGGCATCGACATCGGCCTGGTCGGCATCTCCTTCGACCGCACGGAGTCGATCGACGCCATCGCCGCCAACCCCACCCGGTTCCGGACCTGCTACGAGATCGACCCGAACCAGGCCATGGACGGGGTGCGTGCGCTCGAGCGAGCGGTGAAGGAGTTCGGCGCGATCGCCGCCACCTTCTTCCCCGCCGGCAAGATTCCACAGGTCCCCATCAACGACAAGAAGGTCTTCCCCTTCTACGCCAAGTGCGTCGAGCTCGACATCCCGATCTTCGTCTGTGCGGGGATCCCGGGCCCCCGGGTGCCCGCCATGTGCCAGGACGTGTCGCTGATCGACGAGGTCTGCTGGTACTTCCCCGAGCTCACGTTGGTGACCCGACACGGCTGCGAGCCGTGGCAGGACCTGGCCGTGAAGCTGATGCTCAAGTGGCCCAACCTGTACTACTCGACGTCGGCCTTCGCCCCGAAGCACTATCCGCAGGCGATCGTCGACTACGCCAACAGCCGAGGCGCCGACAAGATCATCTACGCCGGCTACTTCCCGATGGGGCTGTCGCTCGAGCGGATCTTCCGCGAGCTCCCCGACGTGGGGTTCGAGGACGACGTGTGGCCCAAGTTCCTGCGGCACAACGCGGCACGGGTGCTGGGGATCGACTCGTGAGCGCACCCACGACGAGGACGTACCCCTTCCCGATCCCGTTCGGATGGTTCTGCGTGGCACATCCCGACGACGTCGAGGTCGGCCAGGCGATCGCCCGCTACTACTTCGGCAAGCACCTCGTGATCTGGCGCGACGACGACCACGGTGTCCATGTCCAGGATGCGTTCTGCCCGCACCTCGGTGCGCACCTCGGCCACGGCGGGACCGTCGAGGCCACCGACGACGGGCGCAGCTGCATCACCTGCCCGTTCCACGGTTGGAAGTTCGATGCCGACGGAGCCAATGCCGAGATCCCGTATTCCGAGCGGACCAACCGCAAGGCGAAGGTGCACACCTACCCGGCGGTCGAACGCAATGGCGTGATCATGGCCTGGTACCACCCGGACAATGTCGACCCCATCTGGGAGGTACCCGTCATCGCCGAGTTCGACGGTGAGGCCACCGAGTACTCCACCATGATCTCGACCAACCACGTCGTCGACGCGTGCTGGCAGGAGATGGCGGAGAACGGCGTCGACTCGGCCCACTTCCGTTACGTCCACAACACCGCCGAGGTCCCCGAGCTCCAGAGCTACGAGTGTGGGTTCCCGGATGCCGACATGAAGTCGTCCCAGAAGTTCCCGACACCCCGGGGTGTCACGGAGGGGCGTATCGACTCACACAGCTACGGCTCGGGCATGTCGCTCGTGAGCTTCAGCGGGATCATCGACACCTACAACCTCGCGGTCCAGACCCCGATCGACGCGGGTCGCACCGAACTGTGGTTCCACTTCCGCTTCAAGACCATGGGCGACGAGGAGACCACGCGCAACGTCGGCAACGCCTTCGTCCGAGAGGTCGACAAGCAGGTCCTCGAGGACAAGCCGATCTGGGAACACAAGGCGCACCTGACCCGGCCTGCCCTGGCCGACACCGACGGCCCCTTCATCAAGTTCCGCCGGTGGGCTGCGCAGTTCTACGCCGAGGACTTCGAGGCCGAGACCACCGTCTACGAGCCGCCCTTCTGGCCCGACCGCGTCGACGAGGCGCCGGCCAAGGCCACGGCGTCGGTCCGCAACAGCTGACCCTCCGCACATCAGCTCGCTGGCTGGTCCGAGCTGACGACCCACATCGAGAAGAACTGTGCCCCGCCCCCGTAGGCATGCCCGAGCGCGGTCTTCGCACCGTCGATCTGGTGCTCGCCGGCCATGCCCCGAACCTGCATGGCCGCTTCGGCGAAGCGCAGCATCCCCGAGGCGCCGATCGGGTTGGTCGAGAGCACGCCGCCCGACGGATTGACGGGTAGGTCGCCGTCCATCTGCGTCACACCCGCGTCGGTGAGCTTCCAGCCCTCGCCCTCGCCGGCGAATCCGAGGTTCTCGAGCCACATCGGCTCGTACCACGAGAACGGGACGTACATCTCCACGACGTCGATGTCCTCGCGCGGGTTGGTGATGCCGGCTTGGGCGTAGACGTCGGCGGCGCAGTCGCGGCCGCCCTGGGGCAGGACCTGGTCGCGCCCCGAGAACATGGTCGGCTCGGAACGCATGGCGGTGCCGAGGACCCACGCCGGGTTGTCGAAGGCCTTCGCGGTGTCGGCGTTGCTGATGACCATCGCGCACGCGCCGTCGGAGCTGGGGCATGTCTCGCTGTAGCGAATCGGGTCCCACAGCATCATCGAGTCCTTGACCGAGTCGAAGGTCGTCTCGGGCTCGTGGAGATGGGCGTAGGGGTTCTTGCAGGCGTTGAGCCGGTCCTTGAGCGCGACCAGGATGCCGATGTGGTCCGGCGCGTCCGCACGGCGCATGTAGGCCCGGATGTGTGGGGCGAAGTAGCCGCCGGCGCCGGCGACGAGCGGGGCCTGGAACGGGATGGGGAGCGAGAGCGCCCACATGGCTTCCGACTCGGACTGCTTCTCGAACGCGACCGTGAGTACCCGCTCGTGCACGCCGGACTGGATGAGGCTGCTGGCCACGATCGCGGTCGATCCACCGACCGAGCCTGCAGTGTGGACCCGGAGCAGCGGCTTGCCGACTGCGCCGAGGGCATCGGCCAGGTAGAGCTCGGGCATCATCACGCCCTCGAAGAAGTCGGGCGCCTTGCCGACCACGACGGCGTCGATGTCGTCCCAGCTCATCTGGGCATCGGCGAGCGCTCGCTGGGCGGCCTCGCGGACGAGACCGGCCATCGAGACATCGCCACGGGTGGCCATGTGGTTGGTCTGGCCGATGCCGACGACGGCAGCGAGTTCTCCGGCGGCACCCATCACTCGGCCTCGAGGACGCAGACGAGGTTCTGTTGCAGACAGGCGCCCGAGGTGGCGTGGGCCACGGCCCGGTCGCCGTCCCCGTTGGTGAGTCTGGTGGCCGCTTCGCCCAGGCGGATCAGACCCGCCGTCATCATGGCGTTGGCGGCAAGCGCGCCACCGGACGGGTTGAGGCGGACCTCGTCCGCGAGGCCCATCGCACGCCGGACGATGCCCTCCTGATGCGCGAACGGTGTGTGCAACTCGGCGAAGTCGACCGGCTTGTCGCCGACCCCCGCCTTGGCTGCTGCCTTCTCGGTCGACGGTGAGACCGTCAGATCGCGCACGCCCAACGACTGGGCGTCGATGCGGTGGTCGAGACCGCGGATCCAGGCCGGCCGGTCGCTCAGCTCGCGGGCCTTGTCATCGGCCGCGAGCACGATCGCGGCGGCGCCGTCGGTGATCGGCGGGCAGGCATGGCGGCGTAGCGGCCGCACGACGAAGTCGTCGTCCATGAGCGTGTCGACGTCGGGCGATCCCCGCAGTTGGGCTCGCGGATTGCTCGACGCGTCGTTCCGGTTCCGGGCCGCGATCTCGGCCCAGTCCCGCTCGGTCTCGATGCCGGCGTCGAGCACCGACTGGGCCTGGAGCGCGGCGAGAGCGACGGAGTCGGCCCACAGCGGGGCGACGTAGTAGGGGTCCATCTGGCGACTCATCACGGCCCGGAGGTCGCCCGGGGACGACTTGCCGTACGCGTAGATCAGCGCGCTGTCGATGGCGCCGGTCTGGATCTTGATCCAGGCCTCGTACATGGCCCATGCCCCGTCCATCTCGACGTGGCTCTCGCTGATCGGCGGCCACGGACCGACGGAGTCGAGCGTCAACACGAAGCTGAATGCCTGGCCCGCGAGGTAGTCGGTCGAGCCGGAGCAGGTGAAGCCGAAGTCGGCAGCGGTCATGCCGGTCTGTTCGTACACGTCCTGGATGACCGGGCTCAGCAGCTCGACCTCGCTGCGGTCCTCGACCCGACGTTCCTGGTCGGACTGGGCGAAGGCGACGATCGCCGTGTCCCTCATGACGGGTCGCTCATGGGATTCGTCTCCGGTCCTCTACAGGTGGTGCTTGTAGGTGTCGTACTCGGCGTCGGGCTCGCCCGTCGGTTCCCAGTACTCGATGGATTCGAGGGACTTCGACGGCTCGTCGGCCCACTTGGCCTTCACCCGCAGTCCCATACGGACTTCGTTCGCCGGCATCCCGGCGACCATGCCGAACAGGCCCATGTCCGCGCCGTCGAGCAGCACGGTGGCACACACGTAGGGGACCTCGACCGCCTGACCGTAGAACTGCACGTTCACGACACAGAACGTGGTGACGACACCGATGTCGGCCACCTCGACGCGCTCGGGCATGGGGACCGCGTCGGTCGGGCACACGCCCCGGATCGGCACGTAGACCTTGCCGCACTCCGGGCACTTGGTTCCGAGGATCCGCTTCTGCTCGATGTTGTTGAGGAACTCGGTCGTGGCCAGCGGCGCCGTGAACGTGTAGTCGAGCCGGGCCGGGGTCCGGATCGATCGGACCGGCTCGGCGTCGGCGATCGAGGGGGGAAGCGTCAGGCCCATGTCACGACTCCAGATCGAAGCAGGCGATGTCGGTGATCGCACCCTCACGTTCGTCGGCCCAACGGATGCGCACCCGACTCCCGGTCTCGATGGCCTCGGGCGATCCGGCGTCGACCACGTGGAGCATCGGCGTGTCGGCACCGTCCAGGGTGACGAGCGCCCACGCGAACGGCTGGTCGAGCGGCTGACGCGCATCGGGATCGGGCTCCCACGCCCACGTGGCGACCGTGCCGGTGGAAGACACCTCGACGAGTTCGGTGAGTTCCTCTGCAGTGTCGGGGTCGTACTCGACCGGGGGAACGAGCACACTCCCGTCGCTGCGTCTGATCCCGAGCACGACCCTCTCGCGCAGGCCCGTCAGGAACGCCGACTGGACCGGTCCGACGGTTCGCGTGAAGGGGTACTCGATCGTCAGTGGGGCACGGAGTGGAGACGTCTCGCTCACGAATCTGACGTTGTATCAGATCTGGGATCGTTGACCGGCAATCTCGAGTGCGACCGCCAACTCGCGGACCTGGTTCGATGCCATGCCGCGGTGCGCGAGGTCCTCGATCGGCGCGTTGACGACGTAGTGGGTGAAGCGGTGCCGGTGACGCGACACGGCGAGGAGTCGCCCGAGCGGCTCGTGTTGGATCCGGATGGTGAACAGCACCCAGCCGCAGCCGAGCCTGCGCAACGTCTGGCGCTCGCTCCGGAGGTGGAGGCCGGTCCCGACGTCTGCCGCGGGGACGACAGGGTCGACGGGCGGCCTCGTCGGCTGATGGAGCGACGGGTCGGGATGCACGAACCAGTTGCGCCGGAGGACCGGTCGATTGCCGAGCCGGTCGAGGAGTCGGTCGACCTTCCCCGCCAGGTGCGTGGCATAGCCGGGTGTGGGTCCGTGTACCTCGACCAGCGGACGCCCGATCTTGTCGGCGAGGCGCCACCGGGAGGGAAAGCACAGGAACGCGGCGTCGAGGTGCCACCCCCCGTCCCGACGCCGGAGCAGACACAAGTCCTCCTGCACGGCGAGCCCGGCAGTGGCCAGCGGATCGGACTCCGGCGTCGCCCCGACGTCTGTGTGTCGGCGGACCAGGTCGCACACCTCGGTGCCGACGTCGAGTGGCGCCGCGACGAACACGTCGTCGGGCGACTGCTCGAACAGACGACGCCGGAGCGCACGCTCCGCGTCGTGCCGCTCGTCGGCGATCAGCCACGGCCGGTCCCCGAGCGACCGAGTGCCCATGCGCCGCCAGGAGACAGCGGGATCGAGTTCGAGTTCGTCGAACCAGGCAACCACGGACGTCAGGCGGCGAAGCCCGCTGGCGTCGCGTTCTTGCCGTCGAGCGCACCTCGCATCGCATACGGCTCGAACCCGAAGAATCCGCCGGCCGAGATGAACTCGTGGTCGTCGGTCTTGAAGTCGTAGTGGGCCTTCATCGCCGCACCATGGGAGCCGGAGCGCACGAACGCGTCAGTGGCGTCCTGGTCGGTCCAGAAGGTGAGGGTCATGACGATGCGCGGCGGCATCGTGATCGCGATCCCCCAGATGCCGTTCGGATCGGCGACGAACTGGTCGTCGAGCGGCGATGATGCGCGGAGGAACCGGGGAAACTTCGGGACCAGGGCGGTCCCGAGCGTGATGGCCGCATGGGTCCCCTCGTGTCGCTCGTTCGGCTCCGGGAACGGATCGAACTCGGCGTTGGGCCATGTTGCCCGCGTGCGCGTGGGACGCAAGCGAACCGCCCAACCGGAACGGAAGGGCTCGGCGCGCGGGTTCTCTGCCTCGAACTGGTCGACGGCATCGTCGTCCTCCCACCACGCGACGAAGCCTCCTCGCCTCAGCTGCGCGTCGGGCATCGCTCCGGGCGAGAACTGGCCGCAGAGGGCCTTCTTCGACCATCGCAACCCGTCGATGGCGCCGACCCTGGGCGTGCGGCGCACGAGATTGCGCAGCGGGTTCGCATCGACGATGTGCACGGTGGCGATCATGTGATTCCTCCGGCGGGGAGTCTCGCAGACCAGCGATCAGGCAGGGGTCAGAACGAGATGACCTGCCGAATCACCTGTCCCGCCGCCATCTGGTGCATGGCGTCGTTGATGTCGTCGAGGCCGATGCGGCGGCTGATCATGCCCTCGAGATCGAGGCGCCCCGTCTTCCACAGCCGAAGCATGCGGGCGAAGTCGGAGCGGACATCGGCTGAGCCGTAGTAGCTGCCGACGAGCGTCTTCTCGGAGTAGAAGAGCTCGAACGCCGAGAAGCTCACTACTTCGTCGAGCTTGCCCACACCGACGATGGTGGCGGAGCCTCCCCGCCGGATGGCGTCGTAACTGGCCCGCATGGTGTTCGGGTTGCCGATCGCCTCGAGCGCGAAGTCGAATCCGTCGCCACCGGTGATCTGTTGCTTGACCGACTCGAGTTCGTCCGGCTTCACTGCGTGTGTCGCGCCGAAACCGATGGCCTGGTCGAGCTTGTCGTCGACGAGGTCCACCGCCACGATCTCCGCCGCGCCGGCGATCCGAGCGCCCTGGATGCAGGCGATGCCCACGCCCCCGCAGCCGAACACCACCACCGAGGAGCCGGGCGTGATCTTGGCGGTGTTGAGCGCGGCGCCGACGCCGGTCATCACGCCGCACCCGACGAGGGAGGCGACCTCGAACGGCACGTCGTCGTCGATCTTGACGACAGCCTGATGGGGGACGACCATCTGTTCGGCGAACGTGCCCGTTCCGGCCATCCCGTGCACGGGCACACCATCGACGAGGAAGTTGGGAACGCCGCCCATGCCCACCGACGAGCAGAGGTGTGGCTGCTTTCTGTCGACACAGAACGCGCAGTGGCCACAGGGCGGGCTCCACGCGACGATGACGTGGTCGCCGACCTCGGCCGTGGTCACTCCCTCGCCGACGGCATCGATGATGCCGGCTCCCTCATGGCCCAGAACCACCGGCGCCGGTTGCGGGATCGTGCCGTTCATCACCGACAGGTCGGAGTGGCAGACCCCGGTGGCCTGGATCGCGACCCTGACCTGACCCGGACCCACTTCGGCCGATTCGATGTCGTCCCGGAGTTCGAGCTCGGTGTCACCGGTGTTGCGAAGCAGCGCTGCGCGCATGAGGTCTCCCTGTGGTCGACGGCAGCGCCCAGCGTACCCATGACCAATCTGACGCGGTGTCAGGTTCCGCTACCGTCGCAACCATGACGGAGACCGGGTTCTGGAGGCTGGCCGAGGCAGACGGTTCGTGGACCGCACTCATCGACACCGACGAGACGCCCGTGTCGGCCGGGGCTCTGGTCGGTCGGGCCAACCAGCTGGCCAACGGGCTGGTCTCGCTCGGGCTCCAGCCCGGCGACACCGTCGCCGCGGTCCTTCCGAACTGTCGCGAGTTCATTGAGCTGTACCTGGCGGCGCTGCAGGTCGGCCTGATCTTCACGCCGATCAACCACCATCTGGTCGGTCCGGAGATCGCCTACATCGTCAACGACTCGGAGGCGGCCGTCCTCGTCGGTCACGTCGAATTCGCCGGCGCCCTGGCGGCGGCCGGGGAGATGTCGCTCGGTCCTGATCGCTGGTTCGCCATCGGTGGCGTCGACGGCTACCGGCCCTTCGCCGAGCTCGGCGCGGAGCAGCCGGACACTGCTCCCCCCGGCCGAATCGCTGGGATGGCGATGCACTACACATCGGGCACGACCGGTCGCCCGAAGGGCGTGCGTCGAGCGATGGCCGAGATGGACCCGTCCGATCTCGGGTCGCTCTACGCGATGTTCATGATGCTGTTCGGGGTCGAACCCTTCGACGACAACGTGCACCTCACGGGCTCGCCGCTCTATCACACGGCTGTGTTGATGTGGACCGCCAACTCGCTGCACCTCGGCCACACCGCAGTGCTGATGGAGCGGTGGACGCCCGAGGACTGCTTGCGGCTGATCGACGCCCACCAGGTGACCACCAGCCACATGGTGCCGACCCAGTTCCATCGACTGCTCACCCTCCCCGAGGACGTGCGCGAGAAGTACGACGTGTCGTCGACCCGCTGCATGGTGCATGCCGCCGCCCCGTGCCCTCCCGAGATCAAGAAGCAGATGATCGGGTGGTGGGGCAACTCGATCATGGAGTACTACGCCGCCACCGAGGGTGGCGGAACGATCATCACGGCCGAGGAGTGGTTGGAGAAGGAGGGTTCGGTCGGCAAGGCCTGGGTCGGCGCCGAGATCCGCATCTACGACGACGACGAGAAGCGTCTCGGTTCCGACGAGGTCGGCACGATCTACATGGGTCTGACCCAGGCCGACTTCGAGTACAAGGGCGACGAGGGCAAGACCAGGAACAACCGGATCTACGAGGACGACGGTGCCTTCTTCACCGTCGGCGACGTGGGTGAACTCGATGACGACGGGTATCTGTTCCTCCGCGACCGCAAGATCGACATGATCATCAGCGGTGGCGTGAACATCTATCCGTCCGAGATCGAGAGCGCCTTCACCTCGAACCCCCTCATCGGCGACGTCGCCGTCTTCGGCATCCCCAATGACGATTGGGGCGAAGAGGTCAAGGCCGTCATCGAACCCGCCGAGGGGCTCGTCGCCGACGAGCAGTACGAAGCCGATCTCCGAGCCTGGGCGGAAGCGAATCTGGCGTCGTACAAGCGGCCCCGCTCCTACGACTTCACGACCGAGATGCCCCGCGAGGCCACCGGCAAACTCTTCAAACGCCGGCTCCGCGATCCCTACTGGGAAGGTCGCGCCCAGATCTGACCCACAATCTCGTTCTGGTGGGTCCTGGCGCCATCTGGTGGTGTCGTTCGCCCACCAGAACGGGTCAGGGGGTGGGGAGGAGGAGGTGGGCGGCGGTGTCGACCTCGCTGCGTACCCAGTCCATCTCGCCGACCCCGGACGTCCAGGACACCAGGCACGAGAACCAGACGTGCGCGAGGACGCGGATGGTGTCGTGTTGGCGATCGGTGTCGCTGTGGTCCGGGAACGCCGACGCCATGATCCGGTACATGACCTCGGTGACCTCCTGCGAGGCGCGGACCGCCGCCCCGTCGTCCGAGGTCTGGGCCTTCACGACAGCTGCGGCGCGCCGTGGCTCCCGCTCGACGGCACGCAGGGCCCGATTGAGGACGTCGAGGACCCGGTCGGCGGTCACCTCGCCACGCGGTGGACGTCGCGTCATGGCCGACTCGAGTTCGAGCATCCACTCGACCATCGCGGAGACCAGCAGATGGTCCTTCGACGAGAAGTAGCGGTAGATGGTGCCCAGGGCCACGTCGGCCTCGGTGCTGACGTCGCGCATCTGCACGGCCTCGTAGCCGCCGTCGGCTGCCAGGCGCAGCGCGGCGTCGATCACCCGCAGACGACGCTCGCGCTGCGTCTCGGTGAGGCCCTCGGTCGACTCGACAACCATCGTCGGAACCTACTGCCGGGCGCGCGCCAGGTCGCGGAAGGGAACGTCGCGATCGACGCTGGGCTCCTGGGGCAGCCCGAGCACCTGCTCGCCCACGATGTTGCGTTGGATCTCGTCGCTACCGCCCGCGATGTGGACCGACGGGCTGTGCAGGAAGCGCTTGGACCACATGCCTCGCGCCGGAAGGTGCTCGCCGTCGAGGGTCGCCAGCGGCCCCTGGATCGCCAGCGCGGTCGCGGTCAACTGGCTCAGGTGCGCGGCATAGGCGATCTTCATGATCGACGCCTCCGCGCCCGGGCGCTTGCCCTGGCTGACGGCCGTCAGCGTCCGGTAGCGGAGGAACCGCAGGATCTCCTGGCGGATGTGGGCCGAGACGAGTTGGTCGCGGAGCACGGGCTCAGCGGCCCGTCCCCGGTCTTGCGCGAGCCGGATGAGCGCGGCAGCGTCGACGCCGGTGGAACCACCAGCGATGGCGCCGCGCTCGGCGGTCAATGTGGTCTTGGCGGGACCCCACCCTCCGTGGAGGTCACCGACGATGTTCTCGTGGGGGATGCGGACCTCGTCGAGGAACACCTCGGCGAAGTGGGCATCACCGGTGATCTGGCGGAGCGGGCGGGGTTCGATGCCGGCCGACGCCATGTCGACCAGGAAGTAGGTGATGCCCGAACGCTTGGGCACATCGGGATCGGTGCGGGCGAGCAGGATTCCCCAACGGGCGCGCGAGACGGCCGAGGTCCAGACCTTCTGTCCGGTGACGACCCACTCGTCGCCGTCACGTACGGCCTTCGTCGACAACGACGCGAGGTCGGAGCCGGCGCCGGGCTCGGAGAACAACTGGCACCACAACTCGTCGCCGCAGAGCATCGGCGGCAGGAAGCGCGTCTGCTGCTGCGACGTGGCATGGCGGAGCAACGTGGGCCCGACCATGCCGATGGCGATGACGAACGGTCCGCTCGTGACGCCGAAGGCACCCTGTTCCTGGTTGAAGATCGACTGGCAGATCGGTGGCTTGCCCTGTCCCCCGGCGGCCGTGGGCCACGTGAGCGCCGCCCAGCCGGCGTCGTACAGCGTGCGCTGCCAGGCGCGCGCCCGTTCGACGTAGTCCCCCTCGTCGAGGTCGCCGAACGATCCCACCGAGAAGTCCTCGGGGTGTCCCTTGGGGACGGCGTTCGCTACGAGCCATGCACGAGCCTCGGCCCGGAACGTGGCTTCGTCGGCGGTGTCTCCGATGTGCACAGCACCACCCTAGACAGCCAGACTAGAACCTGTTCTAGTTCAGCGGTGCCGACCGAGCAGCCGCGATCGGCGCGAACACCACGAGGGGAATCCATGGAACGACTGTCCGGTCTCGACACCACCTTCCTGACGTTCGAGACACCATCGGTCCACATGCACGTGGCGCAGACGGCGATCTTCGATGCCACGACGGTGCCGGGTGGGTACGAGTTCGCCAAGATCAAGGAGCACATCCGCAGCCGGCTGCACCTCGTCCCGGCGTTCCGTCGTCGGGTGGTCGAGGTGCCTCTCAATCTGCACCATCCGTTGTGGGTCGAGGACCCGGACTTCGATCTCGATTACCACGTACGTCGTGTCGGCGTGCCCGCACCCGGTGCGCTCGAGGACCTCTCGGAACTTGCCGGGCGCATCGCATCGCGGCCCCTCGACCGCTCTCGTCCGCTCTGGGAGACCTACGTCTGTGAGGGCATGGAGAACGACCGGATCGGGGTCATCACCAAGATGCACCACTGCGCCGTCGACGGCGTGTCCGGCGCCGAGCTCATGGCGAATCTGTTCGACCTGACGCCCGATGGTGGCGACCTCACCCCGCCCGACGACCGTGTACCCGAGCGGGTGCCGAGCGACGCCGAACTGATCGCCTTCGCGATGAACAGCCGGGCGAAGAACGCGATCAGGCTTCTCCCGCTGGTGCGCGAGACGATGTCGACCGCGGCGAATCTGGTCCAGCGCCACCGCGACCCCGACACCATCGTCGGCGCCGTTCCGCTCACCGCGCCGGCCACGCCGTGGAACGCGGCGGTGACTCCCCACCGCAGGGTCTCCTTCGCCAAGGTCGACCTCGCCGATGTGAAGGCGCTGAAGAACCACCACGACGTCAGCGTCAACGACATCGTCCTCGCGCTCATGGGCGGGACGCTCCGCCGCTACCTCCAGTCGAAGGACGCGCTTCCCGACGAACCGCTGATCGCGGTGTGTCCGGTCTCGGTGCGCACCGATGACGACGACGGAGAGAGCAACAACCGCGTGTCGGCCATGTTCACGTCGTTGGCGACGCAGTTCGACACCCCCAGCGAGCGCGTGGCCCGAATCCACGAGACGACCAAGGGCGCCAAGGCCGACCACAACGCGATCGGTGCCGACTTCTTGACCGACTGGGCCGAGTACGCCGCCCCGCGGACCTTCGCCCTGGCATC
>JBBKVY010000006.1:0-13430 GCA_037968675.1 Acidimicrobiales bacterium | reverse complement strand
ACCTCGAGGATCTCTCCGTGGCCGACATCGGACGGATCCTCCGCTGTTCCGAGTCGACCGCGACCACGCATCTCCACAACGCGCGACGCCGCCTGGGCGAAGAACTCGAACGAACGATGGGCCACGACCAGGAGGAGGCGACATGAGCCGCAAGACCCCGGAGTCTCAGATCCCACAGCACGAGGCCAGGATCCGCGAGGCCTTCGAGCGCTCGAAGACCAGTCGAGAATCGACCACCGACGCCCCGGCCGCGTACGCACAGATCGTGGGATCAGGGCGGCGTGCGCCGTGGTTTTCTCGGCGGCCACGCGCAGTGCTCATCGGCGCGACCGTCGTCCTGCTCGTTGTCGCAGCGGTCGCATTGGTCGTTCGTCCCGACCCGGATGCGCCGATCAAGACCGCCGACGAGGTCGAGGCGATCGATCCGCCGACCACCACGACCACGACCACCACGACCACCACGACCACGACGACGACCACGCCGCCGACACGACCCGTCTCGCCGGTCGACGTACGTACCGTCGATTGGACGGCCGTGCTCCGGTCAACCGAAGGGATCGTGGCCGACGGCCCCGAGGCGTTTCCCGGCGTTCGCATGCCCGCCGAACCGGGTCCGTGGATCGCCGTCGGCACCATGCAGGGTTGGAGCGCGCCGGCGGAGGCCAGCTACGGGGATCTGGACGAGGACGGTCACGATGACGCCGTGATCACCATCTATTCCGGGGGTACGAGGGGCAACTCCGGCGCCTTGGTGTTCCTCGCGGCACCGGGCGCTCCCCGCCTCGCCGGTCCATTGTCCTTCTACTCGGAACAGATGCCCGACGAAAGACGCTACGACGTGGTCGGGGGGGCGGTCCGGGCGGAGAATGCATCCGGCACGACGATCGTCGACGTCGTCGCCGGCGAGCTCGTGGTCATCTCGTCCGTCACGGAGGTGCAGGCCACCGACTGCGGCGCTGCTGCGGCGGGCGACCGCCTTCCCGACGATCCGAAGCTCACTGCAGCGGCCAACGCCACGCGCCATGCCCTGTTCGCCGCTGCGCTCACGGAGGACGCCGCTGCCATGGAGTCCCTGTACGCGGCACGCGATCTGCACTTGAGCTCGTTGCCCTCCGGAACGACGTGGCCGGAGAAGTTCAGCTTCAGACCGGGCATCGGCGTCGAGATCGCACGGTCGCTGTGCGAGGGCGCACGGTCGGGGAGGCTCGGATGGATGTTCCCCTCGTGGAACGAGCGGCAGTGGTCCGAGCTGTCGGGCCTGGAGCGCACGCAGATTTCGCAACGAGCGTCACGCACCACGCCGCCCCTTGACGTCGACCAACAGGCCCGCCTGTCCCCGGACACGCAAGAATTCTTCATGGAGGTCGGCGCGTTCGGCATCGCCATAGACGACGCCGGCGTGGTCACCGAACTGTGGACGTGGTGGGACTGACCCGTCGACGTCCTCATCCGGCGGCCGATGCGGCGGCGCGTAGGGCGAAGGGTGCGGGTCGCAGGCCTCCTAATCAGTGTCATTGTGTTTCTAATCAAACCTATTGACAAGTCATCGCGAAGCGACAATGATGTCGCTCGTGCCGATCTGGTGATCGCGCACCACGAGGCCGGCTGGGGGGTCGGCCCGACGACCGAGGAGACCATGCACCGCCGCAAGACTTCCCTGTTCATCGGCGTCCTGATGGCGCTGTCGCTCATCGCGACCGCTTGCGCCGACGAGGACGCGGAGACCAGCTCCGACGAGTCCACGACCACCGCCGACAGCGGCTCGGACAGCAACGACGACGCTCCCGCCGAACTCGGCCGTGGCGTCACCGAAGACACCGTCACGATCGGCTACGCCTACCTGGAGTTCGACGGTCTGGTCGAGCAGGGCCTGTCCCCGGCCGGCTGGGGCGATCAGGAGGCGGCGTTCCAATCGGTCGTCGACGACCCCGGCGGACTCGTCCAGATCGGCTACAGCGCCCGAGACGCGGTCATCGCCTGGATAGATCGTCGTACTCCTGCAACTTCCGAGGCGACTTCGGCCCCGGCCCCGGCCCCGGCCTCGGCGACGCCACGGACTCGGCCCCGGTCGCTCGACGACGCCGACGAGAACCTGCTGTCGGTACGGGACCTCTCCGTCCGCTTCGGCGGCATCGCTGCCGTCGACGGGGCGAGCCTCGACCTCTGCCGCGGCGAGGTCGTCGGTCTCATCGGCACCAACGGCGCCGGCAAGTCCACGATGCTCAACGCCATCGGTGGGTATGTCCCCTCCGCCGGGAAGGTGGCGATCCCGGGGAACGACATGTCCCGGGCCGGTGCTGCTACGCGAGCGGAGACCGGACTCGGCCGTACGTTCCAGGCGGCAACGTTGTTTCCCGAGTTGACAGTGCGCGACACGCTCATGGTCGCACTCGAGGCGCGCGGACACACGCACTTCGCCCCCACGGTGTTGGGAACTCCGGGATCGAGACGGAAGGAGCGAGCACGTGCCTCCGATGCGGTGGAACTCATCGACTTCCTCGGCCTCGGTCGCTACGCCGATGCGTACACCGCCGACCTGTCGACCGGTACTCGTCGCATCGTCGAGCTGGCATCGCTGCTCGCGGTCGACGCCCAGGTGCTGTGCCTCGACGAGCCGACCGCCGGCGTCGCTCAGCGGGAGACCGAGGCATTCGGACCGCTGATCCTCGAGATCCGAAAGGAGCTCGGCGCCGGCATGATCGTGATCGAACACGACATGCCGCTGATCATGGGCATCAGCGATCGCGTGTACTGCCTCGACCTCGGACGGGTGATCGCCGAGGGTCCTCCGGACGACGTCCGCAACGACCCGCACGTGATCGCCTCGTACCTGGGGACCGACGATCGAGCGATCAACCGGAGCGACCAGCCAGGAGGTGCGGAGACACCGGCCGCAGAGATGGGTCCCGCCGAATGAGCGCCAAGGCGGGCCGAGCGAGCGACAGCACGAAACAGCTGCTGCTCGAGGCGGGCGAGCACCTGTTCGCGAGCAAGGGCATCCACGGTGTCACGCTGCGCGAGCTCAACGAGCGGGCCGGGCAGCGGAATTCGTCCGCACTGCACTACCACTTCGGTGCCCGTGATGGACTCGTGCTCGCGATCCTCGAGGCGCAGCAGGTCGACGTCGACGAGGCCATGGATCTCGCGCTGAACGCCACCGGGATCGGGCGTGGGGCATCGGTGCACGAGATCCTCGATGCCGTCGTGCCCGGCGTCGCGGCGAAGCTGCTGACCCCACGTGGACGAGATTTCCTGCGCATCGTCCCACAGATCATGCCCGACCTCAGTCGAAGCCTTCGTGCCGGACAACTGATGCCGTCGACGCAGACCGCCGGCCGCGTGATGTCCCTGCTCGACCGCGCCCTCGCGGACATGCCGGCCCCGATTCGTGTCGAACGTCTGGTCGCCTACGTCATCGTGCTGACCACGATGCTCGCCGAGCGCGCCCAGGCGATCGCCGAGGATCAGCCGCTCGGTCTCGATCACAACGCATTCGTGGAGAACCTCGTGTCGATGCTCACCGGGGCGCTGACCGCGCCCGCTCCGCTGGGAACGAGCGCTGGGGAGAGCGTGTGAGCCCGATCGAGCGTGTCGTCGCGCACGAGGAGATCCGACAGCTGAACCCGAGAAGGAGCACGAACGATGACTCCCCAGGACCTCGTCGAGATCCACCACATCGAGCAGTTGAAGTTCCGATACCTGCGCCACCTCGACTGCAAGGAATGGGACGACCTCACGACCTGCTTCGTCCCGGACGCGACCGCGACCTACGGCAGCGTGCCGGCGTTGGACGGACGGGCGACCGGTGTCTGGGCGCTCGAGGACCGGGTCATCGCGGTCGATGCCGGTACACCGCGGCGCCACTGATCTCGACACCATCGGCGGGTCTATGAAGAGATGCGTCCTCGACCCGACGATGCCCGGATCACTGCGTCGTGGTGGGACGGGATCGACTGAGTCTCACCGGATCTGGTCGATGACCCTGGTTCGGAACTGTTCGAGCGCAGCCAGACGTACATCGAGATCGCGAAATGGAGCGGCTCCGGGATCTGTCCCAGATGCGGCGACCGCCGGAGCCGCATCAGAAGGACGGAACGGCGCACGAGGGGCGCTCGTGAAGCGGTTCTCGGATGTCGCGGTGTGGTCCGATGGGGCGAATGAATGGCTCGGCCAGGTCCTCGAGACAGGTTCACGCAGCGCGTCTCTATCTCGCACTCCAAGCCGCCACCGGCGCCGGCTGGTGGGTCGGCGTCTACCGATCTGATCATCTGCGCGACCTGACACTGGGAACCTGGAATCCAGACCTTCTCGTCGTCCCGGACGTCGCACTCTTCTGTGGCGCGTCACTTGGTGCAGCGATCACCGCCCGATGGGCTCTTGCGATACTCGTTGCCGCATGGTCCGTCATCCTCACGGCCGCCCTGTTCCTCAGTGCGTTCGAAACGAGGGACGCTGGCTGGGGAGTGGCGGTGATGACCGTTGCCTCGGTATGCACCTTGGTGGCTGCCGCGGTGCTCAAGAACGGTTCGCTTCCCACGACCTGGTTCTTCCGAGGCCCGTTCCAGTTCCGCCCCGCGACCGAACACCCGGTACAGACGCACGTGGTCCACAGCATCACCCAACTCATCGTCTTCTGGACGGTGCTGCTCGGACTCCTCCCGATCATCGCTGCGCGACTCGAACATCACCTGCGCATCGACGCCCAATGGCTCGATCCAGACGCCCTCGCGACGGTTGGCGGCGCACTCTTCGCAACCTCGAGCTGCCTCGGCCTCTGGTCATGCATCGTCATGGCGTCCCACGGACACGGAACCCCACTGCCCTCGGCCACCGCCCGCGACCTCGTGAACCGAGGGCCCTACCGATTCGTCCGCAACCCGATGGCAGTCGCCGGTGTCGGCCAGACCGTCGGTGTCGGCCTCGTGCTGGGCTCCTGGGTCGTGATCGTCGCTGCCTTCGTCGGCGCGACCATGTGGGACACGATCATCAGGCCCGTCGAAGAGGCCGATCTCGCCGAACGACTCGGCAACGACTACGAGCTCTACGAGCGCAGCGTCCGCTGCTGGATACCGCGAGGATCATCGATCGACTGACGGCGAACCGTGGCGCGTCTCACTTGTCCCTCCTCCCCGTCGAGTGGTCTGTGCCGGAATCAGGCAGCCTGGGGCTGTGGAGGACAGCAACGAGCCGGTGGATCTCGAGGTCAAGCGTGACGAGGGCGTGACGATTCGGTTCGCCGATGGTCACGTCGCGCGGATCGGTCTGATGGAGCTACGACTGGGATGTCCGTGCGCGACGTGTCGCTCGCTGCGGGAGCGCGGAGAAGAAGGCTGGCCACGGCCTGGTGCTCCAGAGCCGTTGCGTATCACTGACGCGCAGTTCCATGGCGCATATGCCCTGCAGATCACCTGGAACGACGGCCATCGGACCGGGCTCTTTCCGTTCGAGGCGCTGCGCCGCTGGAACGTCGCGGGGCCACCCCGCTGACCCCGACTTCTGATCGGGGCGACCTTCGGGGACGGCCTACTTGCCACCGCCGTCCCGCCGGAACGGCGGTAGCGCCGTTCCCAACGCGCTGTAGCCGTCACGAAGTGCTTGGTGACATCGTGCTCGTGCTCCAACGGGGGTCGCGATCGGATGTCAACATCCGCCACGCGTACTGTCCTGACGTGAGGATCGGGAGCCCACGGTGGTGAATGGCCGGCTGATCCTCCTGTGCGGCCTGGCGGGCGCCGGCAAGACCACGCTGGCCAAGCGGTTCGAGGCGGAGGGCGCAGTGCGAATGTGCCCCGACGAGTGGCTCGTCTCGCTTGGGTTCGACATCTATGACCGGGACGCGCGGGTCGCTGTCGAGAGCCTCCAGTGGGAGCTGTCCCAGGCGCTCGTCCTCAGAGGGCTGACGGTGGTCGACGAGTGCGGCGTGTGGCAGCGCTGGGAACGCGACCTGCGCCGAACGTGGGCGCGAGATCACGGCGTCGCCGTGGAGCTGCGGTTCCTCGATGCGCCGGTGGAGGTGCTGACGGCGCGGGTTGCGGACCGCAACCGCACCCTGCCCGAAGGCGCACCGCGCATCGATCCGGCGCTGGTCGGCTTCTGGAGCGATCGGATCGAGCGCCCAGATGCTGACGAACTCGCGCTGTTCGACTGACCGGCGTTCGCATGTCAGTGTCGCTACATGGGTGGGTTCGAGATCCGCGCGGCGACCCCCGCCGACGCCGATGCAGTGGCCGACTATCACCACCGCTGCTTCACGAAGACGTACTCATCGCAGCTGCTCGCCGGTGAGCTCGAAGCCCCCGACCATGCGGGCACCAGGGAGCAACTCCACGGTTGGTTCCTGCCGCAATCCGAGTTCGAGACGCAGGTAGCCGTCGATGATGCGCCGATCGGCCATGTCACGGTCAGTGGCCCCCAGCTCGTCCACTTGTTCGTCGAGCCAGACCATCAGCGCATCGGCCTCGGCCGACACCTGCTGGCGCAGGGAGAGGAGATGATCGCCGCCGGTGGCCACACGGACTTCGAGTTGCACGCGAGGGTCGACAACCTCGATGCGATCGCCTTCTACGAAAGGGCGGGGTGGACGGTGACCGACGCCTTGATCCACACCGTCGACCACGGCATCAGCTACGACGAGCGGGTCCTCATCAAGCACCGCGCGTAGCGGTTGGGTCGGGGACGATCAACGAGTAGGAATCCTGGAACCGTCCGATGACGAGCCTCCGAATGAGGGAGATGGCGTCCGCCGCCGTACCGTGGAGGCCTCCGAACACTCCGCGAACGAGAGCGACACCCCCCATGGCCAAGGCAAAGAAGGTCGAATCCCGATGGTCCGAGGGCTCGGCCAGCGTCGATGACCTCGCTCCCCGGGAACGCCTGGCCCATGAGATCGTCTCTGCGCACAGCGACCTGCTCCCCTCGGTCGTGCGGATCATGGACGCCGAGCTGACCGAGGAACAGAGCCTCGTCGCGCTCACCGCGTTCCGCGAGTCGATCGGCACCGCGGGCGACCCCAACCGGGATCCCCGCGTCACGATCGCCAACGCCGCCGGCTGACCGGCGCCGTCGCCAGACGAACTGGCTGAGCACGACGACGCCGATCTCGGGATGCGTCAGCAGCAGGAGTGCGGCAAGACGGACGCCCTCATCGGTGCCGGTCGGCGGCGATGAGCGCTGCACTCCCTCTCGAGCCAGGTAGTTGTCGTCGGCCAAGAGGACCCGGATCGGCGTCGAGCGCAGCGTATGGGAGATCGCGCACCGCGTGGAGATCTCGACACGATCCGGGATGATGACGCCACAGCACGATTATCAACCGCTGCTCCCCGACCAGCGTCAGGCGCTGATCACCGCGTCGAGGCCGGCCCTGCGAGCGGGAGCTGGCTCTGGAGTTCGGCGAGCACCGTCGACAGAGCGGCACCAAGCGCGTGAGCCATCGTGCCGTCGTCGAGAGCCGAGCGCAGGGCACGCCGGTCGGCGAAGATGACGACGAGTTGCGCACCGTCGGGGCCGGCGACGAGGGCCGGATGGTCGACGCCGGCTTCCTCGACGCGCACGTCACCCTGGGACAGGGTGGCGCCGTCGGCGGCGATCGACCCGGACACCGGGACCACGATCGCCTCCGAATCGATCGACCGGGCCGGGACGGCCTCGGCGCCAGCAGCGCAATCGAGGAAGACGAGCACCGGCCCGCACGTCGGCTCACCAGCGATACCGGCGGCCATGCGGATGCCGGGGGCGATCTCGTCCCACTCCTCGGAGGTCTCGAAGCCGCCGTCGAGATGGGCACGCGATGTAGGACCCATCGTCGTGGCGATCGCCGGGGCTCCCGGGCACGGATCCTGCACGTCGATACCCAGAACGGCGCCGGCGGCCTCCTGCTCCGGCATCACCCACTCGGCGATCTCGGCTTTCACCGGCCGGATGGCGAAGCCCCTGCGATCGGCGAACATGATGATCCCGTAGCCCCCGTCCGGGCCCCACGCGAAGTTGTCGCTCGCATAGGGCACGCCGCCGTCGTGGAACCGGAACTGGCCCTGCTCGTAGGTGTCACGGCCCATGTTGGTGGTGCCCTGGACCGAGAGCCGCCAGTTGTCGGACGAGTGGGCGTGGGCGAATGACAGCGGCATCTTCTCTTCCGATGGTTCGACGTAGCTGAGCACGATGAACGGGCCGCAGTGATCGTCGCCGACCATGATCGGAAGGATCGTCGCCCCCATGTTCTCGGACCAGCCGGTGCGGTCGGTGTAGGTGGCGTCGACGTGACCGTCGACCGGCTCCATCGGCGTCGTGGACAGGATCTTGTACATGCTGGCGTCCCCCTCAACTCGTCGGCCGGACTCGTCCCGACGCTAGCGGTGGTGTGATGACTCGAACGTGAGCGGCTGGGGACATCGATCTCCTCGCCGTCGGACCCGATCACGTGCACCGTCCCACCACCCGGACCATGAGCTGCGCTCATCTGCCACATTGGTGCGTGTTGGGCGCCCGGTTCGCTCAGCGTCGCAACTTGCTCCCCGAGGTCACGGAACCCTGCATTTGAGCCTGATCGATGATTCGCCATTCCGAGAGCGGGAACGGTGCTGTTCATGACGTCCATCGCGACGATCGCGACCTTGGCCGATCCTGCAGCCGGCGAGCAGCCCCGCGCCGTGTCCCGCCGGATCACGGGCCGAGGTGGGGTCGTGAGATCGGCGGCAGTGGCCATGGCCGTCGTCGCACTTGCGGCATGCGGTTCCGACGACGCCACCTCGAGTGACGCATCCGCCGCCCCCACCGAGCAACCGTCCGCGTCGGGGGACAGCGGTCCGGCCACGGCAGACGATGCCGCCGAGATGTTCCCCGACGTCCTCGACGTCGAGTTGACCCCGGCCGGCAACGGTGAGTTCCAGGTGGCCACGACGCTCTCGTCGCCGTACGACTCGCCGGAGCGTTACGCCGATGCCTGGCGCGTCCTCGACCCCCAAGGCAATGAGCTCGGAGTCCGAGAACTGACCCACGACCACGCCAGCGAGCAACCCTTCACTCGGCAGGAGACGATCGCCATCCCGGACGACGTCGACGAGGTCACCATCGAGGGACGCGACCAGGTCAGCGGCTACGGGGGTGAAACCGTCACAGTCGGGGTGCCACGCGACGGCTCCTGATCGTGATCCCGCACAGATCTCGCGGACGTTGTCATCCACAACGGCGCACGCTGCATCGGATGCTGCTGGGCCTGCTGGCCCTCCTGTTCAGCCTCGCCCGGGCTGACGGCGAGCGCTGACCCCACACCCGACCTCGCAGCTGGGAGCCTGTGGCGAAGGAGACCGTGCCCCGTGCGCGCGGCTGGTGAACGCCCATGACGAGTCTGCTCATCACTGGAACCATCGCTGGCCTCGCGTTGGGATATGTGCTCCAGCGGTCCGACCTGTGTTTCCACTCGGCGTGGCGGGGCGCGCTCGACGGTCGGTTCCATCTGTTCAAGATCTGGATCCTCGGCGTCGCTCTCGCCTCGGTCGGTCTGTCCCTGCTGTTCGCCTGGGGTAGATGGGATCTCAACGAGGGCCTCGGGTTTCGTCCGCAGGGCAACGTGCTCGGCGGGTTGCTGATCGGCGTGGGGATGGTGATCGCGGCATCGTGCACGTCGGGTCTGTTCTACAAACTCGGATCGGGGATGCTCGGCGCCACGGCCGGCCTCGCCGGATGGTTCGGAGGTGACGTCCTCGGTGGTCGCGTGCTCACGGGTGGGGACGGCGCATTCGATCTGCGCGGCTCGGTCACCGACCTCGACGGTGGTCCGACGATTCCTGACGTCCTCGGCGTGGACCGGCTCATCGTGTCGGTGCTGCTCGTTCTCGTCGTCGTCGGCCTCCTCGCGAGATCCCGACGAGGCACCGCCACGGGTGCACAGTGGTCCTGGGTGGTCGGAGGGGCAGCCCTCGGTCTCGCCACGACGGGTGCATGGGCGCTGGCCGGCGCGGGCGGTGCGTCGTTCGGGCCCAGCACGGTCGGTGCACCGACCAGCCTGGTCGACGGTGGCGGCGTGAACGTGTGGCTGGTCAGCTTTCTCGTTGCGCTCGTACCGGGCGCGCTGTTCGCGGCGGCGAAGTCGCGGACGCTCTGGGTTCGAGGTGAGCGTGCGGTCCGCTACGCCCAGTTGGCCGTCGGCGGCGTGCTGCTCGGTGTCGGCGGGCAGATCGGCGGCGGCTGCAACCTCGGCCACGGGCTCTCGGGCACGGCGCAGCTCAACGTGAGTTCCTGGGTCACCGTGGGCTCGATCGTCGTCGCGATCGCGGTGGCGCGGGTGGTGCAGCGCCGGGTGACCGGCGTCGCGTTTCCAACCGACTGGCGAGTCAACGAGTCGGCGGTTCGATGAGTGGGGCCCGGACCTCGGCCGAACTCGTCGACCACCTGCGCTGACCACGACAGTCGGACACTCAGGCGTTTGACGCGAGGAAGGCTCGATAGGTGGCGATCAGGGCCTGTTGCTGCGGGGCCGAGAGCCGGTGGTCGGCAAGGATCGCCGGCTCGGCGTCGATGCGCTCGACCTCTCGGTCTCCGTCGTCCTGGAGCCAGCCGGCGTACGCGAGGATCGTCTCGGCCCGGATGTTGAGCGCCTCGGCGAGGGATCGCAGGACGCGGATCGACGGGTCGTGGCGGCCTCGTTCGATCTGACTGACGTACGGATCCGACAGGTCACAGAGCCGCGCCAGTTCACGCTGCGAGAGTGCCGCCAGCTTGCGCTGCGTCCGGATGAACTCCCCGAGATTGGAGCGGCCGGGGGTGGTGTCGACCTTCGCCATCGAGGTGCAGCGTACTTCGATGGCACAGGCACCTCTCGCCAGACCACGCAATGCGTACTATCCTTCGCAGCCTGCTCGATCCTCCGATCCGGGTGTGGTGCGCAACCGGGGTCTCCGCCCCGAGAAGGATTTCCCAATGCAGCAGCTCACGGGACTCGACAGCACGTTCCTCAACATCGAGACCGCGACGACGTACGGCCACATCGCAAGCCTGGCGATCTTCGACCCGTCGACCACCGACACCCCGGCGACCATCGACGACATCCGCGACCTGCTGCAGGAGCGACTCCACCTGCTGCCGCCGTATCGGCGACGTCTCGTCGAGGTGCCGTTCGGGATCGACCACCCGTACTGGATCGAGGACTCCGAGTTCGATCTCGACTTCCACGTCCGTCACCTCGGGCTCCCGGCACCCGGTGACGCCAGCCAGCTCGCCGCCCAAGTCGAGCGAATCGTCGCTCGACCGCTCGATCGGGGCAAGCCGCTGTGGGAGCTCTATGTCATCGAGGGGCTCGAGGGTGGTCTCGTCGCCCAGCTCTCGAAAATCCACCACTGCGCGATCGACGGCGTGTCCGGCGCCGAGGTGATGACGAGCCTGCTCGACATCTCACCCGAGACGCGGGTCGTCGACCCGCCCGACGTGCCGTGGGCCGGAGAGCAGAAGCCCTCCGATCTCGCGATGTTCGGTCGTGGGATGGCGTCCATCGCCACGAGCCCCGTCAGGGGAATGAAGCTCTGGCTGAAGACGATGCGGAGCATGCCGACGATGGCAAAGTCGATGGGCATCGATGTTGCCGGGCCGCTCGGCCGTCTCGTCCCCGATCGGGGCGACGGCGTCCTCTCACGAGCGGCGACCACGCCACCGCACACTTCGTTCAACGGTGTGATCGGGCCCCATCGCAGCTTCGCCTACACCTCCGTCCCGTTCGCGGGCGTGAAAGCGGTCAAGGACGCGAACGGTGTCACCGTCAACGACGTGATCCTCGCCGTGTGCGCGGGAGCGCTTCGCAACTATCTGAGCGACCGCGACGAGCTCCCGAGGGATCCGCTCGTCGCAATGGTCCCGGTCTCGGTCCGGACGGACGAGAGCGGCGAACTGGGCAACCAGGTGGCCAGCATGACCACGTCGCTGCACACGTCGATCGAAGACCCGATCGAGCGGCTGCAGGCCATTCATGAATCGATGAAGATCGCGAAGGACACGCACAATGCCCTTCCCGCATCCCTGCAACAGGACTTCGCCCAGTTCTCGCCGCCAGCAGTGGCGGCACGAGCGTCGCGAGTCGTCACCCGGGCCGCGGCCCGTCAGGTCGTGGATCTGCCCTACAACGTCGTGATATCCAACGTTCCCGGTCCACAGTTCCCGCTCTACGGAATGGGCGCAGAACTCCTCGCCAGCTATCCGGTGTCGACCATCACCGACAGCTCCGGTCTCAACATCACCGTCCAGAGCTACAACGGGAACCTCGACTTCGGTGTGGTCGGGTGCAGCGATCTCGTCCCCGACGTCTGGAAGATCGTCGAACTGCTCCGCGCCGCCATCGAGGAACTCACGGCGACGACGAGCCAGACGAAGCCGAAGAAGAAGTCCACCAAGGCCGCGAAGGCCACGAAGGTAGCGAGGGCAAAGAAGTGAGCGACACAACGACCGTCACCCCGCCGTCGAGAATTCTCACTGCGCTGGAACTCCGCGCCATCGGCGAGGGTTCTGCCATGGCGGCAGCGATGCCGCTGCTCGCGAAGATGCGTGGCGGCGACGGTCACACCGTGCTGGTCCTGCCCGGCTTCGCCGCCGGGGACGAGTCGACCGGGTTGCTCCGCGGCCTCCTCGACAAGCTCGGCTACGACAGCCGTCCGTGGCGGCTCGGACGGAACATGGGCCCCACCCCGGCCGTGGTCGAGGGTCTCGGCGCGCTCATCGAGCGGCACAGCGCGAATGGCCCGGTGTCCATCGTCGGCTGGAGTATGGGTGGTGTCTACGCCCGGGAGATCGCGCGCATGGCCCCGGACTCGGTCCGCCAGGTCATCACCCTCGGCAGCCCGATCCACCTGCGCGCCGGCGACCGCAGCGCGACGTCCGATCTCTGGGAGTCACTCGAAGGCCTGCACGAGGATCGTGTCGAGCGCGAGCCGGAAGCCTCGAGGCCGCCGGTCCCCGTGCCGACCACTGCCATTTACACCCGTACCGACGGGATCGTGCGCTGGCAGACCTGTCTGACGCCGGAGGCACCCACGCACGAGAACATCGAGGTCCACGGCAGCCACTGCGGCCTGGGAACCAACTCGTCGGTGGCCTACGTCGTGGCCGACCGGTTGCGACAGGCGCCGGGGGAGTGGCACCGGTTCCGTGCCCCGTTCGCCCTCCGCCATCTGTTTCCGAAATCTGGCCGGACGATCCCAGGCCAGAACGTGACCAACTGATGTTCGAGTTCGATCCGAACGGCAGCTACATGATGCCGGCGCACTTTGGGCAGCGAACGTTCCATCCGAAGGCCAGCGGTTGGTACCGAGACGTCACGGCGATGACCGTGCAGTACGTCACCGATCGAGAGGCGCTGGCGTCGTACCTGCCGCCGCCGTTCTCCGTCGCCGAACAACCACTCGTCACCGTCTTCTACGCATGCAACCGTGAGGTCGACTGGCTTGCCGGCA
>JBBKVY010000005.1:0-21140 GCA_037968675.1 Acidimicrobiales bacterium | reverse complement strand
CTCGCCACTGTCGGCGTCGAACGTGGCGTCTTCCACTGCCCCGACGTCGAAGCCGAGCGTGGTCAGGACCCGTGCGTCGCGCATGGTGATGTTGCCCTTGACGGCCTGGGTGTCGTGGTCGCCGTCGACCTGCGACGACGCGTCGGAACTCCGGGCGATCACTGCGTCGTTCCCGAACGACTGGATGTCGTCCCAGGCGATCAGCTCGGCCTTCCGGCCACGGCCGGACACATGGATCGCCTCGACCCGGCTCGCAGTGGTGTCGACCACGAACCCCTTGACCTCACCGATGTCTTCGGCGGTATCGGCCCCCACGATGGGGCGGCCTTCGGCGCTGCGGAACGATTCACTCATCGGTCGGATCCTTGGTCGAGGCTTGCTCGGTACTCGGTCACGGCGGCGCCGAAGCCGGCCAGGTCGTTGCGCACGAACTCGGTGGCTTCTTCCGGGAGCATCAGGTTGTCGCCCGACAGCGCCATCTGCGCCGAGATGGGAACGAACACCCGATCGGCCTTCGTGTCGCCAGCGGCATCGGTCGCGTCGATCTCGTAGCCGACGGCGATCGGGTCGTCGCCCGTCTCGAGGACGACTCCGACCACCTCGCCGAGATCGGTGCCCTGGGACGAGAGCACCCGGTTACCGATGACCGACGCCGAGTCGCCTGGTGATTCCAGCGCCTCGGGCTGTTCGGACTCGGTGATCTGCGATTCGTCCGCGATCATCACCGCGTCCGCACCGATGGCCGAGATGGAAGTCGCCGGCAACACGTCCTTCAACCGTCCGGCGAAGATGCCCCGCTTGTTGAGGGTGAAACCGACGAGCCGGTGTTTCCCGGCGTCGTAGACGACGTCGCGAACCTCGGCCACGTCCTCACCGGAGTCGATCGCCACGACCGGATGGCCGATGAGGTCGCCGGCGCGAATGAGATGCGCCATGTCAGCGCTCTGATCGGTTCGTCTTGGAAGCGAGCACGCTTCCGCTGCGGCGTGAGCGACGCACGAGAGCCATGACGAGAGCGAGCACCACGATCACCGCCAACACGATCAATATCCAGGTCAGTGCATCCACAATTCCGTCCTCAGTCTGGTCATCGTAACGCCTCTGTACCCGGTCGCCGGTCGGTCAGACCGAGACATGGGCTCGGTGATGGGGTCACGCAGGAGCGAGGCGCTCGTCCGATGCATCGGACCGGCACGGGTCGACCGGTAGCGTGGCCGGTCGTGAGACGCCGCGTCACCGTCCTCCTCGCGCTGCTCGCCGGCGCCGCACTCGTGGCATCGACGTCCGCGACATCGTCGGCCGGGCTGGTCGCCGGTCCGCCATCGACGCCGGGCCGCAGCTCCGACGTGTTGTTCTACTCCGGCGGGGCCGACGTCGACCCGCTCTTCCGCACCGGCTCGAACGGCAACTACGCCTTCGCCAACCTGGCAGTCAGCGGCCACTACCGACCGATCACCGGCCCAGGCAACGACTACGACGGCGACGGCTATGACGACATCTTGTGGTATGCCCCCGGCGCCGCGAGCGACCACATCTGGTACGGCGGCCCGAGCGGGTTCACCTCGGTGTCGGTCATCATCGTCTCCGACTTCCTCCCGGTCACCGGCCCCGGATGGGATGCCAACGGCGACGGTCGCACCGACATCCTCTGGTACGCCGCAGGCCCTCGCGACGATCGCCTGTGGCTGGGGAGATCCAATCGAACGTTCAGCGGATCGTCCCGTCCCGTGACGGGCGACTACCAGCCGATCCCCGGGTACTTCGACGGTGACGAGTTCGCCGACGTGCTCTGGTATCGCCCCGGGTCCGGCGGCGACTATCTGTGGAGCGGCCGCTCGAACGGCACGTTCGCGACGGCAGCCGTGCAGATCAACGGCGTGTACAAGCCGATCGCACCGATGGCGCCCGACTTCTCCGGCGACGGCATCACCGACATCCTCTGGTACGCGCCGGGCAGCGGGCCCGACTTCCTGTGGACGTTCGGCTCCGACGGGTCGGTCGCGACCCGTGCGAAGCAGGTCAACGCCACCTACACGCCACTGGCCGGTGACTTCGACGGCGACGGCAACGCCGACGTCTTCTGGTACCGACCGGGTTCCGGCGGTGACTACATCTGGTACTTCGGTGACGGTGGCGGCCACTCGCAGCGATCGTCGGCCGTGAACGGCGACTACATCCCGACCGTCTCGGGCAGCGACGGCTTCGACCGCGACGGGACGACCGACATCGTCTGGTACGCCCCCGGGAGAACCGGCGACTACCGGTGGGACGGGACGCCCGGTCGGGGCTTCACGGCCGCGCCGCTCACGATCAACGGGCTGTACCTGCCCCTGGTCGGCGGCTATGTGGACGATCCGTCGTGACCCTCGTCGTGGGCCCACTCCACCTCTTCGCCGTGCTCCTCGTCATCAGCGGAGCCGACAAGATCGGCGACCCCGGCCCCGCGACCACCGCGATGACCGAGGCCGGTCTGGTCGGACCCCGCCGACTCGGCGCGTGGGCCGGCCGGGCGCTCGGTGTGGTCGAGGTCGTGGTCGGCGCCGCCGTGCTCGCCCTCGGTGGCGCGGCGACCGCGCTCGCGATGGCCCTCGTGTTCCTCGGCTTCGGAGTGTTCCTCGTCGTGCTCCAGCGCCGCGCCGCCGGGGTCTCGTGCGGGTGCTTCGGCTCGTCCAGCGCCCCGCCCGGGATCTCACACCTGGCGATCGACGCCGCCGCGGTGGTCACCGGCATCGTGGCGGCGATGACCACGGCTCCCGACCTCACGGCGGTCCTCGACGAGGGAGCCGTCGCGTTCGTCACCCACGTCATCCTGATCTCTGTCGCGGCCGGGCTCCTGATCGCGGTGTCCAGCGTGCTCGAAGACGTCAAGAACCAACGACAGGAGCTGCGCTCGTCATGAGCCTGACCACGACCCTCACCGAGCGAGCGTCTCAGTTCGTGGGGCGCAACACGTCGCGTCGCGGCTTCCTCGCCCGCACCGCCATCGTCGGAAGCGCCATCGCCGTGGCCGGCCGGGAGTTCGTGCTCGAGCCTCGGTCGGCCTACGCCGCCACCTGCGGGTGCAGCGGTCGTAGCTGCGACTGCGGGAGCCTGTGCTGCGACGGCTACACCGAGTTCTGCTGCGCCATCTACGGCAAGAACTCGTGCCCGCCCGGCACCCTGCTCGCGGGCTGGTGGAAGGTCGACGGTTCGAGCTACTGCAACGGCGCGGCCCGCTACTACATGGACTGCAACGACAGCTGCGGGGGCTGCGGTTGCGGGTCCAACGGTCTGTGCTCTGGCTCGTGCTCGGGAGCCAACTGTGGCTGCCGGAGCTGTGGCAACCGGAAGGACGGCTGTACCCACTTCCGGTACGGCAACTGCAACAACCAGGTGCGTTGTGTCGGCCCGATCATGTGCCGCGTCGTGACCTGCACCAAGCCGTGGGAGATCGAGCCCACCTGCACGACGGCGAGTCGGGTCGACAACGCCACCCGCAACCACCACCGCCCGTGCCTCGACCCGCCCCGCAATGTTCCCGCCACGCTCGATGCCGTCACTGCCGAAGCCGGCGGCTTGCGCATCCGCGGCAACGCCGGGACATCGTCGACATCGAGTGCCCGGATCGAGGTCTTCGTCGACCGCAAGCCGGTGCAGTCGTTCCGCGTCGGCACGGGGTCGTTCGACGTCCACATCACCCAGGGACCCGGCATCCACGAAGTGTGCGTGTACCTCGATGCCGGCGGCACGCGGACGCCCGCTCAGCTCGGCTGCCGGTCGGTGACCCGCATTGCGTGATCGACCGTGAGCTTCCTCCTCCTCACCCTCGCGATCGTGGTCGCACTCTTGGCCCTCCTCGTCGTGGGGCTGCTCCGGAGCCACGCCGAGATCCTCCGCGCCCTGCACGACAACGGCATCGTCCTCGACCCTGACCGCGACCACGACCACGACCGCGACCACACGACCACGGGACCCGCACCGGTGATCAACACCCGACCGGGTGTGCCTGCGCCCCGGTCCGGCGCAACCACGCGCGCCGCCGGCATCTCCGGCGCCACGCCGGACGGTTCGTCCAAGGCGATTCCCGTGTCCGGGCGCGATCACGCCACGCTCCTCGCGTTCCTCACCAGTGGCTGCGCCACGTGCGCCGGCTTCTGGGAGGCATTCGCCGCCGGCGTCGACCTGCCGCCGGAGACGAGGCTCGTGGTGGTCACCCGCGGTTCCGACGGCGAGAGCCCCGCCGCTGTGGCCGAGCTGGCTTCTCCCGACCTCACCGTCGTGATGTCGTCCGAGGCGTGGGACGACTACTCGATCCCCGTCGCCCCGTACTTCGTGCTCGTCGACGGCCGCAACGGTCTGGTGGCCGGTGAAGGTGCCGCTGCGACGTGGGACCGGGTGACCGCGCTGCTGGGCAAGGCGCTCGCCGATGCCGGCTACGACGGCGAGACGCGCCTGACGCGGCGCGACCTGTTCACCCGAGGGCCTCGAGAGGACCGCGCCGATCGAGACCTGGCCGATGCCGGGATCCTGCCCGGCGATCCGCGGCTCTACCACGAAGAGTTACCCGTCTCCCCAGACGACCCGCCTGGCGACGGAGGGAGTACGTGATGCGCATCGCAGGACACGGCATCGATGTCGATCTGCCCGACGGATGGGAGGGATCGATCGATCGCCGAGTCGCCGAGGAGCCAGACACCGCCGTCGCGCGCGCGGCTGGCGAGCAGCCGGCGGTCGAGACCGAGGACGAACACCCGGTCACCCACCTGGCCAACTTCCCACTGCCCAACGACCGGGGTGACTACGGCAGTGGCGCGGTCGAGATCATGACCTCGACGGACGTGCTGGTCTGCCTGATCGAGTACGGGAGCGAAGACGTCGACACGCCGCTGTTCGAGAACCAGGGCATCCCCCGGCTCACGCCGGCACAGTTCTCGCCCGCCGCCATGCAGCGCACGGTCGAGGGCATGAGCGGGACCCAGGCCTTCTTCTCGGAGAACAGACGCGCGTTCTGTCTGTACGCGGTGCTGGGCAGCCACCGGGATCGCCGGGCGCTCGTCCCCGCGATCAACGAGCTGCTCGACACACTCCGCATCGCTCCCGCGTAGTCTCGCCCTCGCGGCGCCGGAGGGCGTCGTCGCCGATTCCGGGGGAAGAGATCCATGCGTGTCCCGCTGACTGTCCGAGACCACATCAACCGGGCCGAGCTCGTCTACGGCGACCGTGTCGCCTTCGTCGACGAGCCCGACCAACCGGCCGAGTCGTGGGGCGAAGTGACCTACGGACGCATGGCGGAGCTCGCTCGTGCCCAGGCGGCCGGGCTCGATGCGCTCGGCGTCGGGCTGGGGGAGCGGGTGGCGATCGTCAGCCACAACTCGGCCCGGCTGCTCACCTCGTTCTTCGGGGTCAGCGCGTACGGCCGGGTCCTGGTCCCGGTGAACTTCCGGCTGGGCCCGGACGAGGTCGCCTACATCATCGAGCACTCGGGAGCCACGGTCCTCCTCATCGATCCGGAGTTGGAGGAGTCACTGGCCGGCGTCGAGGCGAAGCACAAGTTCGTGCTCGGCACCGCGACCGACGAGGCGCTGCACCGCTTCGACACCGAGCCGGCCGCGTGGGAGCCCGACGAGGACGAGACCGCCACCATCAACTACACGAGCGGGACCACCGCCCGCCCCAAGGGCGTCCAGCTGACCCATCGCACGTTGTGGCTCAACGCCGCGACGTTCGGTTGGCACATGGGTGTCAGCGATCGGGACGTCTACCTCCACACGCTGCCGATGTTCCACTGCAACGGCTGGGGGATGGTCTACGCCGTCACCGCCATGGGCGGAAAGCACATCGTGCTGCGGGCCGTCGACGGCGGCGAGATCCTGCGGCGGATCGACCACCACGGCGTCAGCCTCATGTGTGGCGCCCCCACCGTGGGTTCCCTGGTGCTCGACGCCGCCAAGTCGTGGCGCGACGAAGGGAAGGGCCCGATCCCCGGCGCCGGCTCCAACCGTTGGGTGATGGCTGGCGCCCCGCCTCCCACCTCGACGATCGAGGCGGTCGAGCGCGACCTCGACTGGGAGTTCGTCCAGATCTACGGCCTCACCGAGACCGCGCCACTCCTCACCATCAACCGTGGTCGTGCCGAGTACGACGACCTGCCGCCGGCGGAACGGGCGAAGAAGCTGAGTCGGGCCGGTGTCCCCGCGCTGGGCGTCACCATCGACACCGACGAGTCGGGCGAGATCCTCGCCCGGTCCAATGTGGTGCTCGAGGGCTATTGGGCCAACCCTGATGCCAGCGAAACCGCGCTGGCGGGCGGATGGTTCCACACCGGCGACGGAGGCGTGATCGACGACGAGAACTATCTGTCGATCTCCGACCGCAAGAAGGACGTCATCATCTCCGGAGGCGAGAACGTCTCGTCGATCGAGGTCGAGGACTGTCTCTTCTCCCATCCAGACGTTGCCGAGGTGGCGGTGATCGGCATCCCGCACGACAAGTGGGGCGAGACGGTCACGGCGCTCGTGGTCCCCGTCGAGGGAGCGAGCACGGACGAGGCGGCGCTCATCGAGTACTGCCGCTCGAAGCTCGCCCACTACAAGTGTCCGACCGGCATCGAGTTCCGCTCCGAGTTGGCCCGGACGGCGACCGGAAAGCTCCAGAAGTTCAAGCTCCGCGCGCCCTTCTGGGAGGATCGCGACCGCAAGGTCAACTGAACGCGCGATCCCTACGCTGATCGGGTGCGTTCGCGCCTACTGCTGCTCGTGCTCGTCGCCGCCGCCGTCGCGGTCTCGACGGCGCGCCCGGCGTTCGCCCACACCGAGGTGCGGCGCGCGTCGCCGTCGCCGGGCGAGGTCGTCGTCGGCGCGGTCGAGTCCGTCGAGCTCGAATTCCTCGATCCCGTGCTCCCCACCGTGGCCATCAGCGTGCGGACGGTCGACGGCGACACCGTCGACGGTGTGGGTGAGGTTGCGCACAGCGACGACGGTCTGGAGGCCTCGGTCTCGTTCGCGCCGCTGTCGGTGGCCGGCGATTACGTCGTCGACTACGAGTTCGTCGCAGTCGACGGCGACGCGCAGATCGATGCCTACCGCTTCACCGTCGATGCTCCGGTCACGACATTGGGCGAGCAGCCCGAGGGCGGAGGCATCATCCCGCGGCCCGACAGTGGCGTCGAGCCGGAGGATGCCGGAGACCGTGGCGGCGCGCTCCAGACGTTGGTGTTCGTGGTCGTTGTCGGTGGTGTCGTGCTCATCGGCGGGCTCGTCGTCCGCGAGAGCCGGCGGGCCCGGTCCGAGCGGGGATTCTGAGCTACAGGTAGGCGGTGGCGCAGGCGGTGGTGCCGTCGACGAAGCCGATGCGGAACGCGGCGGTGCGCTCGAACGCCGTGGTCCCGGTGTCCTCGCCCACCGTGAGGAAGGCGATGAGGATCTCGTCGATGTCGCCGGGTGACAGCAACAGCTCTTGGTCGGGGACGCGCTGGAGGAACTGCGCTGCGGCGTAGACGCCGGTGAGGCAGTCGGCATGGAGCCGACCGTTCTCCTCGTTGCTGTCGACGAGGTCGAGGCGAGCTTGGGCGGCGAAGGCATATTGCCGAGCGATCTCGCCCCCCACGGCGAAGTCGCCGATCTGGTCCAGCGCCGGTATCAGCTCCACGTTGTCGAGGTAGATCGAGTTGTCGGCGACGCAGTAGAACGACGACAGGCGGAGGTCCTCACCCTCGATGACCTCGTCACCGCAGTCGACGCGGTCGTTGGCCCGGTCGACGGGCACCACACCGTCGATGGGGTCCCACGCCTCGCCGAGGTCGGCGAACAGCGCGGTGTAGAACGATTCGAGGTCGATCAGCAGGGGACCGAGCAACTCGTCCACCGGGAGGTTGCCTTCCTGTTCGAGGTCTTGGAGGCTGCCGAACGGGATGGCGACGACGGTCGGTGGGTCGTCCTCGAAGGCGGCGCAGGAGTCGTTGCCGCCCTCGAATCCCTGCTGGAATGCCGACACCCGGTCGAAGCCCGAGCCGTGCGCTTGGGGACTGCCGCCCCCGACGCCCACGCTGTCGCGCAACTCCAGGAAGCCTCCGATGGCGTTGTCGAGCGCATCGCCGTCCGTGGAGAACGCGGCGATCCGGTCGCTGACGTCGTCGACCCATGCGCCGGCGAAGCAGTCGGCCTGGAGTTCTTCGGTGACCGTGTCGGCCTCGACCTCGGCCCTGGCCTGGACGGCGTGCGCGTACTCGTGCGACAGCACGATGCCGACGGTCAGGGGTCCGAAGTCCTCCTGGAGCTGCGGGATCAGCGCGATCCGGTCCCATGCGATGAGATCCTCGTCCGGGCAGTACAGCGCGTTCTCGGCAACGTCCTCGTAGAGGAGCTCGGTGGGACCGCACTGGGGTGCTGGCGTCGCCGGGCCGTACGGCAGCAGGCCACCGGCGAGCGGTTCGAACTCGATGCCGTACAGGTCGGGAAGCTCGTTCGACCAGTACGCCTCCAGATCGTCCAGTGCGAGGGAGACCACGGCATCAGGATTCGCGAACTCCGGTTCGAGATCCGGGTTCCCGGTCGCCTCGCCGGATTGGTCGAGTTGGAGGTCCGACTCGGCGCAGGCGCTGAGCACCAGGATCGCGACCACGAAGGGGATCAGCGCGGCGACGATCGAGCGAGACGGGCGCATCTCCTGACGCTACCGCCGCAGCCGGACGATCTCGGACGCGGCGTCGTACCCTGGCGCGGTGAACGACAGCCGACCGGGCGACGAGGAGTGGGCCGAGCGTTGGAGCGCCGACGTCGTCTTGTCCGACGGCTCGACCACTCATGTGCGGCCCATCACGCCCAACGACGCGGACGCCGTACGCGCCTTCCACGAGCGGCAGTCGCGAGAGTCGATCTACTTCCGGTTCTTCAGCCCTCGTCCCCGCCTGTCGGACAAGGAGGTCGAGCACCTCACCACCGTCGACGGCTTGGACCGAATGGCGTTCGTCGCCGAGCGCGACGACGTGTTGCTCGGTCTCGCGCAGTACGACCGCGTCGGCAACCGCCCCGAGGCCGAGGTCGCGTTCTTCACCGACGACCAGTACCACGGCCGCGGCATCGCGACCCTCATGTTGGAGTACCTCGCGGCCTACGCACGCGAGGTCGGGATCAGCGGGTTCGAGGCGCACGTGCTCCCCAGCAACCGACGCATGGTGCGCGTGTTCAAGCAAGCGGGGTTCCAGGCCTCGAGTGAGTTCGCCGATGGGGTGATCGAGGTCACGATGGGTATCGAGCCCACCGACGGCGCGGCCACGGCGATGGCAGAACGGGCCAGGGCGGCCGAACGCCAGGCCGTGGTCCGGCTGCTCGAGCCCCGTTCGGTCGCCGTCGTCGGCGCCGGCCGCGACCCGGGTGGAATCGGCCATCGCACGCTCCACAACCTCTTGCGGGGACCATTCCGCGGACCCGTCTACCCGGTGCATCCCGAGGCGCACTCGATCGCCGGTGTCCGCGCCCATACGAGCGTCGCCGAGATCCTCGACGAGGTCGACCTCGCGGTCATCTGCGTCCCTGCGTCCGAGGTCGCGTCGGTGATCGAGGACTGCGGACGTGCTGGTGTGGGCGCGGCGATCGTGATCTCGGCCGGCTTCGCCGAGACGGGGACCGCCGGACGCGAGGAACAACAGCGGATCCTCGATGCCGCTCGACGGTTCGGCGTGCGGATCCTGGGTCCCAACTGTCTCGGTGTCATCAACACCGATCCCGCGGTGGCGCTCCATGCGACGTTCGCCGAGATCTCGCCCGTGGCCGGGCGAGTCGGATTGTTGAGCCAGTCGGGGACGCTGGGCGCGGTCATCCTCGACCGCGCTCGGTCCAAGGGTCTGGGCATCTCGACCTTCGTTGCCGTGGGCAACAAGGCCGACCTGTCGGGCAACGACATCCTCCAGTACTGGCTCGACGACGATCGCACCGATGTGGTCCTGCTCTACCTCGAGTCGTTCGGCAACCCTCGGCGGTTCGGCCGCAACGTGCGGCAGGTTTCCCAGACCAAACCCGTGTTCGCCGTCCGGGCGGGCGCGGTGCTGGAACGGGACGAGGACCGTGCCCTCGACGACGACACCATCGACGCCCTCCTGCGGGAGACGGGCGTCGTCCGTGTGCCGACCATCAGCGCGTTGCTCGACGCTGCGCTGGTCGCGGGCAACCAGCCGGTACCGGCTGGGTCCGGGGTGGCCGTCGTCGGCAACAGCGGCGGCCATGGAGGCGCTGCCGCCGCTGTTGCCGACGACGCGTGCGTCGAGGGCGGCCTCCACCTCGCCGAGCTGTCCGCCGACACCCTCGACGCCCTCGACGGCATCCGGCTGCATGGTCGATCGACGTCCAATCCGGTCGACCTTCCCTACGACGCCGAGCCCGAGCACTACGAGCGAGTGCTCGCCGCCGTCCTGACCGACCCGGCTGTCGACACCCTCCTCGTGACCCACGCCCCCTACGAACGCGACCAGAGTCGCATCGCCGCCGCCTTCGACGCTGCCCACGCGTCGCACCCCGATGCGACGATCGTGGCGTGCATCCACGGTGCGCATCCGGCGCTGACGCCCGGCGGTGTGCCGGTGTTCGACTTCCCCGACGAAGCCGCGCTCGCGCTCGGACGCGTCGTACGCCACCGCACCTGGCTGGATGCCGAGCACCTCGGAACGGTGCGGACGCTCGAGAACCCGGTCGGACTGCGGGCGCTCGTGCGCGGGTCACTCCGCTCACTCGGTCCGCTCGATCTCCCTCCCGAGTATGCGCGCTCGGTACTGCGGTCCGGTGGCGTCGAGTCGGTCCCCGTGCGGGTGCTCCTGGCGGTCGCCGATGCCGAGGAAGTCGAGCTGAGCGCGCCCGTGGCGGTCAAGGCCGAGCGGCACGCGGTCGGCGCCGCGATCAGAGAGCGCGGTGTGGCGCTCGACGTGGATGACCACGACGATCTTCTGAGCGCGGTGTCGACGATCGCCGAGTCGCTGGGCGATGACGCGTGGCCCATGCTGGTCCAGCCGATGACCGCGTCGGGGACCGACGTCCGGATCGCGATCGAGACCCATCCGGTGGTCGGTCCGGTGATCCGTGTGGGTCCCGGCGGGGGAGCCGGACGCTTCGCCGTTGCGCCTCGGCGTGTGCTCCCGATCAGCGATCGGACCGCGGACGAACTCATCGAGGCGTCTGGCGTCGCCGAGATCCTCGACCAGCAGAGCCATGACCGTCTCCGCGACCTGATCCAGCGCCTCGGGGCCATCGTCGATGCGGCTCCCGAGATCGTCGACCTCGTCTGCGATCCCGTGATCGTCCGACCCGATGCTGCCGCCGTCGTCGAGGTCAGGATCACCGTGGCGTCGGTCGAGAACGACGATGAGCCATCGGTTCGGCGCCTCCCCGGGTAGGACGACCGATTTGCCGGGCTAGCGGGGAAGACCGAGGACTCGCTCGCCCAGGATGTTGCGCAGGATCTCGGTCGTCCCGCCCATGATCGTGTAGCCGGGTGCGTAACAGATGTTGCGGGCGACCCGGCGCCGGAGCCCCTGGTCGGCGAGGGTCGCGTCGGCGCCGAGGACACGACCGCAGAACTCGGCCACCTCGATCTCGAACTCGGTGCCGAACGTCTTGGTCGCGGCAGAGAATCCGCGGGGGGCCTGCTGGAGCGTCTCGCGGAGCACCAGGAGCCGCCCGATTCGATAGCCGGTCTCGATGCGGGCGATGGCTTGGCGGACGAGCGGGTCGTCGAGCCGGTCGTGGTCGCGCAGGTACTCGACGCAGTCGAGGTAGAGGCGCTTGTTGGAGACCAGTCGGTCGATGCCGCCCCGCTCGTGCTCCATCTGACGCATGACCTGGCCGAAGCTGCCGTTCAGTTCGCCCACCATGTGACTGGCGGGGACGCGGACGTCGTCGAAGTAGATCTCACAGAAGTGCTCGTCGTCCGTCATGTCTCGGATGGGCACGACGGTCACACCCGGTGAGGACATGTCGACGATGAACTCGGACAGGCCCTTGTGCTTGGGAGCATCGGGGTCGGTCCGGGCGATCAGATAGCACCACTCGGAGATGGCGCCGCCGGAGTTCCAGATCTTCTGACCGTTGACGATCCAGTCCCCGTCACCGGACGCCGCGCCGTCTCGTACCGCCGTGGTGCGCAGGGACGCGACGTCGGAGCCCGCGTCCGGTTCCGACATGCCGATGCACCACATCGACTCACCGGCGATGATGCCGGGCAACCATCGTGCACGTTGTTCGTCCGTGCCGAACTGGAGCAGCGTGGGGCCCATCTGCCGGTCGGCGAACCAGCTCCCGGCGATCGGCGCACCCTGGGTGATGAGCTCCTCGAACACCACGAATCGTTCGAGTGCGCTTCGTCCGTGGCCGCCGTACTCGATGGGCCAGGTCATACCCAGCCAACCTCGGGCAGCGAGTTCCTTGGCGAACTCGCGATCGGTCTGCGCGATCCAGGAGTCCTCGTGGTGCCAGCGACCCTCTGTGGCCTTCCGACCGACCGCACGCGCCTCGTCGGCGAGGGCGAGGAGGTCGGAGGAGAGGGCGAAATCCATGGACGCCGACGCTACGCGAACGCTGCTGCGGAGATGGCCTTGGAGTGCGGACGGACGAGCGTGCGGACCCTGCTGGCGTCGTCGGGGTCGAGGACGCCCCACGCCGGGGTGGCGAGCGCGTCGGTCCGAGCTTCGATGTGGTCGCGGAGCGTTCGACCGTCGTCGGTCAGCGTCTCGCCGTCGATCAGTCCGCGACTGCGCATGCCGTCGAGACCGGTCGCCCACTCGTCGTCGGACCAGGCGCGTGACGACTGCAGCACGCTCATCGGCACGTCGCCGGTCGCCCCGTGGAGCAACAGGGCGTCCAGCCCGCTGAGGTCGGCGTCGACCAGGGCGGCGATGTGCCCGTCGCCCCGGAACTCCCGCAGCAGGGTGATGGCCCACCACAGGGCGACGTGCGGCATCTCGGGCTCAGGAAGGCGGGCGTGTCCGGCGAACAGGGGCCGGCCCTCCGGCCGCATGCACGCCGCGTCCACCGCCGGACGCAGGATCTCGACCGCGTCGCGGATCGAGTGGTCCTCGACTGCGGTGCCGAGCATCCGTCGTAGCGACTCGTCGACGGCGTCGTGACGGGCGATGAGCATCGCCTCCGGTGTCGTCCGAGCCCACAGGCCGTCCATGGCGTGCTCGACGAGACCCGGATGGAAGTTGAAGAACGTCGCCTGCACCACCAGGGTTCCGACCGCGCCCATTGCTGCGCTCCGGGACCCGAAGTACCCGCTGCGTCCGTCGACGCCGATGGCCTGGTAGGCAGCTGCCGCCTCGGGCACGAAATAGATCATTCCGTGGTAGGGCTCCAGCGTCCGCCAGCACTTGCGGGCGATCTCGGCTGCGGTCTGGTCGTCGGCGGCGTTCACCCTGCCGACCGTACGACAGCCGACGTCAGTCGAGGGTGAGGACGATCTTGCCCAGCTTGCCGCCGGCGGCGAAGCGGTCGAAGGCCTCCTCGGCCGACGCCATGGGGAATGTCGCCTCGATCGGCACCGTCAGCGCGCCGGAGGCGACACCGGGGAGCACGTGACGGAGCATCGCCTGGGCGGCAGCGGCCTTCTCCTCGAGCGGTCGAGCCCGCAGGGTCGACGCTCGGATCGTCGCCCGCTTCTGCATGAGGTCGAGGAGCGAGAGTTCGGTCGTGGGACCGGCGCCGACCCCGATGACCATGATCCGGCCCCAGGGGGCGAGGGCAGCGATGTTGCCGGGCCAGTTGGGCGCGCCGACGAGCTCCAACACGACATCGAAGGGGCCGGCGTCCACGAAGTCGGCCGGGTCGACGACGACGCCGGCGCCCAGGGCGTGCACCGCATCGCGGAGCGAGTCGTTGCGCACGGTGGCGGTCACGACGCATCCCGCAGCTGCGGCCAACTGGACGGCCGAGGTGCCGACGCCTCCCGCCGCACCGTGGATACACACCCGCTCGCCCATCGAGAGGCCGACCTGGGTGAAGAGGGCGTCGTGCGCGGTCGTGAACGTCTCGGCGAAGCCGCCGGCCTGTTCCCACGACAACGTCGCCGGCACCGGCAGCAGGTGTCGTTCGTGGACCACGGCGAGTTCGGCCATCGCGCCACCACCGACGACGGCCATGACGCGATCGCCCTCGGACCACTGGGTCACGCCGTCGCCCACGGACTCGACACTTCCGGCCAGCTCGAGACCCGGGATGTCGACGGGCGATCCGGGCGGCGCGGGGTAGAACCCCATCACCTGGAGCCGGTCGGCCGAGTTGATGCCTGCGGCCCGCACCCGGACCAGGACCTCGCCGACACCGGGCGTCGGGTCGGGCCGCGCGCTCCAGGTGAGCGCCTTGTCGGCGATGGTGACGGCCTCCATCAGGCGCGCGTCCCTACCGGTCGCCGATGACGACGAAGTCGCGGGCGCCGTGGCCGGTGTACAGCTGGCGGGGCCGAGCGATCCGCTGGTCCTGCTCGAGCAGTTCGACCCAGTGGGCCAGCCAGCCCGACGTACGGGGGATGGCAAACAGGACGGTGAACATCGATGTCGGAAAGCCCATGGCCTGGTAGATGAGTCCGGAGTAGAAGTCGACGTTGGGGTAGAGCTTGCGGGACACGAAGTAGTCGTCCTGGAGCGCCACCTCCTCGAGCTTCAGCGCGATGTCGAGGAGCGGATTCTTGCCCGTGACCTCGAAGACGTCGTCTGCGGCCTGCTTGATGATCTTGGCCCGTGGGTCGTAGTTCTTGTACACCCGGTGGCCGAAGCCCTGGAGCTTGCCCTCGCCCCCCTTCACCGACTCGACGAACTTGTCGACGTTGTCGACCGAGCCGATCTGGTTGAGCATCTTGATGACGGCCTCGTTGGCGCCGCCGTGGCGGGGGCCGTACAGCGCAGCGGCAGCAGCAGCCGTGGCCGAGTAAGGGTCGGCATGGGCCGAGCCGACGACGCGCATCGCGGTCGTCCCGCAGTTCTGCTCGTGGTCGGCGTGGAGGATGAAGAGGATGTCGAGCGCGCGGACGAGCGCAGGGTCGGCTTCGTAGTGGGGCTCGGCCACCTTCCACATCGTCGACAGGAAGTTGGCCGCGAAGCTCAACGAGTTGTCTGGATAGACGAACGGCATGCCGACCGAGAATCGGTACGCCGCGGCGGCGAGCGTCGGCATCTTGGCGATGAGCCGGGTGATCTGCTTGTAGCGCAGGTCGGGGTCGTCGATGTTCTTGGCGTTCTCGTAGAACGTCGAGAGCGCGGCGACCGACGACACCAGCATTCCCATCGGGTGGGCGTCGTAGTGGAACCCCTCGAGGAACCGCTTGCGCATGTTCTCGTGGATGTAGGTGTGATAGGTGATGTCGTGCGCCCACTGCTCGAGCTGGTCGCTCGTGGGCAGCTCGCCCCAGATGAGGAGATACGCGACCTCCAGGTAGGTCGACTGTTCGGCCAGCTGCTCGATGGGATAGCCCCGGTAGCGGAGGATGCCGTTCTCGCCGTCGATGTCGGTGATCGCGCTGCGGGTCGCGGCGGTGGCGGTGAACGCCTCGTCCTCGAACCAGACGCCGGGGAGCAGCTTCCGCCACTCGGCGCTGCTCACCCCGCCGAACTCGATCGGGATCTCGACGGAATCGCCGGACCGGTTGTCGGTGATCGTGATGGAGTCGGCCACGGGTCGGAGACTACGCGGAAACGCACCGCCGGCGTCACACCGCGGCCACGTGGACTCCGTCGTGGAGGGGACCGTCGCGCTCGACCAGCTCACGGAGGACGTCACGCACGACCCGAGATGGTGCCGGGAGTCGTCCCGCTCGCCGCCTGGCCAGTCCGACGGCCCGGTCGCCGAGGTCGGTGATCGGCACGCGCACCCAGGCGCCTTCGGGCTCGAGCAACGTCGCGGTGGTGGGGAGAATCGCCGGGCCGTGGCCACGGAACGCGAGCGAGGCCACCAGGGTCATGCCGTCGACCTCGGCCAGGACCCGCAGCCGGAGGCCCAGTGCCGACGCGGTCTGGTCCAGTTCGTCGCGGAACGCAGTGCCCGTGGGCTCCAGGACCAACCCGTGCGGGGCGATGTCCTCCATCGAGAGCTCGTCTGCCGTCGCGAGCGGGTGGTCGGCGGGTGCCACCAGGATCCGTTCCTCCTGGAAGAGGGGCTCGCTGCCGAGTTGGGGATCGGTGACCGGGAGGTTGACGACGGCGATGTCGAGGCTGCCGTCGAGCAGCTGGGGGAGGAGCGACGTCGTGGTCGCGTCGACGACCACCAGACGGACACCGGGATGACGGGCTCCCATCGTGTCGAGCAGGTCGGGTACCAGCCATCGTCCGACCGACCCGATCATCCCGAGGCGGACGTTGCCGACGACCTCGTCGCGGAGCGCGGCGACGTCGCTGGTCAAGGCGTCGATCTCGGCCATGACCCGGCGCGCCCGGCCCACCGCAGCTTCACCCTCCTCGGTGAGACCCCCCGACGACCGGTCGACCAGTGTGGCGCCGAGCTCCTTCTCGAGCCGGGCGACGTGCGTCGACACGTTGGACTGCACGGTGTGGATCGCCCGGGCGCCGGCCGAGAACGAACCGTGTTCGGCCACCGCCAACAGGGAGTTGAGCTGCTTGAGGTCCATCTCGATACCAGATGGTAGCCATCTCTGAGAACTGTTGGACAGATGCTCTCGCGCTTGATGTACTGATCAACACATCGCCGAGGTGATCTCCCCCCCGAGAACACCTTGAGCGCACAGCGTGCCCGAAACGGATCCCCCTCCATTTCGGAAGCACCAGATGAAGGTTGAGCCGGTCCGCCCCCCTTGGACCGGCTCCCTTCGTTTTGCGGCGGTGTCCGCTCGGGCGCCCACTCAGCCGATCGGCCACGTCGCGGGGAGATCGCTCGCCGGGTCCTGATCCGGGCTGCGCTCGGGTTCGTGCCGTCGCTGCCACATGCGGACGAGCAGCGTCGCCGCGACCACGACCATCATCGGTTCGTAGGGGAGTCGGTAGCGGTAGTTGCCGTAGTACACGAATCCGTAGAGCACGACGAGGGTGATGAACGTGACGGCGATGCATCGGCACGCCGGCCGCCCCCAGAACGAGCGTCCGAGCATGACCACCCCGAGCAGGGTGAGGGTCAGGAGTCCGAAGTAGCCGAAGTCGGCGACGGTGCCGATGCGCTCGACGTTCACCGGTGACACGGCCGGCTCGGCCGCAGCATTGATCCAGTCGAACGCGTACGAGTCGCCGCGGTTCAGGTGGATCAGCTTCAACGGGATCAGCTCGAGCTCCCGCTGCGGATGGCTGACCAGGTAGTCGATCGCATCGGCGCGAAACGCGTCGCTGATCTCGAGCTCGGAGGCTGGCCCGTCCACGCCCAGCCGTTCGAAGTCCGCCGGCACCGGATAGGTCTGGCCGCCGGTCGCGTCCGGGTGGTGGCCAGACCACAATGTCCGGCCGGCGTTGGCGCCGACGGGCAGGAACTCGTCGAACTCGATCGCGTTCCTGATGGTCCATGGAGCCATCACCACCGAGGCCGTCAGGACGACGAGACCGACGCGCTTGACGATGTCGAATCGGGGCATCCGACCCCAGAAGAGCACGACCGGGAACAGGAACCAGGTGAGCGCCTCGCCGCGCACCATCGCGCCGACGCCGATCACCAGCCCGATGAGCATCGCCCAACGCCAGTCGGTCGTCGCATGTGCGAGCACGAGGAGCATCAGTACGACGATCAGCGTGAACAGGGTCTCGCTGACCAGCACGTCCGTCCACAGGATCGGTCCGGGCAAGATGGCGAGCAGTGCGCCGGCCACGATCGCTGTCGTCCGATTGACCATACGCTCGACGGCGAGGACGAGGACGACGACGGTCAGGGCACCGAGCACGGCGTTGACCAATTCCGCCGCCACTTCGCTCACTCCGAAGACCTTGTACGTGCCGACGAGCGTCAGGGTGTAGCCGGGGGGCCACTGGGCGGTGGGTCCGTCGCCGAAGGGCAGGGTGAACCCGTTGCCTCGCAAGATGTTCTCGGCCGTGCCGTGGTACATCAGGGCGTCGTTGAAGCCCAGACCGTTCCGTTGGACCACCAGCACCCACGCAACGCGAAGCCCGAGGGCGAGGACGAAGAGCGCGACATGGGGCCGCCAGCCGGTCGTCCACGTCTGCCACCGGCGGGTCATGACAGGCATTGTCGCAGAGGCGATACGTTGTCGACGTGTCCCGCTCCGCTGCATTCTTCGATCTCGACCGAACCCTCCTCCGTGGTGCCAGCGGGCCGGTGCTCTCCAGTTCGCTCCGCTCCGTCGGGGTGCTGTCCGACCGGGTGATCCCCGGCGAAGACCTGGTGTACCGGCTCTTCAACCTCGTCGGCGAGACCCGCCCGTCGATGATGCTGGCCCGACAGGGGGCCAGGTTGAGCGGTGGTCAGGTCCGCAAGAAGGTGCAGGAGGCCGGCGAGGTCGCGGCCGAGTTGCTCGTTCCCATGGTCGAGTCCTATGCCCTGCCGATCATCGAGGAACACAAGGAGGCCGGCCGCCCCGTCGTCCTGGCCACGACATCGCCGTACGACATGGTCAAGCCCTTCGCCGACGCTCTCGGCCTCGACGACGCCGTCGCCACCCGCTACGGCGAGAGCGCCGACGGCCGCTACGACGGGACGATCGACGGCCACTTCGTGTGGGGACCCGGCAAGCTCGCAGCGGTTCGGGAATGGGCCGAGGCCAACGACGTCGATGTCGAGGAGAGCTACGCCTACAGCGACAGCTTCTACGACATGCCGCTGCTCGGCGCCGTCGCTCACCCCACCGTCGTGAACCCCGACCCGCGCATGCGCGTCGCCGCGGTGCTGCGCCGGTGGCCGGTGCGGTTCCTCGACAAGCCCAAGGACGTGCCCAAGTTCTTCGGCATCGAGCCGGCCCAGGCCATGCAGGTGTTTGCTCGGCCCGAGCTCATTCCGTACGCCCGCTTCGACATCGAGGGCACCGAGAAGATCCCGGCCGAGGGCGGCGCCATCATGGTCGCCAACCATCGCAGCTACTTCGACTCGCTGGCCATGAACATCGTGCTCGCGCCGTCGGGGCGGCCCGTCCGTTTCCTCGGCAAGAAGGAGGTCTTCGACGCTCCGGTCGTGGGGCAGATGGCCAAGGCAGCCGGCGGCATCCGGGTGGACCGCGGCACCGGTTCGGACGAGCCGCTCGAAGCCGCAGCCGATGCACTCCGCGCCGGCGAGTTGGTCATGCTGATGCCCGAGGGCACCATCCCTCGCGGACCGTCGTTCTTCGACCCCGAGCTCAAGGGCCGGTGGGGAGCAGCAAAGCTCGCTGCCATGGCCAAGGTGCCGGTGATCCCGATCGGGCTGTGGGGGACCGAGCAGGTCTGGCCACGCTCGTCTCGTCTGCCCAACATGTTGAACATCACCGATCCGCCGCTGGTCACGGCCCGCATCGGCGAGCCCGTCGACCTGAAGTACCGGTCGGCCGATGCTGACACCAAGCGGATCATGACCGCGATCTCCGACCTGTTGCCGAAGGAGGCTCGGGTCCAGCACGAGCCCACGGCTGAGGAGTTGGCCCGGACCTACCCGCCGGGTTACGAGGGTGATCCTGGGGCCGAAGCCGATCGCCGGCCGGGCTCAGACACCTGAGTGGAAGAGATGGCGAACGAGCACGACGGCGACGACGATCAGTGGTTGCAGGGTCTCCGCGACGCGTTGGCGTCACCGGCGACGACGGTTCGTCCAGCCACGGTCGAGGCATCGGACCAGGCCGAGCCACCGTCGGTCGCTCTTCCCGTCGTCCAGCCGGCCGACAACCCGTCTGCGCTGGCGGACGAGATCCACGGCCTCGAGGTGACGGTCGCCGAGCTGGCTGAGCGAGTGGGCGACCTCCACGCGATCGTCCTGGCCCGAGAGCCGCTCGAGACGGAGCACATCGATCGTCTGGCCGACGCGGCCGACGAGGTCAGGCGTCAGCTGGCCGATGCGTCAGAGGCGGGCTCGTCGTTCGAGTCCACCGTCGAGAAACTGCTCGGTCACGGCACCGATGTCGGCAAGGACGTGGCGTGGACCGACGTGATGTTCCTCACGCACGAACTGCGGAGCCGGGTCGACGATCTCGCCGAACAACAGCATCGTCACGTGCGCGACCTGAACGACTGGCGAACCGATGTCGACGATCGCCTCGACGTGCTGCGATCCGAGCTGCTGCGCGAAGTACGCCGCGTGGGCGAGCGGCCCTGACTCAGGTGCTGGCGAATGCGGCCTGGTGGCCGCGGCGCTTCTTGGCAGCGTAGACGGCCAACCCGCCAGTGGCGACGAGCACGATGCCGAGACGGGCCATCGGGATCGAGGAGTTCGAACCGGTCGAGGCGAGGTTGCTGCCCGTTCCAGCGGCGGCGGAACCCTGGCCGCGGTTGATGCTGGCGGTCAGGACCTGGGTCTGGTCGCCGCAGGTGACGGTGATGTTGTGTCGACCGTTGGGCAGTTGGTTCGTGGTGAGCACGAAGCTGCCGTCGGCGCCGGCCGTGCCCGAGCCCTGGTCGATGATCGGCGTTCTCCCCGAGTTGTTGGCCGAGCCGCGGCGGACCACGTAGGTGACCGTCTCGTTCGGGGCGCAGTTGGAGCCGGTGAGCGTGACCGTGCCGTCGGGGTTCGGCGTGGCCACCACGTCGAGGGGCGTGTAGCCCTCACCGCCGGCGAGTGCCGGACCGGCCATCAGTCCGAGCGCCGCCAGTGCGCACACTGCGAGCAACATCACTTTTTGCATCATTTCTGCTCTTCCTCGAGGGACGTGCCCATGGGTGGATGGCCAGTTGCCCGACGCCGGGGCACTGTAGCGCGACGATCGACGGTGTTGGGCGATTCGCCCCATGGGTCGTTCGACCCCATCTCGCAGCCGGCCGACGGTCACTTCCCGAGCGCGAACGACTCGACCGACACCAATGGGGTGCGGTCGAGGGTCCGCGAACCCTCAGGCCCGTTCACCGTCGCGCTGATCGTGTCGACGCCTGCCGTGCCGTTGGGCACCACGTCGAGGACGTAGCCGGACGGGTCGATGACCCCCTGGAGCTGGTAGACGACCGTAACCGTCGACATCGGCGGGACGTCGACCCTCGTGCCGGTCCGGACCAGGGCGTCGTACGGCGAGGTGGCGAATCCGGCGGATTCGTCGTCGATGGACACCGCCACGACCTCGAGTCTCGA
>JBBKVY010000004.1:0-45533 GCA_037968675.1 Acidimicrobiales bacterium | reverse complement strand
CCCACAGACATCGCATGGCCTGAACCGCCTTCGTCGCTCCGTGCAACGGGAATCGCCGAGGAGCGAAGCGACGAAGGCGGTTCAGGACATGCGATGTCGTTGGGCGAGGCGCGCCATCTCGATGGCGACGAGGGCGGCTTCCTCGCCGACGTTGTGACCGCCCGGGCCCCCGGAACGGTCCAGCGCCTGTTCGCGGTTCTCGACCGTGAGGAGTCCGAAGGCGATGGGGACACCGGTCTCGAGCTGTACCTGTTGCACACCGTTGGCGGCCCCCTCGGAGACGAGCTCGTAGTGGGTGGTGTCGCCGCGGATGACCACGCCGAGCGTGATGATCGCATCGACGGAACCGGACCTCGCGAGGATCGAGCACGCCATCGGGATCTCGAAGCTGCCAGGGACGGTCTCCACGACGATGTCGCTGGCCGGGACCCCGAGATGGAGGAGACCGCGGTCGACCCCCGCTTCGAGCCGGTCGATGATCTCGCTGTTCCACCGTGCCTTCACCAGCCCGACGCGCAGACCCGTGCCGTCGAGCCCGATGGTCCGGACAGCGCGATCGTCACCCGAAGCCATCACAGGACGTCGTCCAGGCCCTCGAGGAGGTGGCCCATCCGCTCTCGTTTGGTTCGCAGGTACTTGATGTTCTCGGGATTGGGGACCGACTCGAGGGGCACGCGATCGGTGATCTCGAGACCGAAGCCGGCGAGCCCGCCCTTCTTGGCGGGATTGTTGGTCAGGAGTCGCATCGTCGTGATCCCGAGATCGACGAGGATCTGGGCGCCGATGCCGTACTCGCGGGAATCGACCGGGAGTCCCAGTGAGAGGTTGGCGTCGACGGTGTCCTGGCCCTGGTCCTGGAGCGAGTACGCCTGCAGCTTGTGCCCGATGCCGATGCCGCGACCTTCGTGCCCACGCAGGTACACGACCACGCCCTCGTCCTCCTCGGCGACGCGCGCCATCGCCGCCTGGAGCTGCGGGCCACAGTCACAGCGCAGCGAGCCGAACACGTCTCCGGTGAGGCACTCGCTGTGCACCCGCACCAGGACGTCGTCCTGGCCCTGCACGTTGCCACGGGTGAAGGCGAGATGCTCTTCCCCATCGAGCAACGATTCGTAGGCGTAGCAGGTGAACTCGCCCCACTCGGTGGGGATGCGGGCCTCGGCGATCCGCTTGACGAGCTTCTCGTTCTTCCGCCGGTAGCGGATCATGTCGGCGATCGAGATGAGCAGGAGGTCGTGCCGGTCGGCGAAGCGCTCGAGTTCGGGCACCCGCGCCATGTCCATCTTCTTCTCGTCGACGATCTCGCACAGCACGCCGGCCGGGTACAGCCCGGCCATCCGCGCCAGATCGACCGCAGCCTCGGTGTGACCGGCGCGCTTGAGCACGCCGCCCTCGCGAGCGATGAGCGGGTTGATGTGACCGGGACGAGCGAGGTCGGGAGGGCGGGTCGAGGGATCGACGAGTGCCTTGATCGTGGCGGCGCGGTCGAAAGCCGAGATGCCGGTGGAGGTTCCCTGACGGACGTCGACCGACACGGTGAACGCGGTTCGCATCGACTCGGTGTTCTCGCGCACCATCAGATCGAGCCCGAGCTCGCCGGCGCGGGACTCGGTGACCGGAGCGCAGATGTAGCCGGAGGTGTGGTGCAGGAAGAACGCGATCGCCTCGGGCGTCGCGTACTCCGCCGCCATGATGAGGTCACCCTCGTTCTCGCGATCCTCGTCGTCCACCACGACGACGATCTCACCCCGTCCGACTGCGGCGACGGCATCTTCGATCTTGGCGAAGGGCATCTACGAATCCTTCCAGGTGAGGAGGCGTTCGACGTATTTCACGGTCACGTCGACCTCCAGGTTGACCACGTCGCCCGAACCCTTGGAGCCCAGCGTGGTGACATCGGCGGTGTGCGGGATGACGGCCACGGTGAAGCCGTCGTCGAGGGCGTCGACGATCGTCAAGCTCACACCGTCGACGGTGATCGACCCCTTCACGACGACGTACTTGAGCAGGTCCGGTGGCATCCGGACACGAAGATCGGGGACGGCGTCGACGATTTCTCCGACGGCGTCCACGTGGCCCTGCACGATGTGGCCACCCAGACGGTCCTGGGCGCGCACGGCGCGCTCGAGGTTCACGGGCGTGCCCGGGAGGGCGTTGCCCAGCGTGGTCCGTCGCACGGTCTCGTGCGACACGTCTGCCTCCCACCATCCGCCCGCCCCGGAATCGAAGGCGGTGACCGTGAGGCAACAGCCGTTGACCGCGATCGACGAGCCGATCTCGGCGTCGTCGAGCACAGTGGCCGCAGCGATGCGCAGCACGCCGCGGTCGAACGAGACCACGGTGCCGAGTTCTTCGACGATCCCGGTGAACATGTCTGGTCCTTCCTCGCTCGGTCACAAACTAGAACAGGTTCTAGTTTGTTGCCACATCGTTGGCCACGAGCTCGATCCGGATGTCGTCATCGAGCCGCTCGATCTCGTCGATCCGACCACGCCACACGCCTTCGATCGTCGTGGCACCGGGACCGGCGAACAGTCCGAGCGCGTCGTCACCGCCGAAGAGCACCGGCGCCACATAGAGCACGTAGCGGTCGATGAGCCCGGCCCGGTGGAACGAGCCGACGACCGACGCACCCCCTTCGATCATCACCTGCACCATTCCCTCGCTGCCCAGCGTTTCGAGGATCTCGGCCGGCTCGCCGGTCATCTCACGACACGGGCGGATCGCCGCGTCGGCCGGCGCAGTTCCGAGCACGATCCGAGCGGGATCGGGGCCCTCGACGTGACGAACCGTCAGCGCCGGATCGTCCGCTCGAACCGTGCCTGCGCCGACGATCACGGCGTCGCTCTCGGCCCGGATCCGATGTGCGTCCGCTCGGGCCGCCGTCCCGGTGATCCACTGGCTCGTTCCGTCCGGCGCAGCCGTGCACCCGTCGGCGCTGGCCGCGAGCTTCGCCACCACGTAGGGGCGTCCGGTCCGTCGCTGGTGCAGATACGGCGCGAGCTGGCGCTCGACGACACCAGCGAGCACACCGCTGCTCACCTCGACGCCCGCCTCGCGCAGACGACGGATCCCGCTGCCGGACACGCGCGCGTCGGGATCCACCAGACCGACCACGACGCGCCGGACCCCGGCCTCGATCAGCGCCTCGGCGCAGGCAGGCGTGCGGCCGTGAAAGCTGCACGGTTCGAGCGTGACCACCGCCGTTGCCCCGCGGGCGTCGGGACCAGCAGCATCGAGCGCCGCCGCCTCGGCGTGCGGACCGCCGGGCGCATGCGTGGAACCGGTGACCACACGACCGCTCGGGGTCAGGAGCACGCAGCCGACCCACGGATTCGGGTGGGCGATGGTCCGCGCTCCGCCGGCGACATCGACCGCCAGCCGCATCGCATCCTCGTCGAGCACCGGCTGCACCCTAGCTTTGGGCCGAATGGACCCCTCGCCCGGTTCCTCGGCAGTACGATTCGGACGGTCGCTGTGGGCGTCGCAGCCGTGGGTCGAACAGGAGGCGGAGTGGAGGAATCGACGATGAGCAACGGGCGCGCCGTGATCTGCGACGACGATGCCCTGGTCCGCAGCGTCATCCGACAGGTCCTGGCCGAGTCACCGATCGAGATCGTGGGCGAGGCCGAATCACCCGAGGACGCGATGGTGACGATCCGGGACTCGACCGCCAACATCTTGGTGCTCGACCTCGCACTGCGGGGCGGCAGCGGCGAACGGCTCCTCCAGTGGGTCCGGGAACAGCATCGCAACATCCACGTGGTCGTCTACTCCGCGTACGCAGCCGATGCGTCGCAACTGCTCGCGGCCGGAGCGACCGCGGTCATCGAGAAGCCGGACTTCGGCCGACTCCTCGCTGCGGTCGACGGCATCGCCGCCGCGCTCGGCGTCCCTGCCGATCGTCGCCGGCGCGAAGCGCGCGACGTCGGTGAGCTCCCGGCGCCGACCTCGCTGTCGGTGAGTGGCTTCGAGCCGTGGGAGTCCTTCCTAGCGGTGACCGGGGCCGCTGGAGTCGGCGATGCGATCCTCTGTGCTGACATCCTGCCCGAATCGTCGACCACGTCCGAGTGGGATCCGGTGCTCGAACTCGACCACCGCGTCGCGCTCGGGCGGGCCATGGCGACAGGGCGCCGCACCCAGGACCGCGTCAGCATCGGTCCCAACGGCCGCCCGGTCCTGCTCCTCATCGCCGGGCACCCGGAAGCGCCGACCGCGGTCTTCCAACGGCTCAGCGACCGTTGGGCGATCGATGTCGGCGTCGGGTCCCTCGTGGGGGCGTTCGGACTCATCCACGCCGGCGATGATCCCCTCGAGCGCCTCATCCTGATCGAGTCCTCGTTCACCATGGATCGAGCCGCACCGCTCCGGATGGTGTGAGTCGCGTCAGTGCGGGCGCTCGCCCCGCAAGAGTTCCAAGGCGTGCGGAACGACGTCGGCGACCGCATCGAAGCACTCGATCGATCCGGTGGTGGACCCCGGCAGGTTGAGGACGAGGCAGTCGCCCATCGTCCCCGCTCGCTGTCGTGACAGGCGTCCCAGCGGGTTGACGAGGCGCATGGCCTCCGCCAGACCGGGCGCCTCCCGCTCGAGGACGGCGCGGGTGCCCTCGGGAGTGAGATCGCGAGGACCGAAGCCGGTGCCGCCGGTGGTGACGACGAGACCGACGAATCCGTCGGCCATCTCCCGCAGGGTCCGCGCCACCGATTCGATCCCGTCGGCGACCGCGCGACGATCGGCGACCGTGTACCCCGCGCCGACGAGGTGTGCTTCGAGCCCATCGCCCGAACGATCGTCCCTCGTCCCCGCGATCACGCCGTCGGACACTGTCAGGATCTTCGCCTCGGCCATGGGGACCGACACTAAGCGAGCGACGCGGCACCCGATGAGCGACGTTGCCACGTGGCCAGGAACATGCCGTCGCGTTCGGCGTCGGGCGCCATCACCGTCCGTTCGCCGGACACGAAGTCGATCGGCAGGTCGAGGGCGCTGACGACGCCGTCGGTCTCGGCGGACGTCAACGTGCAGACGGAGTAGGCGAGCATCCCCCCGGGGGCCACCAGCGGAGCTGCGGCCTCGAGGAGTTCGACCTGGAGCCCTGCCAGACGATCCGGCGCGCCGGCGTCGATCCGCCATCGGGCGTCCGGCCGGCGTCGCAGGACGCCGATCCCCGAGCAGGGCGCGTCGACCAGTACGCGGTCGAACGAACCGGGTCGAAACGGCGGATGCGTGCCGTCGGCGGCGACGGCAGGCAGGCGCACGCCCAGCCGCGCCGCGTTCTCGGCCACCAGCGACAGTCGTCCGGGACCGATGTCGGCGGCGATGACCCCGGCACCGGCCGCCGCCATACCTGTTGCCTTGCCGCCCGGTGCTGCGCAGAGGTCGAGGACTCGTTCGCCTGAGACTGCGGCCATGGCCTCGACGACCTCCTGCGACGCCAGGTCCTGCACATAGCCGTCTCCCCGTACATGGGTCGTGGCGGGGCTGTTCATCGCGCCCAACGCTGATCGGGCGGGTTCGGCCCCGAGGTACTGCTCGAGCTCCCGGACGATCCAGTCGGGATACGACAGCTCGATGCCGTCGCTCGGCCACGTGATCCCGTCGCGCACATCGCCGGCCACGCGTCGGAGCACCGCGTTCACGAGGCCCCGCGCCGGCCGCGGGGTAGCGCCGACCGTGGCGTCGACCGCTGCGTGTGCCGCCACACCGGCGAACGCCAGCTGGTAGGCGCCGAGCCGGAGCGCGGCCTGCACCCGTGCGCTCACGTCGCCCCGGCGGTGACGGTCGATCAGGTGGTCGCATGCGCGCGTCATCCGGCACGTGCCGTAGACCAATTCGGTCACGAAGTGGCGGTCGCGAGCCTCGAGTCCGGATCGGTCGAGGATCGCGTTGGTGACCAGATTGGCGTACGCGCCATCGGTCTCGATCCGGACCAGCGCATCGATCGCGGTCCGACGGGCGAGGACACCTGCGTCCGCGCTCATGTCCCGAGCCTCTCGTCTGCCGTCCACCGTGCACCGTTCGCCCATGCCGCCGCGTCGAGTCGGGGCTTTCCGGCGGGTTGGACCTGGAGCAGTTCGATCTCGCCGTCGCCGGCGGGGTGGGCGACACCGTCGCCGGTGGGTTCGACGGCGGTACGCCAGATCTTGAAGCGCTCGCCGTCCCGGGTCGTCCATGCGCCCCCGACGCGGACCTGCCGGTGGATGACCTCGGCCGGCTCGGCCCAGTCGATGTGCAGGTCGTCGGGGGTGATCTTGTGCGCGTAGGTCGGCTCTCCCACCTGCGGCTCCGGCGGCGGGAGACCCTCCGTCAGGGCCCGCACCAGCAGGGTCGCACCGGCTGCGACCAATCGCCCCCGTAGCTCGTCCGCGGTCTCGTCCGGTCCGATGTCGAGCGTGACGCGTGCGCGCACGTCGCCGGTGTCGAGCCCTTCGGCCACGTCCATCAGGTCGACGCCGGTGACGGGATCTCCCGCGAGGATCGCCCGCTCGACCGGCGCCGCGCCGCGCCACCGCGGGAGGAGCGAGAAGTGCAGGTTCACCATCGAGATCGCGTCGAGGACATGGGGTCGGATGATCTGACCGAACGCGACGACCACGCCGAGGTCTGCGCCCGAGTCGACGACGTCGTCGATGTCGTGTGTCACGGTGATTCCCAGGTCGACCGCTGCCGACTTCACCGGTGTCGGGGTGGTCCCGCTCCCCCGGCCTCGTCGCCGATCGGGGTTGGTCACGACCATGGCCACGTCGAAGCCGGCCTCGTGCAGCGCGCCCAACGGCGGCACCGACGACGCTGGTGATCCGAGATAGACGAGACGGGGTCGCGCCGTCGTGTCGTGCGACATCATCAGGTCAGCCGAAGCGAAGGCCCTTCGACGCGGTGGCATCCGGGACGTCGAGACGATCGCGCATCGCCCGGATCTCCCGGAGCGCCGCCTTCTTCGTGTCGGGGTCCATCCGCTCGGTCATCAACACGCCGTCGAGATGATCGAGTTCGTGCTGGAACAGGCGAGCGGTGAGTTCGTCGGCTTCGACCGACACGTCGTTGCCGTCGAGGTCGCGGCCCACGAGGTGGACCTCCTTGGGGCGCGTGATCTCGAACGAGAGTCCCGGGATCGACAGGCACCCCTCCTCGTAGGTCCACTCGCCCCGGGATTCGACGATCCGTGGGTTCACGATGACCTTGGGATCGTCGCGATGTTCGGGATCGAGGTCGTAGACGAAGAGTCGCTTGCCCACACCGACCTGTGGCGCGGCCAGTCCGAGGCCGGGGGCCTCGTACATCGTCTCGAGCATGTCGCCTGCCAGCTTCACGAGTCGTCCGTCGATCTCGGTGATCTCCGCCGCTGCGGTCCGCAGGACGGGATCGCCGACGACTCGGATGGTGTAGGGGGCGCGCACGGATCCGAGGCTACCGTCGACGTCCGTGGCTGCCCCCTCCGACGCCGCTGGTGAGCACTACTTCACCGACGCGCCGACCAGTCGATCCCGTCGGCGTTCGGTGCGACTGCATGCTCGCGGGCACGACGTCGAGTTGGTCACCGACCGCGGCACGTTCAGCCCCGACCGCATCGATCCTGGCACCGCGCTCCTGCTCGCCCGGGCCCCCGAACCTCCGGCAACGGGCCGGTTCCTCGACCTCGGCTGCGGGTACGGGCCCATCGCCGTGACGCTGGCGCTCACGGCACCCGCCGCTGCCGTCGTGGCCGTCGATGTGAACGTGCGCAGCCAGGACCTGACGGCGGCCAACGCTGCGTCCCTCGGTCTCGCGAACGTCGCTGTCCATGCCCCTGACGACGTGTCCGACGAGCCATTCGACCTCATCTGGTCGAATCCACCGATCCGGATCGGCAAGGACGCGCTCCACGACCTGCTCGTCCGGTGGCTCGACCGGCTCTCGCCAGCGGGGTCCGCGGTGCTGGTCGTCAACCGGCACCTCGGCGCCGACTCGCTCCAGCGCTGGCTCGGCGCTCGCGGCCACGAGACCGAGCGTCTGGCATCGCGGGCGGGGTACCGCCTGCTCCGGGTCGACTCAGCTGCGGGTGGGGTCGACGGCGAGGCGTAGACGTCCCGGCGGTCGCTCGACGGCGTCGAGGGCGTCGCACAGTCGTTCGTGATCCGGGGCGGTGACCCGCCAGGTGCCGTCCACCGGGCCGACCACATCGACCGGCGAACGTGTGCCGGAGTCGAGCGCCTCGACGAACGCCGCTGCCGCTTCGCCCGACACCTCGGCCATGGCCACCTCGGGTGGAAAGCGGAAGTCCTGTCGACGGATCCGCTCGGCGTCGGACACGAGGGTCGGATCTCCGTTGAGCGCCGCCTGTACGACTTCGTGGTCTGGACTCCGCGTCTGGAGGAGGAGCCGACCAGATCCGTGTCGGCCCCCGACCATTCGAGCCGCACGGACCAGGAGCGCCAGGGCCTGTTCGGACGCACGATGGCGCGCAGCCAGCAGCTCCTGGTCGAGATCGAGGAACGCCACGACGTCGGCATGATCGACACGGTGCAGTGCCGCCTCGGTGCCGACGAACAGCCGGGCATCGGCAGGAAGTCCCTCGTCGTCGGCGGTGACGGCCACCACGGGCTCGCCCGCCAGCGCTTCGAGGTCGTCGCGGACGCGGGTGACGCCCATGCGGACGGTCTTCAACTGTGTGCTGCCACATGATGCACAGACCACGGGACGGGTCGCGTCGCATCGGCGACACACCAGTTGGTCGTCGCCTGGCTTGTGCACCGATGCGTCGCAGCGGTCGCAACGAGCCAGGTCTCGGCAACTCGCACACGCGAGCAGCGCGGCTCGGCCCTTCTGATTCAGGATGCAGACCATCCGTGCATCTGATCGAGCGATCTGCACCAGCGACGGCGAGAACAGCGCGTTGCGCGCCGTGTCCTCGTCGCGACGGTCCGCCACCACGACCTTGGGCCACCCGTCCCTCTCGACGACGCGGTCGACGGTGACGACCGAGGCCCGGTCGATCGCCTCGAGCGACGGCATCGGCGACGTGAGCACACAGGGGATACCGAGGCGTCGGGCGCGCTCGATCGCCACATCACGTACGTGCCAGGTCGGTGTGCGCTCCTCCTGGTGGACCTCGTCGTGCTCGTCGAAGACCACGATCGCCGCCAGCCTCGGAAGTGACGCCCAGACCGCGGCCCTGGTCCCCACGACCGCGACCCCACCGGCAGCACCCCGACCCCATCCGTCGGGATGGAGCGCCGTGGGAACGCCGGCGCGTTCGAGCCGAGCGGCCACACGGATGGCCTGGTTCCTGGAGGTGCACACGATCAGTGGATCGCCGAGCGAGGCCGCCGCCTGGACCACCGGGATGACGTCGGCGGCGGGTGGGAGCCGCAGCACGGTCGGTTCGAGACCGAATGCTCCCTGGACCACCTCGTCGTCGGCCGGCGGCACCGGGTGTCTTCGGACACCAGCCGGAGGGAGCGAGGTGACCATGCGTTCGGGCGACGCGGTCCGGAGGAACGGTACCGGCGTGCGCGCTGCCCATCGCCAGCGAGCCCAGCGGGCCAGATCGATGATCTCGCCGCTCGGGCCGTGACCGCTGATCTTGGCGATCGGCCGCAACGCCACGCCCGGCGGCGGGTCCACGCCGATCTCGACCACCCACCCGCCGACACGGCGGGGACCGAGCGCGATCCGTACCCGGGTCCCGAGCGCGACCTGTCCCGCCCACTCGGGTGGGACGAGGTAGTCGAACGTCTTGGTGATGCCCGTCTGGTCGGGCAGGACGCGGACGACGAGCGGTGGTTGTCCCGGATCGTCGAACAGATTCACACCGGGTGTCTACCCGGCGGGGCTAGAGCCCCAGCGCGGACTTCACGTCGCCGACGCGATCGGTGTTCTCCCACGGGAACTCGCCCGGCTCGCCGGTGCGGCCGAAGTGGCCGTAGGCGGCGGTCTTGCGGTAGATCGGCTTGCGCAGCTCGAGGTCACGCAGGATCGCAGCAGGACGGAGATCGAACACCTCGTGGACGGCGGTCGACAGCTTCTGTGGGTCGACGTTCTCCGTCCCGAACGTCTCGACCATGACCGAGACCGGGTGGGCCACGCCGATGGCGTACGCGACCTGCACCTCGCATCGGCTGGCGGCGCCGGCCGCGACGAGGTTCTTGGCGACCCACCGGGTGGCGTAGGCAGCGGAGCGGTCGACCTTGGACGGGTCCTTGCCCGAGAAGGCACCGCCGCCGTGGCGGGCCCAGCCGCCGTAGGTGTCGACGATGATCTTGCGGCCGGTGAGGCCACAGTCGGCGTGCGGGCCGCCGAGCTCGAACACGCCCGTCGGGTTGACGAGGACCTTGAAGTCGTCGTCGACGAACTGCTCGGGCAGCGTCGGCCGGATGACCTCCTGGATCAGATCGGGCTTGATCAGGCTCTCGGCGTCGTGGCCCGGCGCATGCTGGGTCGAGATGAGCACCGTCGTGAGCTTGTCCGGCTTGCCGTCGACGTAGTCGATGGTGACCTGGGTCTTCGAGTCCGGGCGCAGGTACGGGAGGATTCCGGCCTTTCGGACCTCGGCCAGGCGCTCGGCCAAGCGGTGTGCCAGGTGGATCGGCGTCGGCATCATCGCGTCGTTCTCGTCGCACGCGTAGCCGAACATCATGCCCTGGTCGCCGGCGCCCTGGTCGTCGATCTCGTCGCCCCGCTCGCCGGTGCGGGTCTCGTAGGCCTTGTCGACGCCCTGGGCGATGTCGGGGCTCTGCGGGTCGATCGAGGTCATGACGCCGCAGGTGTTGCCGTCGAAGCCCATCGATTCGCGGTCGTAGCCGATCTCCTTGATCGTGCGGCGCACGATGTCGGCGATCTCGACATAGGCCGAGGTCGTGATCTCGCCCGACACGATGGCCATGCCGGTCGTCACCATGGTCTCGCACGCCACCCGCGCCATCGGATCACTGGTCAGGATCTCGTCGAGGATCGCGTCCGAGATCTGATCGGCCATCTTGTCGGGATGACCCTCCGAAACCGATTCGGACGTGAAGGTGAAGTTGTTCATGACGGCTCCTGGTTGATGTTCCTGAGAGATGAGACGGCGTCGAGCACCGCTCGGGCGATGACCCGTTTGTCGGCCTGGGGCACCTCGATGGCGCCCGCTGCCGACAGGATCACCACTTCGTTTGTGTCGTGCTCGAACCCGGCTCCGGGGATCGAGACGTCGTTGGCGATGATCAGATCGGCGCCCTTGGCCCGGAGCTTGGTCTCGGCATTCTGGCGCACGGCATCGGTCTCGGCCGCGAACCCCACGAGCGTCTGTCCGGCCGGCTTCGCGTCGCCGAGGGCAACGAGGATGTCCACTGTCGGCTCGAGGTGGACCTCGGGCACGCCACCGGCCTTCTTGATCTTCGAATCGGCTCGGGCCGACGGGCGGAAGTCGGCCACGGCGGCGGCCATCACCACGACATCGCTCGCGCTCGCTCGGGCCATGACCGCGTCGTGCATCTCGCCGGCGGTCTCGACCTGCACGACCTCGATGCCTGCCGACACCGGGCGTTGGACCGTTGCGACGACCGTCACCACGGCGCCACGCGCTGCGGCCTCCTCCGCCAGGGCAAAGCCTTGCTTTCCGGACGACCGGTTGCCGATGAATCGCACGGGGTCGATGGGCTCTCGGGTGCCGCCGGCCGTGATCAGGACTGCGAGGCCGGCGAGGTCGCCGCGCGGCCCGATCTTGGCGAGCACCTCGTCCGCGCACGCCACGATCGTGGCGGGGTCGGCGAGACGGCCGGCACCCACGTCGCCACCAGCGAGGCGGCCGGCTTCCGGCGGGACGATGTGCACGCCTCGCTCGCGGAGCACGGCGAGGTTCTCGGTCACCGACGGGTGGTCCCACATCTCCGTGTGCATGGCCGGCGCGAGGATCACCGGCGCCCGCGTGGCGAGCAGCGTCGCGGTGAGCAGATCGTCGGAGCGGCCCGTCCGGTAGTCGGACAGGAGGCGTGCGGTGGCAGGGGCGACGATGATCAGATCGGCCCCTTGTCCCAGCCGGGTGTGCGGGATGGGGTGCGCCTCGTCGAAGAGCGATGTCTGCACTGGTTCGCTGGCCAGGGCGGAGAACGTGGTCTCACCGACGAAGCGGAGCGCACCGTCGGTCATGACCGGCGACACGTGCGCGCCGGCATCGACCAGGCGGCGGCAGATCTCGACCGCCTTGTAGGCCGCGATGCCACCCGTGACACCGAGGACGATGCGCTTCCCGGCAAGCATCCTGCGCGGGCCGGCGAGTGCGGCCTAGTCCTCTTCGTTGGCGTTCGCCGCGGCGAGACGCTCGGCGGCGGCTGCCTCTTCGGCAGCTCGCTTGGCCGCGAGCGCTTCGCCGTACACCGGGAGGATCTTGTCGGCGGCGATCTCCTCGAAGCCGATCGAGAGCGGCTTACGGGCGACCGAGGGAACCTGCGGCGGGACCTGGGAGCCGAGGCCCCCGCTGCCCACGGCGTTGAAGTAGGCGTTGATCTGGCGTGCCCGGGTCGACGCGAGCGTCACGAGACGGAACTTCGAGTCGGCGCGCTCGAGCAGACCCTCGATCGGCGGATTCATCATGGTGTCGTGGCGGCCGGCCATGGGGTCCTCCGAAGGGTTGCCCAGAGAGATTGCGGAACAGTCCACCGTAGCAGTGGGCCCGGTACCACCCGTAAACCCTCACCCGTCGGTGCCTGCGCTCCTCGACGCCTCGATCAAGCGCACCATCTCGTCCACGGTCTCGTCGACGACGTCGTTGACCACGTGGTGCATGCCCAACGCCCGTGCCGCCGCACGCTCCTCGTCCCCCTTGTGCATCCGTGCCTCGATGACGTCTGGGGCGTCGCCGCGCTGCTTCAGGCGCACCCGCTGTGCTTCCGCATCCGGCGTGTCGATGAAGATGAGCAGGGTCGCGGGATCGATGGCGCGCAGCGCTCGCGCGCCGGCGACGTCGATCTCGAAGAGGACGTCGGTCCCCTCCGGAGCATCGGGGACAGGCGTCCCCTGGCGATAGTCGAGGAAGTCGACCCACTCGAGGAACCCGCCGGCCGCGATGTTGGCGTCGAAGGTGTCTCGATCGGTGAAGACGTAGGCGTCTGCCGACTCACCGGGACGACGCGCCCGGGTGGTCCACGAGCGGCTCAGCCAGATCTCGGGATGCGATCTGAGCAGCACGGCGACCACGGTCCCCTTGCCGACCCCACCCGGACCGGAGACGACGATGTTCAACGGTGTTGGTGCAGGCAGTGCAACGGGTCGCTCATCCGAATTCCTCGAGAAGCTTGCGCTTCTGCTGCTCGCCCAGCCCCCGGACGCGCCGGGTGTCGGAGATCTCGAAGTTCTCCATCGTCCGACGGGCCTTGACCTTGCCGACACCGGGCAGCGATTCGAGCACCGCGAGGACCTTCATCTTGCCCACCATGTCGTCGTCGTCGGCCTGGGCGAGGAGTTCGGGGAGCGAGAGCGAGCCCATCTTGAGGCGCTCCTTCAGCTCGGCGCGGGTCCGACGGGCCACGGCCGCCTTCTTCAAGGCAGCTTGGCGCTGCTCCGGCGTCAGTTGGGGGGGCTGCGGCATGGCCCGTGACCCTAGACGCTCCTTGCTCACTCGGGCGGAGCCTCGTTTCGCCGTCGGCTGCTCGCTGGCGCTCCCGACGCCTCCCCGCTGGACAGCCTCGTGGTACCGCTCGGTCAGGACAGTGCGGAGTCGACCAGGGCGGCCGCGGTCGCCTCGGGGTCGTCGGCACCGGAGATGGTTCGTCCGAGGACGAGGAGGTCGGCACCGGCCGCGAACGCATCGCCTGCGGTCGCGATCCGACGCTGGTCGTGGGTCGGCTCACCGTCGGCACGGATGCCCGTCGCAGCGATGAACAACGTCGCCAGCATCTCGCGCGTCGGGGCCACGTCGGCCACAGCACAGACGAGACCGGCGCAGCCGCCGGCGATGGCCGAGTCGACGTGTTTGCCGAGGATGTGGTCGGGGGCACCGTCGTCGGAGGTGAGGACGGTGACTGCCAACGTGGTCGGCGGGGTCACCTGTGCCGCCTCGGCGCCCTCGCGGGCGCCGTCGACGCCGGCACGCAGCATCTCGACACCACCGTGGGCGTGGAGCGTGACGAAGTCGATGCCCAGGGACCCGAGGACGCGTGCAGTGCTGTTCACCGTCGAGGGGATGTCGTGGAGCTTGAGGTCGACGAAGACCCGGAGACCCAGATCCTGCATGGCGGTCACCGCGTTGGGACCGGCGGAGGCGAACAGCTCCGGGCCGATCTTGACGGTCCCGATCCACGGCGCCAGGTCGCGGGCCTGCCGCCGAGCGGCGACCAGATCGTCGGTGTCGAGCGCGAGACAGAGTCGGTCACGCACCTCGTCCGGCGCTTCGGTCTCGATCACGGTCATGCGGTGCCCTTCCCTGTTCCCGGCCGACAGCCTGCCACCTGCGCGGGCCCCGGTGATGCCACAACAGGCACACTGGATCATGGTCGTCCGTCTCTCGGCGCTCGCGGAGCGCCTCCGAAGCAGCCTCTTCTTCGTTCCGATGGGGTTCGTCGTGTTCGGACTGGTCCTCGGCCTCGCCGGTCTCGAGCTCGATACGCGCCTGACCAACAGCGAGAGGGAACTCCCGAGCGACCTCACCTCCACCGTCGACAGCGCCCGGGCCGTGCTGACGACGGTGGCCGGCGCGACGATCACCTTTGCCGGCATCGCCTTCTCGATCTCGCTGCTCCTGATCCAGCAGGCAGCGAGCCAGTACTCCCCCCGAGTGATCCACGGCCTGTTCCGCGACCCGTTCAACAAGCGCATCATGGGTGTCGTCGTCGGCACCTTCACGTACTGCCTGGTGGTCCTGCGGTCGGTCCGGGGCCCGCTGGAACAGGACGGTGCCCGGGTCATCCCCAACCTGTCCGTGGCGCTCGCCGTCACGCTCGGCGTCATCTCGATCCTGTCGATCGTCGCGTTCATCAGCCACAGCGCCCACTCGATGGACGTCTCGAAGATCCTCCAGGACGTCAGCGACGACGCGACCCTCCAGATCGATCGACTGTGGCGCGAACCGGACGAGACGGAGGGAGGTGAGCCCGACGCCATGGAGATCGCGGCGGACCGCGCCGACGACCCCGACGGAGCGGACTCGCTGCGAATCGATGTCGCCCACAGTGGATGGATCCAGCAGGTCGACTTCGAACGACTCGCGTCGGCCTCCGCTGGGAGGTCGCTCCGCCTCCACGTCCGGGTCGGGCGCTATGCGGTGCCCGGGACACCGTTGTGCACGATCACCCCGAGCCCTGACGACCCGGACGCGGCACGAGACCTGGCCCGGAAGAGTCTCGTCGTCGGCGACGCCCGAACCGCCCAGCAGGATGCCACCTACGGTGTACGGCAGTTGGCCGATGTCGCGCTGAAGGCACTGTCGCCTGGTGTCAACGACCCGACGACCGCCCAGGATGCCGTCTTCCACCTCGGTGGCGTGGTCCGAGAGCTGCTCCGACGCGACCCGCCGCCCACCGTGCGACGCGTCGGCAACGACGCGGTCATCGAGGTGACCCAGGAGGTCACCCACGCCGAGGTCGTCGCGCTGGCGTTCGACGAGATCCGTCTGGCCGCGGTCGCCCTGCCGACGGTGTGCATCTACCTCCTCGAGGTACTCGACCTCCTCGAGGAGGCATTGCGTGATCGTCCCACCTCGGTCACCGACCTGCTCCGTGCCCAGGCCGCCCTCGTGCGGGACGGGGCCGCGCAGCCCTCGCTGCTGGCGCACGACCGCCAGCGGATCGAGGATGCCTACGACGCCAGATTCGCCTGAGACCCACCGGTTGCGCCGATGAGCTCGTCAACGCTCGAGGCGCCCGTTCGCTCGACCACGTCCGCCAGCTCGGCCATCACGTGCAACGTCGAGCGAGGATCGTCGAAGTTGGCGGTGCCCACCTGCACGGCACAGGCGCCGGCCCGCAGGAGTTCGAGGGCGTCGGCGCCGGTGGAGATCCCGCCGACACCCACGATCGGGAGGGCCGGCAACGCCGCGTGGACGTCGTGGACCACCCGTACGGCGATCGGATGGATGGCCGGTCCCGACAGCCCGCCGCCGCGCTCCTGGGACCCGAGACGGAAGGCGCCCGTCAACGGGTCGATCGCCATGCCGAGGACCGTGTTGATCACCGTCACGGCGGCGGCGCCGGCGTCGGCCACGGCGGCGGCGACGTCGGTCACCCTGTCGGTGTTCGGGCTGAGCTTGGCCCAGCGGGGACGATCGCACCCGACGGTCGCCTCGATCACCTCGGCGCTGGTTGCGGGGTCGTGTGCGATGAGCGTTCCGCCGGATTCAGTGTTCGGACACGACAGATTGACCTCGACCGCGATCACCGCCGGCGGGCAGTCGGCGAGCAGGTCGCTCGCTCGGCGGTAGTCGTCGACCGATCGTCCCCAGATCGACACGACGATCCGAGCGCCTGCATCGACCAGGCGCGGCATCTGCTGCTCCTTCCACGCGCTGATGCCGGGGCCCTGCAATCCGACGGAGTTGATCATGCCGCCGTGCGTGGCGTGCGTACGCAATGCGGGATTGCCGTCCCATGCGAAGTGGGCGAGCGACTTGGTGACGAACGCCCCGAGCGACGACAGGTCGACGTAGGCCCCCAGTTCGGTCCCGTATCCCGCCGTCCCCGACGCCGCCATGACCGGGTTCGGCAGCGCCACGGAACCCACCGACGTGGTCATGTCGGGCATCACACGTCGTCCGTGCGCCGGCGACGGTGGAGATGGCTCACGCGAGGTAGTCCTGGAGCGAACGGACTCTCCGGTCGAGGGTGCCACGGTCGAGGATGCCTTCGGCGGCGGCAACAGCCGCGGCTGCGGTCGTCAGGAGCGGGAGGTGGTTGGCGGCAGCGGCGGCTCGGATGTAGTCGCCATCTGCGCGTGGACCTCGGCCCCGCGGACAGTTGACGACGAGGTCGATGCCACCGCTGGCGATGAGGTCGACCACGGTCTGACCTCGCGTGTCCGACGATCCATCGCTGAGCTTCGCGACGCGAGTTGCGACCGGGATGTCGGCCGATTCGAAGTCGTCAGCCGTTCCGGCGGTGGCGACGATCTCGAAACCCTGGTCGACGAAGGAGCGGGCGGCGATGCGACCCTGGGACTTGTCACGATCGGCGAGGCTGAAGAACACTGCCCCCTTCTCCGGGAGACGGTCGCCTGCCGCGACCTGCGACTTGGCGAATGCCAGGCCGAACGTGCGGTCGATGCCCATGACCTCGCCGGTGGACCGCATCTCCGGTCCGAGAACCTGGTCGGCGTCGGGGAACCGGTTGAACGGCAGCACGGCTTCCTTCACGGCCACGTGCCGGCCCCGGCCGGTGCGGAACGGCAGAACCGACTCGGTGAGCAATCCCTCGTCGCGTAGTTCGGCGAGCGTCGCCCCGACCATGACCCGCGCCGCGACCTTCACCAGCGGGACACCGGTCGCCTTGGCCACGAACGGCACGGTGCGACTGGCCCGAGGGTTGGCTTCGATGACGAAGACCTGGCCGCCCTTGACCGCGAACTGCACGTTGAGCAGGCCCTGCACCTCCAGCGCAGTGGCGATACGTCGGGCGTAGTCCTCGATGACCTCGACGGTCGCGTCCGCCAGCGAATGGGGCGGGATCGAACAGGCCGAGTCACCGGAGTGCACGCCCGCCTCCTCGACGTGTTCCATGACGCCGCCGATGATGATCTCGCCGGTCCGGTCGCGGATGGCATCGACGTCGACCTCGGTGGCCTCCTCGAGGAACCGGTCGACGAGGACCGGACGCTCGGACGACAGCCCGCCCTCGCGCCCCAGACTGCCGAAGCCGGCCAGTTCCTTCATGGCCGCGACGAGCCCCTCGTCGTCGTAGACGATCTCCATCGCTCGACCGCCCAACACGTAGCTCGGTCGCAGCAGGGCCGGGAAGCCGATGCGTTCGACGATGCTGCGCGCACCGTCCAGCTCGGTGGCGGTGCCACCGGCGGGCTGTGGGATCTCCAGCCTGTTGCAGAGCTTGTTCCAGAGGTCGCGATCCTCCGCCAGGTCGATCGACGCCGGGCTGGTGCCCAGCACGGTGCCTTCCGGGAGGTCGTTGGCCAGCTTGAGCGGCGTCTGGCCGCCGAGACTGACGATCACGCCGACGAGGTTGCCGGTGGCCTGCTCCGCCTCGACGACGCTGAGCGTGTCCTCGTACGTGAGCGGCTCGAAGTAGAGCCGGTCAGACGTGTCGTAGTCGGTCGACACCGTCTCGGGGTTGCAGTTGACAATCACGGTCTCGTAGCCGGCCTCGGACAGCGCGAACGAGGCATGGACGCAGCAGTAGTCGAACTCGATGCCCTGTCCGATGCGATTGGGGCCCGAGCCGAGGATGATCACGCGCGGCTTGCCGGTGTCGACGACCTCGTCGGTGTCCTCCCACGTCGAGTAGTGGTACGGCGTGGCGGCGTCGAACTCGGCCGAGCACGTGTCCACCGTCTTGTAGGTGGGCAGGAGGCCGCCATCGATCCGCTTGGCGCGGACGTCGTGTTCGGACACGCCCCAGAGGTAGGCGAGCTGGGCGTCACCGAAGCCGAGCCGCTTGGCCCGCTTCAGGTCGCGCATGGTGATGGCGTCGAACCCGACCGCGGCGAGATGGGTTCGCTCCTCGACGATGAGGGAGAACTGGTCGAGGAACCACGGGTCGACCCTGGTCGCACCGGCGACGGTTTCGATGCTCATCCCCCGCCGGAGGCACGCCTCGAGCTGGAAGGGACGGTCGGGAGTACCGGTACAGGCCCTGGCGAGCAGGTCCTCGTCGGACAACTCGTCGAGCTGGGTCTCACCGGGATCGCAGTTGAGGCCGAGGCGGCCCTGTTCGAGCGACCGCATGGCCTTCTGCATCGACTCGGGGAAGGTCCGGCCGATGGCCATGGCCTCGCCCACCGACTGCATCGACGTGCCCAGCACGTCGCCCTGTCCAGGGAACTTCTCGAACGCCCAGCGCGGCACCTTGGTGACCACGTAGTCGATCACCGGCTCGAAGCTGGCCGGCGTCTTCTTGGTGATGTCGTTGGGGATCTCGTCGAGCGTGTAGCCGACGGCCAGCTTCGCCGCCATCTTGGCGATCGGGAACCCGGTGGCCTTGGACGCGAGCGCGGAAGACCGGGAGACCCGAGGATTCATCTCGATGACGACCATGTCGCCGTTCTCGGGATCGAGCGCGAACTGGACGTTGGAGCCGCCGGTCTCGACGCCGACGCGCCGGATGCAGGCGAATGCGGCATCGCGCATCGTCTGGTATTCGACGTCGGACAGCGTCTGGGCGGGGGCAACGGTGATCGAGTCGCCGGTGTGGACGCCCATCGGGTCGAGGTTCTCGATCCCGCAGATGATCACGCAGTTGTCGGCGCAGTCGCGCATCACCTCGAGCTCGTACTCCTTCCACCCCTTGATCGACGTCTCGATCAGGATCTCGGAGATGGGGCTCGACTCGAGACCGAACTTCGCCATGCGTTCGAACTCCTCCGGCGTCGACGCGATGCCGGTGCCCTTGCCACCGAGGATGTAGGCGGGGCGGATGACGACCGGCAGACCGATCTCCTGCACGACGTCACGGCACTGCTCCATGGTGTGCGCGGTGGCGGAGGACGGGACGTCGAGGCCGATGCCGATCATGGCCACCTTGAACTGCTCGCGGTCCTCGGCGGTGGCGATGGCCTCGGCGTTGGCGCCGATCATCTCCGGCGTGCCGGGGACCCCGATGACGCCGGCCTCGAACAACTCCATGGCCAGGTTCAGGCCGGTCTGACCACCGAGGGTCGGGAGCACCGCGTCTGGCTTCTCCTGCTCGATGATCTTGCGGGCGTGTTCGAGGTCGAGCGGCTCGATGTAGGTGGCGTCGGCGAACTCGGGATCGGTCATGATCGTGGCCGGGTTCGAGTTCATGAGGATGACGCGGTAGCCCTCCTCACGAAGGACCTTGCACGCCTGCGTGCCCGAGTAGTCGAACTCGCACGCCTGGCCGATGACGATCGGCCCGGAGCCGATGATCAGGATCGACTCGATGTCGGTGCGCTTCGGCATCAGCCCTCCACCCCCAAAACCCACGTTCTGGTGAGCAGATGCGTCACCTGGTGGTTGCGTTTGGTCACCAGAACGGTCATTTGGTCATCTCGTCGCGGAAGTGGTCGAACAGGTGGCGAGCATCGTGGGGGCCGGGGCCGGCTTCGGGGTGGTGCTGGACCGACCATGCGTTGGCGTCGGTGAGGCGCATGCCCTCACAGACCCCGTCGTTCAGGTTGACGTGCGTCGCGGTCCCGAGTCCGCGCAGGCTGTCGGCGTCGACAGCGAAATTGTGGTTCTGGCTCGTGATGTCGATCCGGCCCGAGCGCACGTCGCGCACCGGATGGTTGGCGCCGTGGTGCCCGAACGGCAGCTTGACGGTGGAGGCGCCAGCGGCCAGCGACAGCACCTGGTGGCCGAGGCAGATCCCGAAGATCGGGGTGGAGTCGCCCAGAAGGGTCCGGATTTCAGCGGCGGCGTAGTCGACGACCTCGGGGTCGCCGGGACCGTTCGAGAGGAAGATGCCGTCGGCCCCGACCGACCGGATCTCGTCGGCCGTCGCCGACGCCGGGAACACCTCGACGGTGGCGAAGTCGCCCAGTTGCTCGAGGATCGACGTCTTGATCCCGAAGTCGTAGGCGGCCACACGCAGCGGCGCGGACCCAGGTCGGCGATACGTGTAGCGCTCGGACGTCGTCACCTGGGCGACGAGGTCGACGCCCGCCGTACCGGGTTCGTCGGCCGCAGCCTGCTTCAGGGTGGCCTCGTCCACGAGGTCGAGTGGACCGAACGCCCCTGGCAGGGCCCCGGTGTCGCGGATGAGGCGAGTGAGGCGCCGGGTGTCGATCCCGCCGATTCCAGGAACGCCGAGAGCAGCGAGGTAGGACGACAGGTCGCCCTCGCTGCGCCAACTGCTCCGCCGTCGGGCGAGGTCCCGGACGACGATGCCTCGACAGAAGGCCGAGCGGCTCTCGTCGTCAGCCGCAGTCACGCCGTAGTTCCCGATGTGCGGGTAGGTGAACGAGATGATCTGGCCGGCGTACGACGGGTCGGTGATGATCTCCTGGTAGCCGGTGAGTGCGGTGTTGAAGACCACTTCTCCCGCGGTGTAGCCACGCGACGGATCGGCTCCGAACCACTCGCCTTCGAACGTCGAACCGTCGGCCAGGACCAGCGCCGCGTCACGGATTTCCCGGCGCGTGCCGCTCATCGGGTCGGCTCCCCGTTGTGCACGACGGCTTCGCCCTCGAGGATGGTGTGCCGCACCCGGCCGCGGACGCGCCGACCGGCGTAGGGCGTGTTGCGGCTCTTCGACTGCATGGCGTCTCCGTCGATCGTCCACTCCTCATCGGGGTCGAACACGCAGAGGTTGGCGGGGTTCCCTTCGGCGATGGGCAGACCGTGGCGGTCGCCGACGCCGATGATGGCGGCGGGCTGCCACGAGAGCAGGGCCACGGCCTGCTCGACATCGAGGTCGAGCTCGGTGAGTGTCAGGGCCAGTGCGGTCTCGAGGCCGAGCATGCCAGGCGGCGCCTCGTCGAAGGGCGCCAACTTGGTGTCCGATACGTGCGGCGCATGGTCGGTGGCGATGCAGTCGACGGTGCCGGCCGAGATCGCGGCCTTCACCGCAGCGACATCCTCGTCGGTGCGCAGCGGCGGGTTGACCTTGAACACCGGGTCGTAGGTGGCGCAGCTGGCATGGGTCAGCGTGAAGTGGTGCGTCGTCACCTCGCACGTGATGGCGAGGCCTGCGGCCTTGGCGCCGGTGATCATCGCCAGCGATCCGGCAGTCGACATGTGCTGGAAGTGGACCTTGGCTCCGGTGAGTCTGGTGAGGGCGATGTCGCGCATCACCATGAGCTCCTCGGCCTCCGCCGGCTGGCCGGGAATGCCCAGACGACTCGACCACTCTCCCTCGTGCATGTGGCCACCGCCGCACAGGGCGTCGTCCTCGCAGTGCTGGGCGAGCGTCACACCCAGGCCGGCGGCGTACTCCATGGCCCGACGCATCAACATGTTGTCCTGGACGCCGGCGCCGTCGTCAGTGAAGAGCGTGACCCCGAGGGCTGCCAGTTCGGCCATGGGAGCGAGTTGCGTCCCTGCCCGATCGACCGTGATCGCACCCGACGTACGCACGTCGCACGGTGCCTTCCGCCCGAGTTCGAGGACCTCGCGGGCGACCGACGCCGAGTCGATGGCCGGTGTCGTGTTCGGCATAGCGAGGATACAGGTGTACCCACCGACCGCTGCCCCCCGGGCGCCGGTCTCGATCGTCTCGGCCTCTTCGTTCCCCGGCTCGCGCAGATGGGAGTGGATGTCGACGAGGCCGGGGCTCACGATGCAGCCCCGGGCGTCGAGGGTCTCGGGGGCATCGAGGTCCGGGCCGACGGCGACGATGGTCCCGTCGTCGCCCACCACCACGTCGTCCCCGGAGCGCACGCCGGTTGCGTCGACGAGCCGTCCACCCGTGATGACGAAGGCTGGCGGGGCAGAGCTCATCCGTTGCTCTCCTCGGAATCGACGGCGGGGATGGCGGCGTGCAGATCTGACCCGGATCCGAGCAGCAGGAACAAGACGGCCATCCGGACCGACACGCCGTTGCGGACCTGGTCGATGATGACCGACCGGTCGAAGTCGGCGATGTCGCCGTCCACCTCGACGCCCCGGTTCATCGGACCCGGGTGCATGACGATCGCGTCGTCGCGCAGTAGGTCGGCCCGCCTGACGGTCAGCCCGTAGGTCGCCGTGTACTCGCGGAGGCTGGGTAGGAGGGCCTCGGTCATGCGTTCACGTTGCATCCGGAGCAGGTACACCGCGTCGACCGTCGGGAGTACAGCGTCGAGGTCGTGGCTGACCTTCACGGGATAGGTCTCGATCGCCGGCGGCAGCAGTGTCGGCGGTGCGACGAGGGTGACGTCGGCACCGAGCTTGGTGAACGCCGCGATGTCGGAGCGGGCGACCCTGCTGTGCTTGATGTCGCCGACGATGGCGATGTGCATGCCGTCGAGCGAGCCACGCTTCTGACGGAGCGTGTAGCAATCGAGCAATGCCTGGGTGGGGTGCTCGTGCCAGCCGTCGCCGGCGTTGATGACGGCGGCGTCGACCCAGTGGGTGAGCTGCCACGGCACACCGGCCGACCGGTGGCGAACCACGATGCAATCGATGCCCATCGCCTCGATCGTCAGCGCCGTGTCCCGGAGCGACTCGCCCTTCTTGACCGACGACGTCGACACGGAGAAGTTCATGGTGTCGGCCGACAACCGCTTCGCCGCCGTCTCGAAACTGAGGCGGGTGCGGGTCGAGTCCTCGTAGAAGAGGCTGACCACGGTCTTGCCGCGGAGAGCGGGAACCTTCGGGATGGGGCGGGCCGACACCTCGACGAAGTGATCGGTCAGGTCCAGCAACTGCTCGACGTCGCCACGCTCCAGATCCGAGATCGACAACAGATCCGTCAACGAAACCCCGCCTCCCGGAATATCACCGTGAATTCGGTCCGGCTTCCGGACCGTTCTGGCAGCGATTTTCTCATTGGAGCTCCCCGAGGTCGACGCCGGCGGCGGTCACGTCGACCGACTCGTCGTGGCGGGTCGGGAGGTTCTTGCCCACGTAGTCGGGCCGGATCGGGAGCTCGCGATGGCCACGGTCGACCATCACGGCCAACTGCACGGCCCGGGGGCGGCCGAAGGACGTGAGCGCGTCGAGCGCGGCACGGATCGTCCGTCCGGTGTAGAGCACGTCGTCGACGAGGACCACGACCTTGCCGTCGAGGTGGAACGGGACGTCGGTGATCGCCTCGGGCATCGTCGGTCGTAGGCCGATGTCGTCGCGGTGGAACGCGACGTCGAGACGGCCCAGCGGGACGACGTCGTCGTCGACCTCGTGCCCTTCGATCTCGTGGAGGGCGTCGACCAGGGAGCGAGCCAGCGGCACACCACCGGTCTGGAGGCCGAGGAGACAGACATCGTCGAGACCGGCGTTGGCCTCGATGATCTCGTGCGCCATGCGACGAGTGGCCCGAGCGATGTCGTCGGCGTCCATCACCCGGCTCCGAGCGACGAAAACGCCTCCCGTCGGGCGCGTCATGCGTCGTTCGCGTTCCGCCATCGGCGTTCCTTCCTGTCCGTCCGGGCCTCACGGGACCCGCTTCACGGTCAGGGCGAGAACCTAGCAGGCCCGTCGGGCTTCCCCGACCAGACGATCTTGCCGTCGGACTCCCCCAACGTGTTCCAACCGAGGGACGAGAACAGGGCTGCCGCCGCCTCGTTGGCGAGGGCGGTCCGGCACCAGACCTGCTCGAGGCCGAGGTTTTCGCGAGCCCAGGCCGTGGTCGAGGAGACCGACCGCGCCGCGAGTCCGTCACGGCGCTGTTCGGGCGACACCCACACGCCCAACTCGGCACGCGCAGGGTCGTCGGTGAAGTTGCGGAGCCCGACCTCACCGCCCACCTCGCCGCCGATGTCGATGACGAAGTCGATCGAGAGGCCGAGTGACCATCGCTCTTCACAGCGCAATATCCACGACGGCGCATCGGCGTCGGTCGGCGGTGGGTTCCAGAGTCGGATCGAGGCGTCGGCCCACGCCGCCGCGAGCGCGGACGCGTCGGTCAGCCGCCAGTGGCGGAGCCCCTCAGGCGGGTTCGGGAGCACCAGGTATCCCCAGTCGTCGGACGACTCCGGCCAGCCGTCCCGCATCGCGCATCTGGACGGCGTGCCAGCCGGCGTCGACGGCACCGGCGACGTTGTCGGGTCGGTCGTCGACGAAGAGGATCCGACCGGGCTCCACGTCGAGCATCGAGGTGACGTGCTCGAACGCGGCGACGTCGGGCTTGGCGAGGCGGATCGTCGACGAGTTCGCGATGATCGGGAACAAGTCGACGATGTCCATCTCGCCCATGTCGGATTCGAGGCGATCCGTGGCGTTCGAGAACACTGCCGTGGTCGCGCCCTCGTCGCGGAGCGAGCGGACGAGATCGATGACGGCGTCGTCGATGCGCCAGTTCGACTGCAACCACACAGCGGAGACGTCGGCGGCCGCGACCCCGTCGTGCCCAGCGGCGACCATCTCGCCGATCTGCACCGACCACTGCTCCGCGGTGATGGCGCCGACGGTGACCTCGCCGAACCCGGGTTCGGCGAACGCGGCGGCCTCCGTCACCCCTGGGGGGAGACCGAGTCGCTCCTCGGCGTCGGCGATGAACGCCGGATCCCAGTGGCGGATCACGCCGTCCATGTCGAAGACGACGACGTCGATGGGAGTCCAGGGACGAGCGCCGCGAACCTCGTCGGAGACGGCGGCGAGGATGCCGTTCACGAATCGGGACGTGTCGTCGGTACTCCCGTACTGCGCGCCGAGTTCGACGGCTTCGGAGAGCACCGCCCCGGTCGGGACGTCGCCCTTCGTCGCGAGCTCGAAGATCCCGAGCCGGAGCACGGACCGGTCGGTGACAGCCATGCGGTCCACGGGCCACTTCCTCGCGTGTCGTGCCAGGATCCGGTCGAGCTCGATCTGGTGGTCACACACGCCCCGAGCCAACTCGAGGGCGTAGGCGTCCGGCGTCAGCGGCAACGCCTCGACGATCTCGTCGACGTCGATGCCCTTGGTGTGCGACTCGTAGAGGAGCTCGATGGCCCGCTCACGCGCATCTCGCCGCGTCGCGGCGGTGACCATGCGGCGTCCTTCAGGCACGCGACATGTAGTCGCCGGTGCGGGTGTCGATTCGCAGCTTCTCGCCGGTCTCGATGAACAGCGGCACCTGGACCAGGTAGCCGGTCTCGAGGGTGGCGGGCTTCGTGCCCCCGGAGGAACGGTCGCCCTGGAGTCCGGGCTCGGTCTCGGCCACCGACAACTCCACCGACGGCGGGAGTTCGACTCCGACGATCTCGTCGCCGTAGAGCATCAGCGTGGCGGTCGAGTTCTCGATGAGGTACTTGGTGGCATCACCGAGCGAGTCGGGCGGCACGGTCATCTGCTCGAAGGTCGTCTGGTCCATGAACACGTAGTCGGTGGCATCGCGATACAGGTACTGGTACTCGCTCCGGTCGATCTTGGCCTGCTCGACCTTCTCGGCCGCCCGGAACGTCCTGTCGATCACCTGACCGGTGCGGACGTTCTTGAGGGTCGTCCGCACGAAGGCGCCGCCCTTGCCTGGCTTGACGTGTTGGAACTCGACCACCTGCATCAGCCCCTCGGAGAGGTTCAGACACATGCCGTTCTTCAGGTCGTTGGTCGAAGCCATCCCGACATGGTGAAGGCGTCGGCCGACCGGTTGCAACTCTTGGTCAGGCGTACGGACTGTTCGTCAGCGGACGACTGCTCGTCGCTGTGACGACCAGGGAGTCCTCGATGCGGACGCCGCCGTGGTCGGGAAGGTAGACGCCGGGCTCGACGGTGACGCAGTGACCCGGGGCCAGAACGTCGTCGGACACCGACGACAGGCGCGGCGACTCGTGGATCACCAGACCGATCCCGTGGCCGGTGCCGTGGGCGAACGCCTCGGCCCAGCCGGCGTCGGCGATCACCGCTCGACAGGTCTCGTCGACGTCCTTTCCGCGCACGCCGGCGCCGACCCGTTCGATGCCGGCGCCCTGTGAACGGCGAACGACGTCGTACATCCGCTGTTGGGTCTCGCTCAACTCGCCGACGGGAAGCGTGCGCGTCATGTCCGAGTGGTACCCGTCGACCGTCGCTCCGAAGTCGACGACCACGAACTCACCGGACCCGGACGAGCCGATGACTCGGTCGGTCGGCCGCGCGTGAGGCTTGGCGCCGTTGGGACCGCTGGCGACGATGGTCTCGAACGACGGCGCGTCGGAGCCGTGGTCGGTCATGGCCTCCTCGAGTTCGCGTCGGAACTGTTGCTCGGTGAGCCCGTCGTGGACGCGAGGGGCGACGTCGGCGAGCGCTCGGTCGGCGATGCCGCACGCGACCTCGAGACGGTCGACCTCGCCGTCGTCCTTCACCGCACGCTGACCCAGCACGAGTCCCTGCGTCGGAACGAGATGAGCCCACGAGAACGTGTCGGTCGCCCAGCGGCGCTGTGTGGCCCAACTGACGTCGTCCGCCTCGAGGCCGATCCGGGTGATTCCACGCGCTGCCGATGCCAGTTCCGAGCCGGGATCGCTCGCGATGGCGATCGAGGCATCGACGACCGCGGCCTCGAGTTGCTCGGCGGACTGCGTGCGGTAGCGCCCGTCGGTCACGAGTGTCGCGGCGTCGGCGGTGACGAGCAGTAGTGCGTTCGAGCCGGTGAAGCCGGTGAGGTAGCGGACGTTGACCAGATCGGTCACGACCAGCGCGTCGCACGCCTCGTCGTCGAAACGCTCTCGGAGACGATCCAGGCGGGTCGACGTGTCGAGCGGTGCGAGCTCAGGCACGGTCGATCAGCTCGCTCGCCTGCTCGATCGCCACGCGATAGCCGTCGCCGCCGAGGCCGACGACGACCGCATCGGCCACCGGCTCGATGACCGACAGGTGGCGCCACGGCTCGCGGGTCTTGGGGTCGGAGAGGTGGAGTTCGACGACCGGGCCCTGGAACGCAGCGAGCGCGTCGTGGATCGCCCACGAATAGTGGGTGAACGCCCCGGCGTTGATCACGATCGCCGCGCACCGCCGCCGAGCATGGTGGATCGCGTCGATCAGCCCGCCTTCGTGGTTGGACTGGACGTGCTCGACATGGAGGCGGTGCTCGACCGCCGCCGCCGTTGCGGTCGCCACGTGGTCGTCGAGCGTCGCAGTTCCGTAGATCTCCGGCTCACGCTCGCCGAGGAGATTCAGATTCGGCCCGCTGAGGAGCAGAACGGTGGCTGTGGTCATCGCACGTCCGCCAGGGCAGCGCGAGCCATCTCCGGGTCCACGTCGTGGACGACCTCGACCCCCTCCGGGCCGTCCAGCACGAACGTCAGCCCGTCGACGACCTTCTTGTCCCGTCGCATCAGCGCCAGCAGGTCGTCGTCTCCCAGTCCCTCCGGGAGCCGGATCGGCAGGTCGTAGTGTCCGAGGACCTGCCGGTGGACCTCGACCCGGTCGTCGTCGATGCGCCCCAGTCGCGCGCCGAGGCGGGCCGCGTAGTGGAGTCCGATCGCGACCGCTTCGCCGTGGCGCAGGTCGTACGTCCCGGCCGTTTCGATGGCGTGAGCGAGTGTGTGCCCGTAGTTGAGGATCGCACGACGACCGCCCTCCCGCTCGTCGGACGCGACCACCTCGGCCTTGATCTCGATGCAACGGCTCACCTGCTCCTCGAGCTCGAGCGATTCGAGGTCGTCGCCGCCCGGGAGGAACCGGTATTTGGCCAACTCGCCCGTGCCCGACCGCCGTTCTCGCGGCGGCAATGTCTCGAGCGTCGACAGGTCACACAGCACCCCGTGTGGCTGCCAGAAGGCGCCGACGAGGTTCTTCCCCTCCGGCAGATTCACCCCGGTCTTGCCGCCGATCGCGGCGTCGATCATCCCGAGCAGTGTGGTGGGCACGTGGACGATGCCGACCCCACGGTGGTACGACGCGGCGGCGAACCCGGCCGTGTCGGTCACGACGCCGCCACCGACAGCGATCACGACGTCTGATCGAGTCAGCCCCCATCCCGCCCAGTTGCGGCACAGCATCTCGATCGTCGACAGCGACTTCGCACCCTCACCGTCGGCGATGGTGAAGACCCGATGGTCGACGCCGGGCTCCACCTTCACGCCGATGCCTCGCTGGGTCACGACGGCTGCGCGCTTCGCACCGGCGGGCACGAGCGTGGCGACCTGATCGAGGATGTCGCGTCCGACGACTGCGTCGTAGGTCCGCCCGGGAACCGGGACCTCGACCCGGATCACGCGTCGCTGGCCCCGGCTCGGGCGATGACTTCGGCGATGTCGGTCGGCGAACGTCCGTCGACGTCGACCACGCGGTCGGCCACCGACTCGTACAGCGCCCGACGGTCCGCTTCCATGCGCACCAGCATGCCCACAGGATCGTCGTCGAGGAGTGGACGGTGTTCGTCTCCCGCCGATGCCACCCGGGCGGCCAGCGTCTCCGGACGAGCACGGAGCCAGACGACGAGCAGGTGCTCGGCCGCCAGCAGGTGCCGGTTCTCCGGGGCGAGCACCACCCCACCGGCAGCCGCGATCACGCTCGGGGTGGTGTCGGCCAGCGCCGTGGTGAGCGCGGCGGTCTCCAAGCGGCGGAATGCCTCCTCGCCGTCGGTTCTCCAGATCTCGCGGACGGAACGTCCGCTCATCGCCTCGACCTGATCGTCGGAATCGACGAGCGGGCGGTCCAGCGTTGCCGCGAGGTCGCGCCCGACGGTCGACTTGCCCGTCGCCATCAGACCGACGAGGACGATGTGGCGGGCCGCCTCGGCCTCCGGCACCGGATCAGAGCGACGCGACGTAGGCGTCGTGGTTGCGGACGAATTCGTCGAGCGAGTCGCCACCGAACTTGCGGGTGGCCTCGGCTGCGAGGACCAACGCCATCATCGTCTCGGCCACCACGCCCATGGCCGGAACGGCGGTCACGTCGGTGCGTTCCTTGAACGACACGGTCGCTTCCTTGGTGACCGTGTCGACCGTCTTGAGCACGGGCTTGTTGAGCGACGCCAGGGGCTTCATGGCCACCCGGGCCACGACCAGCTCACCGGTCGTGATCCCGCCTTCGACCCCTCCGGCGAGGGTCGACTCCCGGACGTAGCCGTCCTCGTCCGACCAGGTGATCGCGTCGTGCGCTGCGCTCCCCCGTCGGCCCGCGACCTCGAATCCGTCGCCGATCTCGACGCCCTTCACCGCCTGGATGCTCATCAGCGCCCGGGCCAACAGTCCGTCGATCTTGCGGTCCCAGTGCACGTGGCTCCCCAACCCGACCGGGACGCCGTAGGCGAGCACCTCTGCGATACCACCGAGCGAGTCGCCGTCCTTGGCCGCCTGCTTGATCGTCGTGATCATCGCGTCGGTGGCTCCCGGATCGAAACAGCGGACCTCGTTGTCGTCGACGGTTCGGAGATCGTGGGGACCGGGCCGAGCCGCTGATTCGGTCCGGGCATCGCCGATCTGGACGATGTGACTCACGATGTCGACGCCGAGGTGCGACAGCAGCGCCTTGGCCACGGTTCCGGCGGCGACGCGGGCGGCGGTCTCGCGGGCCGACGCCCGCTCCAACACGTCGCGGGCGTCGGTGAACCCGTACTTCTGCATCCCCGCGAGATCGGCGTGTCCGGGGCGCGGCTGGGTCTCGGGGTTCTTCGTCGCCCCCGGTGCCGGGGACATCTCCTCGTGCCACTTGTCGCTGCGCTTCCACTCGCTGTTCGCGATCTCGATGGCCACCGGCGAACCGAGTGTGCGGCCGTGCCGGACACCGCCGATCAGGGTCAGCTCGTCCTGCTCGAATCGCATGCGGGGGCCGCGGCCGTACCCCAGGCGCCGTCGGGCCAGCTCTCCCTGGATCTCCTCGACGGTGATCGGGACACCCGCGGGCAGGCCCTCGACGATGACGACGAGACCCTGTCCGTGCGATTCACCCGCGGTGAGATAGCGCAACATCAGGGCGAGCGTAGGGGCGGCGCCGCCGGCACCGCGAACACCGCGGCTCCTCAGGCGTAGAGGACCACGGCGAGGCATCCGATCGCGAGCGACGGCCCGTAGGGGAACACCGCCTTGGCCGAACGACGGGCCAGTGCGTACCCACCTCCGAACACCGCGCCGAGCAGCGAACCGACGCCGAAGGCGAGGATCACGCCGCGCAGCACCGACACGTACTGCGCCAGCACGGAGCCGTCCTCCCAGCTCACCCACCCGAGATAGAACCCCATCAACCAGGCAAGCTTCACGTCTCCCCAGCCCATGCCCCGGGGGTAGGCGATGTGGGCGAGGAACAGCATCGTGGCGTAGGTGAAGCCACCCGCCAGCGCAGCGCCGATCAGCACGGGCTCGCCGCGTTCGAGCGAGGAGAGCACGATCAGCGCGAGACCGATCGCCATCGACGGGAAGTTGACCCGGTCGGGAATCCGGTAGACCCGCAGATCGACCGCGGCGAGGGTCACCAGCGCCGCGACCAGGAAGAGGAGTGCAACCAGCTCGGACCCGGTGCCGACACGGTGCACGGTGAACGCGAACAGACCCGCCGTCACGACCTCGGTCGCAGGGAACCACCACCGCCACCAGGTGCCGGGGCGGAGAACCGCCAGGACCGGCACCGGGTCGAGGTCGGGCGCCGGCTCGAGTTCGTCGAGTAGGGCCGGGTCGGCGTCGTCGGGCAGATCACCGGGATCGGTGATGACGTAGCCCGGCTCACGCACGACGAGCCGGTTGAGGAACGATCCCATGGGGACGCCGGCCAGACCGGCCACGATCGGAGCGACGTCCACGGAGCGTCACCCTATGGTCGCCAGCCCTGGGGGCCGGCGACCGTCAGGGGATCAGTTCTTGGTCGTCGAGAGGAACTTGAGGAGGAGATTGCGGTTGATCTCCTCGTCGCCCTCGGCGGCTGCTTCGACGTGGTCGACACCGGTGGCGGCCTCGCCGTTGGTTGCCGCCTCTTCGGCCGTGGCCTCGATCGCAGCCGCAGCCTTCGGGCTGAGGTTCGTCAGCTGAGCGAGGAAGTCGTCGGCGTCCCCACTGTCGACGTCGGTGACCGTCTCGGGCTCACCACCGGTCTCGCCGGGGACGTTGGGATCGGTGACGTTGGGATCGGACTCGTGCGCGATGTCGACGTCCTCGGCCCAGGTGTTGCCGATCACGGGCGCATCGCCGGCCGATTCCTCGACGCCCGGCTGCTCGTCGTCAGCGTCGTCGGGGCGGGCGACGAAGCTCGCGAGGTTGGAACCCAGCGTCGCCACCTCGTCCCGTGACAGATCGTGGTCGATGAGCTGCGGCTCGTCTTCGTAGCCGTCGGCGTGATCGGGGCGGTCGACGATCGACTCGGTCGACGCGGGAACCACGGGAGCTGGATCTTCGGCGATGTCCTCGTCGGTCAGCTCGATCAGTGATGCGTCGACCAGGTCGCGGATGCGTCGGCACGTGTCGAGTTCCCCGAGTTCGAGTCGTTGCCCGAGCCCGGCCGCGCTCATGCCGCCGCCGATCGCCGCGAGTGACCTCCACTGTTGGGCGGTGACGGTCACCGACTCGGCGTCGAGTTGCCGAACCAGGCGGACGCCCAGGAGCAGGGACGGGACGACCGTCTCGAGATCTCGCCATTCCTCGAGGAGCGTCTCGGCGCGCTCGAGTGCCGTATCGACGTCGACCTCGACGGAGACCGGGTGGTCGGGCGTGGTGTCGGACTCGAACACGAAATCGCCCACGTCGAACCGGAGCAGGTCGAAGAGGGTGGCGTCGATGTCGCCGTTCGACTCGTGGTCGGAGCGTGCACTGATGATCGAGCCCTCGCCCAACCAGACCTTGCCCGAGCCTCGATCACCGTCGATGGCGAGAAGGCCGGTCTTGTTGGTGCCCGACAGCAGTCGGAGCACCTCCGGCACGCTGAATGTCTCCAATGTCCCTTGCAGGGCCACGGTCGCACCTCCCGGGGCGGTTTCGATGGCTACCTCTGCTCTATCGACACCAGGATTCGACTTCTGAAGCGAAATCTCGGAAGAATCGGAACTTCGCGCTACGAGCGAGCGCCGGAGAGGCCGTCGCGGGCGGCGCGATACATGACGTCGACCGACGGATCGGTTCCTGTCCATCGTCCGAATGCGCGTGCGGCCTGGTGCACGAGCATTCCGAGACCTCCCACCGTTCGGTGTCCCGTGGTCGCAGCGGCGTCGAGCAACGGGGTGGTGGCGGGGTGGTACACGAGATCGGCGATGACGGCACCCGAGGCGACCGCGGTGGGGGCGAACGGCATGCCGGCGTCGTCGCCCATGCCGACCGGGGTCGCGTTCACCACGAGATCGGCGGATGCCACGTCGCCGTCGTCGCCGACCGCCCCACGGGGACCGGCCAAGGACGCGGCGGCCTCGGCCCGGTCGTGTCGTCGGTTGACCACGGTGACCCGTTCGGCGCCGGCCGCAGCCAGGGACCGGACGACAGCGCGGGCCGCACCGCCGGCGCCGAACACGACGCAGCGCATGCCGGCTGGATCGATGCCTTCGTCCAGTCGGAGCGCGTCGACGAATCCCCCGCCGTCGGTGTTGTCGCCGACGATCCTTTCGCCGTCCCGGAAGACGCAGTTGACGGCGCCCAGCGCGATCGCGGTGTCGGTGCGGTGCTCGAGTGCTGCGGCAACCGGCGCCTTGTGCGGCATGGTCACCGAGAGGCCGTCGATTCCCATCGAGCGCATGCCCGCCAGCGCGTCCGCGGCAGCACCCGGCGCCACCGGAAATGCGAGATACGTCCAGTCCAGGCCGGCGGCAGCGAACGCCGCGTTGTGGATGAGCGGCGAGAGCGAGTGTCGGACCGGCCAGCCGATGACGCCGGCGAGCCGGGTCTCCCCGGTGATGCGGTGGATCTCAGTCACCGACCGTCATCCGCAGCCGAGGTCCAGGCGGATGCACTCCTGTTTGGCCGCGAGGAACTCGGAGTTGGTGACCGCGAAGGTGTGGTGGCCCTCTGCGTCGGCCAGTACGTAGTAGATCCAGTCGCCCGCCTCCGGGTTGAGGGCCGCATCGAGCGATGCACTCCCGGCAGCAGCGATCGGCGTGGGCGGCAGTCCCTGCACCCGACGGGTGTTGTACGGCGAGTCGGAGTCGAAGTCGATGTCGTCGCGACTGCGACCGGCGATCTCGGCCTCGTAGCGCGAGGTCGCGTCGATACCGAGCGGGATGCCCTGGGCGAGGCGATTGTGGATCACCCGGGAGATCTTGGTCCGGTCCTCGGGTACCCGGGCCTCCTCCTCGATCAGCGACGCGACCACCACCACCTCGTACGGTGTGATTCCCAGGGCAGCAGCCTTCGACTCCACCTCGAGGGCGACCAGCGTCTCGTCGAGTTGGGCGACCATGCGGGCGATGAAGCTGCGCTCGTCGGTCTCTTCGTCGACGTCGTAGGTCTCGGGCAGCAGCATCCCTTCCATCGACGGCTGGTCCGCGGGCTGGAACTGCGATCGGATCTCGCCGGAGCCGAGGGCGGCGTTCAGTTCGTCGACACTCCATCGGTCGAGCCCGCCTTCGGGGTCGGCCAGGCGAGGGATGATCTCGGTGACGGTGAGGCCCTCGGGCACGGTGAGCAGGACGTTCTCGGGCGCTCGTGGTCCACCGTCGAGCACCGCGACCGCTTCGTCGAAGGAAGAGTTCTCCTGGAACACGTAGAGGCCCGCCTGGAACGGACCCTTCTCGCCGACCCGGGTCCAGTAGTTCCAGACGAGTGACGACGAGATGATGCCGTTGTCGGCCAGCACCGAGCCGATGTCCTCGGTGGTCGAACCGGCAGCCACCTCGAGCTCGATGTCCGCACCGGCGGCGCCGGGCGGGTCGATCTGACGCTGCACCCACACGTACGTGGCGCCTCCGGCAACCACGAGCACGGTGAGGACGACCGCGAGTCCGAGCAGGACCCGTCGGCGACCGCTCATCGGCGGGCGGATCTCGGCCCACTCGCCGTCGTCGTCGGCCAGGTCCTCCGACCAGTCCTCGTCGTCCATCCAGTCGTCGTCTCTCACGAGTTCTCCATGTCGGGGGGTGCTGCCAGCGTCGCATCACTTGGCCCGTCGTACGCGTCGAGCCAGCCCTGCAGGATGACAGCTGCGGCAACCATGTCCACCACTCGCCGGCGCGCCGGACCCTTGAGATCCTGGGCCCGGAGGGATCGTTCGGCGCTGACGGTGGAGAGCCGCTCGTCCCAGGTCTCGACCGGGACGTCGAGCACCGTCGCCATGACGTCGACTTCGTCGAGCGCACGCTGCGCCGCCGGTCCGATCGACCCGTCGAGGGAGAGCGGGAGACCGACCACGACGACCTCGGCTCCCGATTCCTCGACCAGCTCGGCGATCCGGCGATGATCCCGCGTCTTGTCACCCGTTCGTTGCACGACCTCGTAGGGCGTCGCCAGTGTCGATGCGCTCAGCGCCACGCCGATCCGCTTCGATCCGAGATCGATCCCGAGGGCACGAGGTGCCACGTCAGTCCTGGATCGCGGCACGGATGGCGTCGAGCGCCGGTCCGACACCGTCGGCGTTCTTCCCGCCGGCCATCACCAGACGGGGGTCGTCGGGTCCGCCGCCCTGGATCAGCTTCTTCGCGTCGGCGACCAACTCGCCGGCATGGACACCGGACTCGTCCGTCGTCGCGGCCACCAGTGCGGCGCCGCCACCTTCGGGGGCACCGCCGAGGACGACGACCGTGAGCTCGGGTCGGTCGCGTAGGGAAACAGCCATCTCGCGCAGGTCGTTCCGTTCGACCCCGTCGACCCGGGCCACCAGCACGCCGTCGACCGCCTGGCCGGCCAGATCGCCCGCTCGGCTCCCCGAGAGCTCCTTGCGGAGCGCCTTCAGCTCGGCCTGGCTCTCCTTGACCTGCTCGCGCAGGCGGCGCACACCGTCGGTCAGGTCGGTCACCGGGACCCCTGCCGCGTCGGCGACGGCGGCGAGCTCGTGGTCGCGCTCGCGGAGCCGCTCGACCGGACCGGTGCCGGCGATCGCCGTGATGCGTCGGAGGTTCGAGCCCACCGACTCCTCGGCCACGACCTTCACCGGACCGATGTCGCCCAGGCGGCTGACATGGATGCCGCCACACAGCTCGATCGAGTGGGTCCCGGCCTCGAGGACACGAACCATGTCGCCGTACTTGTCGCCGAAGAACGCGATCGCCCCCTTGTCACGGGCATCGTCCATCGTGGTCTCGTAGTGCTTGGCTTCGGCGTTGGTGAGGATCTCGTGGTTGGCGAGGTCCTCGATCGCGACGATCTCGTCGTCGGTGAGCGCCTGGAAGTGGCTGAAGTCGAACCGGAGGCGATCCGGGAGGACGAGCGACCCCTGCTGCGTGACGTGCTCGCCGAGGATCTCACGCAGCGCCCAGTGCAGGATGTGGGTTCCCGTGTGGTGTCGCTTGATGGCGTCACGGCGCTCGGTGTCGATGCTGGCGGTCACCTCGGTGCCGAGGACGAAGGTGCCCTCGATCATGCGGGCGACGTGGCGGTGGAGGCCGGGCAGGGCGTAGACGGTGTCGATGATCCCGGCACGAGCGCCGTCGTCGGACGAGATCTCGCCGGTGTCGCCGATCTGGCCCCCGGCTTCGGCGTAGAAGGGGCTGTGCCGGAGGAAGATCGACACGGTGTCTCCACCGTCGGTCGTCGACTTCGCAGACGACACGACACCGACGATGGTGGTGGTGACCGAGTCGAGCTCACGCCCCACGAACTCGGTGGGTCCGGACGTGTTGAGGATCTCGCGGAACTCGTCGACCTCCTCGCCAACGGCCACGGTGCCCGACTTGCTGGCCGCCTTGGCCCGAGCGCGCTGGTCGGCCATGGCCGAGTCGAAGCCGTCGACGTCGAGGTCGACGCCACGCTCGGCGAGGATCTCCTGGGTCACCTCGAGCGGGAACCCGTAGGTGTCGTGGAGTTGGAAGGCGACGCCGCCGTCGAGCACCGGCCGCTCGTCGGTCGCCGTGTCGACGTCGTCGAGGGCGCTGTCGAGCATCGACGAGCCGGTCTTGAGGGTCTGGCGGAACCGCTCTTCTTCGCGGGTGACGATGGTGAGCACGCCGTCGGCGTTGGCCGCGAGGTCGGGGTAGGCCTCGCCCATGAGCTCGACGCACGTCTCGATCATCGGCGGCAGGACGAGCTGCTCGACGCCGAGGAGGTAGGAGAAGTAGACGGCCCGACGCAGGACGCGTCGCAACACGTAGCCGCGTTCCTCGTTCGAGGGCATCACACCGTCGGACACCAGGAACGCAACGGTGCGGGTGTGGTCGGCCAGCAGCCGCAGCGCGATGTCGGTGAGGCGGCCCTCGGCCGAGTCGTCGGCCGACGAGGTGGAACGTTCGCCGAAGCCCATCAGCCGCTTGCCGGTCACCTCCTGCGCCCGATCCGTGAGGACGCTCAGGGTGTCGGCGGCGTAGAGGCTGGGACTCCCGGCGAGGATCCCGAGGATCCGCTCGAGTCCTGCTCCTGTGTCGATGCCCTTGTTGGGCATGTCGGTGAGCTCGCCCCCCTCGACCCGGATGTACTGCGGGAACACCAGGTTCCAGAACTCGACGTACCGCTCTTCGGCCGCGGGGTTGGCCGGCCCTCCCTCGGGGCCCACCTCGGCACCGAAGTCCCAGAACAGCTCGGACGATGGGCCACACGGACCGATGTCGCCCATCTCCCAGAAATTGTCCTTGTCGAGGCGCTGGATGCGATCGCGCGTCAGCCCGACCTCGTCGGCCCAGATCTGTTCTGCCTCGTCGTCGGAGGTGTGGACGGTGACCCAGATCCGGTCGCCGTCGAGCCCCAGCACTTCGGTCACGAACTCCCATGCCCAGGGAATCGCGTCGGCCTTGAAGTAGTCGCCGAAGCTGAAGTTGCCGAGCATCTCGAAGAAGCTCAGGTGCCGCATGGAACGGCCGATGGCATCGAGGTCGTTGTGCTTCCCACCGGCGCGGACGCACTTCTGTACCGACATCGCGCGAGGCGGGTCGAAGGGCACGACCTCCTCGCCGAGGAAGTACGGGACGAACTGCATCATCCCCGAGTTGTTGAACATCGGCGCAGAGGGATGGTGCGGGATCAGGCCGGCAGACGGGACCTTGGTGTGGGCGCGCGACGCGAAGAACTCGTACCAGGCGCGGCGAAGTTCGTCAGCTCTCACGACCGTCGATCCTACTGATGCGAACCTGGATCTCTGCCTCGAAACCGTGCTCGGAAGGGTCGTAGTAGGTGCGGTCGATCACCTCGTCCGGCAGGTACTGCTGCTCGACCCATCCCCGCGGATCGTCGTGCGGATAGCGGTACCCCGTGCCGTGTCCCAGCGCCTGGGCGCCCTGGTAGTGGGCGTCGCGGAGGTGGGCAGGTACCTCGCCGGCCGGGCGGTCGCGCACGTCGGCCTGCGCCGCCCACCACCCCAGCGCGCTCCGGTTCGACTTCGGCGCCGTTGCGAGGTGCACGACGGCCTGTGCGAGGTTGAGGCCGGCCTCGGGAAACCCGACGAACTCGACCGCGTGCGCGGCGGCGTTCGCCACCACCAGGCTCATCGGATCGGCCATGCCGACGTCCTCGGACGCCAGGATCACGAGGCGTCGGGCGATGAATCGAGCGTCTTCTCCGGCCTCGACCATGCGAGCGAGCCAGTAGAGCCCGGCGTCGGCGTCGCCGCCCCGGATCGACTTGATGAAGGCCGAGATCACGTCGTAGTGGTCGTCGACGCCGTAGCGCAGCGCATTGGTGCCCAGCGCGGCCTCGGCGTCGCCCAGTCCGACCTCGGTCCGGCCCGATCCCTTGGCGAGCGCAGTGGCGACCTCGAGGGCGGTGAGCGCCTGACGGCCGTCACCATTGGCGCGCTCGGCCAGATGGACGAGCGCCTCGTCCGTGGCGGTCGCCGACTCGGCCTCGAGGCCCCGGCGCAGGAGGTCGTGGAGCGCCTCGACCGTCAGGAGCTCGAGTCGGAACAGCGTCGATCGTGACCGGAGCGGCGCGTTGACCTCGAAGTACGGGTTCTCGGTGGTGGCGCCCACGAGCACGACGAGACCGTCCTCGACTGCCGGCAACAGCGCGTCTTGTTGCGCCTTGTTGAACCGGTGGATCTCGTCGAGGAAGAGGATGGTTCCCCGGCCCTGCTCGCCCAGGCGCTGCTTCGCAGTGGCGATCGTCTCGCGCACGTCCTTCACCGTGGCCGTGACGGCAGACAGCTGGACGAACACCTTCTCGGTGTGTGCCGCCACGGCTCGCGCCAGCGTCGTCTTGCCGGTGCCCGGCGGTCCCCACAGCAGCGCGCTGGACAGGCGGTCGCTCTCGACCAGGGTGCGGAGCGGCTTCCCCGGGCCCAGCAGATGTTCCTGCCCGACGATGTCGTCGAGCGAGGTCGGTCGGAGGCGGGCGGCGAGGGGTTGGCGTGACTCCAGACGCTGGTCGGCGGCGGCCGCGAAGAGGTCGTCGGTCATCGAGCGGCCGCGATCGCCGGCTCCGTCGGCCGCACCTCCGCCGGTACCCACGTGGTGAGGAACGTGTCGGCCAGGGTGGTGGCGTACCGGAACGGGTCGACCTTCGACTGACGGGCTCCGTCGACCCGCTCGGCGATCAACCGTTCGGCGCGTGCCTGGGTCTCCGCCGGCGACAGTCCGCGTGGCGCGCAGGCCTCGAGCATGGGACCCGCCGTGGTGACGACGTCGGGAAGCGCAGTGATCTTCTTGCGCCGGAGTCCGTCCAGCCCGCTCGCAGTGAAGGCAGCGTCTGACGTCGGTACCACGAGAGCCGCACCGACCTTTCCTGCGAGCGCAGCGTCGATCGAACCCACGGTCGAGGTGAGCACGATGGCGTCGACGGAGAGCCCGAGGAGTTCGTCTGGCAGGTGGAGTTCGAGGCCGAGGTGCGTCACGAACAGATGCCCGTGTGCCTGCTCCGCCTCCATGATCCTGTCGACGTCGAGTCCGGCGGAATCTGCCACCGCGCCGCTGGTGTTCGAGAGCCCCACCAGTCTCCCGCCGCGTCGGACCACCTCGGCGGCGACCTGCGCCGCCGGCCCCTCGAAGCCGTGCACGGCGACCGTACGTCCTTCGAGTCCTCCGAACCAGGCCTCGGTCGCCGCGACGACCCCGCGAGCTGGACTCGCCGACTCCGCGACCGGCCGGAACCGGCCGGCGGAGGCGAGCGGTTCGATCTCGTCGTGGAGGCGGCGGAGCGTCTCGTCGTCGGTGTCGATGAGACGAGGGCGGATCGTCACCGCCGCGCCCGCGATCCGTTGCTCGAAGAGGGCTGCCCGGTACGTCGCCGCGCGAGCGAGGAGCGCGGCGTCGTCGACAGTGACGCCGTCATGCAGGTAGACGCGGCCGACGGCGCCGCCGATCACGTCCGGGTCGAGGTCGAAGACGATCTCGCCGTCGACCGAGGTGAGGTGGTGCAGGTGCACGGACGTCGACCCTACGTGGGACCGCCGTGCGTGGTGGACTGTTGGCAGCCATGACCGAGCGCCCCGAACAACAGCCACTCGACCCCGACACGGCCGGTGCGATCATCCGTCGTGCCACGGAACTCGACCTGGAACGGGGCCAGGAGGACCCGGGCGTCCGACGCCACGCCCTGGAAGCGGCTGCCGACGAGGTCGGCATCTCGCCGGCGTCGGTCCGCCAGGCCATGGCCGAGCACGACGCAGGTGCGCTCGGATCCCCCGACAGTGGACGCAGCATTCTCGGGCCCGCCCGCGCACGGGGCATCCGAACCGTCGATCTCCCGCTCGCCGTCGCCCAGAAGCAGGTGAGCGCCTGGCTGAAGGCACAGCTGCTCGAGGTCCACCGTCGTTCCGGTGACGAACTCGAATGGCGACGCAGGGACGACTTCACCGCCAAGGTCCGACGCAAGGTCGATCTCGCCAAGCGGGTCCGACTCGGCAACGTCGACGCAGTGGTCGCATCGGTCGTCGGCGACGGCAACGGCCGCTCGATCGTCCGGCTCGAAGCAGACCTCGAGAACACTCGCAACGGTCTCAAGATCGGTGCGGTCGCCGTCCCGACGGTCGCGGGCCCGATGCTCGGCGGTGCCGCTGCGCTCGTGCTCGGCGACCCGCTGATCCTGCTGGCCGGCATCCCGGTCGGCCTCGCGCTGGGAGGCAGCGGGGTCTTCGTGGCTCGCAAGACCCTCGGGTCCGAACTGGCCGAAGCGCAGCGGGTCATCGACCTCTATCTGGACGAACTCGACCGCGGGAGCTGAGCGCAGACCATCTCGGTAGGGTCGCCATGCGGCCCCGAACCGTCGGGGCCCCGACGAAGGGACTGCTCATGGGCTACTCACTTGCGTGTGGAGACGTCATGCCCGGCTGCGCTGCGACGTTCTCGGCCGAGGACAAGGACGCGCTGATGGAACAGGTCTCGGCGCATGCCGCCGCCGACCACGGCATCACCGAGATCACACCCGACGTCGCCGAGGCGGTCGGCGGGGCGATCAAGACCGACTGAGCGGTCTCTCCGGTCGGGTCAGTCCGGTCGGGGCAGGACTCGGAGACCGAGTTCGTCGAGGATCCGGGGGTCCAGGTCGTCGGGCGCGTCGGTCAGTGGATCGGCGCCCTTCTGCGTCTTGGGGAAGGCGATGACCTCGCGGATGTTCTCCTCGCCCGCCATGAGCGCGACGAGGCGGTCGGTGCCGAATGCGAATCCGGCGTGGGGCGGCGCGCCGTAGTCGAACGCGGCGAGCAGGAACCCGAACTTCTCCTGGGCCTCCTCCTCGGCGATCCCGAGCGCATCGAACACCCGCTGCTGGATGTCGGGGCGATGGATCCGCACGCTGCCCGAACCCAGTTCCCAGCCGTTGCACGTGAGGTCGTAGGCGACGCTCCGAACCCTGGTGGGGTCCGACTCGATGAGGCCGGCCTCCATGTCCTCGGCGTTGGGCATGGTGAAGGGGTGGTGCATCGCCTGCGGGCGCCCGTGGGGGCCGAGTTCGTCGTCGAACAACGGGAAGTCGGTGACCCACAGGAAGTGGAGACCGCCTTCGGTGACCGGCGGGCGGCCCAGTTCGTTGCGGAGCAGACCGAGGATGTGGCGGACCGTGGACCGCTCGTCGGCGACGAGGAACACCATGTCGCCGACCTCGGCCTCGAGCGCGGTGATCGTCGCCGTCGATTCGGCCTCGCTGAGGAACTTGGCGACGCCCCCTTCCAAGACAGCAGAGCCGGGCGCCGGCCCGTCCTCGCCGTCGACGACACGCATCCACGCCAGACCCTTGGCACCCCAGAGCTTGGCCTGGTCGACCAGCGCGTCGATCTCCTTGCGGGTGAGCGAGGTGCCGCCCTCGAGGCGGATGCCCTTGACGCACTCGGCCTTGAACACGTTGGCCCCGGTGTCGGCGAAGATCTCGGACAGCTCGACCAGCTCCATGCCGAAGCGGGTGTCCGGCTTGTCGGAGCCATATCGTTCCATCGCCTCGTCCCACGTGATGCGCGGGATCTCGGGGATGTCCTCCCCCATCACGTCCTCGACGGCGGCGGCGACCGAGTCGGTGACGAAGGCCACGACCTCCTCCTGGCCGACGAAGCTGCACTCCATGTCGAGCTGGGTGAATTCGAACTGGCGATCGGCGCGAAGGTCCTCGTCGCGGAGGCAACGGGCGATCTGGAAGTAGCGGTCGACGCCACCGACCATGCACAGCTGCTTGTAGATCTGCGGCGACTGCGGCAGTGCGTAGAAGTGGCCTGGGTGCTGACGAGACGGGACGACGAAGTCACGCGCACCCTCGGGTGTCGACGCGATGAGCAGTGGCGTCTCGACCTCCACGAATCCGTTCTGGATGAACGCTCGGCGGATCGCGGCGTTGGTCGCGCTCCGCACCTGCAGGTTGCGCTGCATGCGGGCGCGACGCAGGTCGATGTACCGGTGGCGCAGCCGGAGGGTCTCGTCGACCTCGGTGCGGTCATCGATGGGGAACGGCGACGGTTGTGACTTCGACAGGACCTCGACGGTGGCGTCCTGGACCTCGATCTCGCCGGTGGGGAGCTTGGTGTTGATGGTCCCCTCGATCCGGGGCTTGACCCTGCCGGTGATGCGGAGCACGTACTCACCACGCAGGTCGTGGGCGTTGGAGACCACGCACTGGATCAAGCCGCTGCGGTCGCGGAGGTCGATGAATGCCAGGTGCTCGCCGTGCTCACGACGGTTCTCGACCCAGCCCGTGACCGACACCTCGAGGCCGACGTGGTCGGCACGCAGCTCCCCGCACCAGTGGGTGCGGAGGCCGACGGCGGGTCCGATCGGCCCGAGCGCGGGGCTGGAATGCATGGTCATCAGGATGGATCCGTTCCGAGGAGGGTGTGAAGTGAGTTCACGAGGTCGTCGCGGGCGATGGTCTGCTGCTCGGCGTCTCCACGCAGGTCGCGCAGCGTGACGGTGCCGCCGGCGGCCTCGTCGGCACCGATGATCACGGCGGCGCGCGCACCCGATCGGTTCGCGCCCTTCATCTGTGCCTTCATCGACCGCCCGTCGAACCCGCGATCGGCCGAGAGGCCCTCGTCGCGGAGCGCTTCTGTGAGGTCGCGGGCATGGCGCCCGTCGGTGACATCGACGACGTAGACGTCGAGCCCAGCATCCGGAGCGGGGAACGCGTCCTCGGCGTCCAGGTGCAGGAGCACCCGCTCGATGCCCGAACCGAAACCGATGCCCGGGGTCTCGGGGCCACCGAGCGCCTCGGCCAGGCCGTTGTAGCGGCCGCCACCGACGATCGTCGACTGGGCCGAGTCGAGAGCGTCGCTCTGGAACTCGAAGAGGGTGTGCGTGTAGTAGTCGAGCCCGCGGACGAGCCTCGGCTCGACCGTGTGCGCGATCCCGAGGGCGTCGAGTCCTTCGGTCACCCGGGCGAACCGCTCGGCCGACTCGGCCGAGATCACGTCGGTGACCTTCGGCGCGTCGGCCGTGGCCTGCATGGTCTGGCGGCGCTTCGAATCGAGGACGCGGAGCGGGTTGCGTTCGACCTTGCCACGGTCCTCCTCGGCGAGGTCTGCTTCCACCCGCTCGAGGAAGTCGCGCAGCGCAGTGTCGTAGCGACGCCGGTCGTCGTGACTGCCCATGGAGTTGACGACGAGCGAGTAACGCTCTGCGCCGAGCGCCTGCAGGTAGCGGTCGGCGAGGGCGATGACCTCGACGTCGATGTCGGGGTCGTCGACGCCGAGCGCCTCGATGCCCACCTGATGGTGCTGACGGAACCGACCCTTCTGGGGCTTCTCGTAGCGGAAGGCCGGGGTGACGTACCAGGCCTTCCACGGGACGATCGGACGGTGCTCGACGAAGGCCCGGACGACGCTGGCCGTACCCTCGGGACGGAGCGCGAGGCGGCGCCCACCCTTGTCCTCGAAGTCGTACATCTCCTTGGTGACGACGTCGGTGCCCTCGCCCATCCGCAGGAACACGCCGAGATCCTCGAACATCGGTGTCTGCACCATCCCGTAGCCGTACTGACCGGCCACTCGGGCGAAGGTGGCGACGAGCGCGGTCCAGCGAGCGGACTCGGGCGCGAGCACGTCGTGGGTGCCGATCGGGGCGGTGAATCCGGCGGTCTTCTCGGGCTTCTCTGACGGTGTGGACAAGGTGGGCGAGGCTAGCGGCGTGTGTCACACCGGCAGGGGTTCGTATCGCCAGGTGCGAAACTCTCGGCAGTGACGGAGGGGACCGACCCGGGCGCTGACGCGCCTCGTGCGAAGGGCGGCTGGGGATCGCTGACGTCCGAGCACAAGTTCCTGCTCGGGATCCTCGGGTTCACCGCGTTCTTCGACGGATTCGACCGCGGGATCATCCAGGTCGCGCTCCCCCAGATCCGGGAGACGTTCGACCTCACGCAGAGCCAGATGTCGCTGTGGTTGATGGTCATCTACATCGGCGCGCTGCCGGCGGTGTTCGTCACCCGGTTGGCCGACAAGATCGGGCGCAAGCAGCTGCTGGTGTTCTCGATCGTCGGCTACATGGTCGCCACGGCCGCGACCGCGCTGGCGCCGTCGATCGGCTGGTTCGTGGCCGCACAGTTCGTGGCCCGCCTGTTCCTCAACGCCGAACACGCCCTCGTCCTGACGTTGGCGGCCGAGGAGCTCCCCGCCAGGGCCCGAGGGTTCGGGTTCGGCTATCTGGCCATGCAGCTCGCGCTCGGGTTCGGGACCGGATCGCTGATCTACGGCGGCATCTTCGAACCGAGCGGCATCGGCTGGCAGTGGATGTACGTCCTGTCCCTGCCGCCACTGCTGGCCATCGGTTGGCTGCGACGTCGCCTGCCGGAGTCCCGTCGATTCGAGGAGGCCCGGGACACCGGCCAACTGGCGTCCGACTGGCGGGAGATCTTCCGGGGCGAGACCAGGCGGTGGCTGATCCTGTTGTGCTCGACCGCCTTCCTGCTCGAGCTCGCCACCCATGCCGGCGTGTTCACCGTCGACTTCCTCCAGGAGGACCGGGGACTGTCGTCGACCGCCTCCAACTTCATGCTCGTCCTCGCCGGCATCCCGGGGATCCCGGTGATGATCGTGGCCGGCAACCTCTCCGACCGGTACGGACGCCGGATCGTCGGCTGCACGTTCGCGGTCGTCAGCGGCTTCGGCGCCGTCGGGTTCTTCTGGCTGCCCGGGGGCATCCCCGTGCTCTACGTCTGTATGACCGTGATGCTCGCCGGTCAGTTGGGCGCGGGGCCGGTCCTCGCCACCTATGCGGCCGAGTTGTTCCCCACAGCGCTCCGTGGACAGGCCGGGTCGTGGGGCAAGATCGCCGCTGTCGCCGGCCAAGCTGCGTCGTTCGGGATCGGCGGTGTGCTCATCACCGTCCTCGGCGGACTCCCGGGCGCCGCCACTGCCCTCATGGCCGGACCGCTGCTCGCCGTGTTCCTCTTCGCCACGATGTTCCCCGACACCCACGGCCGCGAGCTCGAGGAGACCTCGGGCTCCGGCCCGTCGCTCGATCTCGGCACGATCGTCGCCGGCGAAGTGCCGGCGCCCAGCCCCACCGGCTGACTCGTCGCCGGCG
>JBBKVY010000003.1:0-5846 GCA_037968675.1 Acidimicrobiales bacterium | reverse complement strand
CCGCAACTGATGGGACTTTGGTCACTTCGGCCGGTCGAGATGCCGAGTCCCGCCGAACGCCGATCGCCACTTCACGGTGCGGAGGATGAACTGCTCACGGGTTCGTCGCTTGGCTCTCGTGGTCGTTGGCGGTGATGCTGCCGTGCTCGGCGAGCCCGGACCCGTCAACGCTGGTTCCACCGGTCTGGGTGGCGTGGTCGTTGGCGGTGATGCTGCCGTGCTCGGCGAGCCCGGACCCGTCAACGCTGGTTCCACCGATCTGGGTGGCGTGGTCGATGGCGGTGATGCTGCCGCGTTCGACGAGGCCGGCCGCATCGGTGACGCTGGCTGGGGTCTCGGTGTCGGCCGTGTTGGCGGTGTCGGATCCGGTCGCGACGACGGAGATCGTCAGAACAGATGCGCCAGCGAGCGCCGCCGCAGCGACGACCCATCCGAGGTGGAGCCCGCGCCGGGTTCGGTTGGATGGAGTCCGCTCCCGGGGGAGCGGCATCTGGGGGGTGGTGATTGCCATGATCGCTTCCTCCATGTCGTGCTGCGGGTTGCAGCTGCTGATTGCCCGACCATGGGGGATGCCGGTGGCAGATGCGCGGTGGCCGTGTGGCAGATGTGTGGCAACCGGGGAGGCGTCGGGATCAGCCGCTGCAGCGGTCCCGATGCAGGTACTGGCGGCACTCGTCGTCGTCGAGTCCACGGGTGAGCCGCGATCGGGCCCGGTTGATCAGGTCGTCGAGGTCCAGCGCCCACACCCGCACGAAGCCGTCCTCATCGAGCGACGCCAGCTTCGATCCGTCAGGGCTGAATGCGACGGTGCTCACGGCTGCCTCGTGGCCCCGGAGCACCAGATCCTGACCTCCGGTCTCGGGATTCCACAACCGGATCGTTCCGTCGGCCTCGCCAGTGGCCACCTGCTGGCCGTCGGACCGGAAGGCGATGGCATAGATCGACGATGAGCTCGGGAGCGTCATCAGCTGCTGCCCGGTCGCCGCGTCCCAGACGTCGGCGATTCCCTCCAGGGTGCGGGTGGTGGCGATACGAGTGCTGGTCGGGTCCACGGCGACGGACCCGGCCTCGACGTCGGTGTCGAGGACGACCTTGCCGGCACGCCAGTCCCAGACCTCGAATCCCTGGCGGTTGGGGTCGTTGCGGGGCGGGAGCCGGGTGGCGATGAGCTGGTTGCCCGTGGGGTCGAACGCCACCGACCGGATGTAGGAGTCGGGATCGGCATCGAGACGGGCGACCTCCACACCGGATCGGTCGACGATGGACACCCACCCTCGGTCGGCAGCGGCTGCGATGGCGAGGAAGTCCCCGTCGGGGCTCCACGACAGATCCACGACGAAGACCTGGTCGTCATCGTCGGGCGGGGCGGTGGTGGCGAGGTGCTTCCCACTCGACGTGTCCCAGAGATGCACGGGGAGCGATTCGGCGCCGGCGAGCAGCTCGCCGCGGGGATCGAGCGCCAGCCGTGTGATCGCTCCATCGGTGACTGGCCGCATGTCGAAGTGGATCAGCGCACTTCCCGTGTCGGCGTCGCGTATGGACAGGTCGGGGCCGGGCGAGTTGACGACGATGGCATCGCCCGTGGGCATGAAGGTCCCGGATCCGCGCACCAAGGCGAGCGCCTCGATACTGGCGCCCTCACCGTTGCCTGTCGGCGCCGCGTTCCACACCTTGACCGAGGCGAGGCCGAAATCGCCGGTCATGATCTCGTTGCCGTCGGGGGAGAAGGCGACGTCGGCCAGACCGTTGCGGGTGTCGCGGGCCGACACCGAGACGAGCTGACGGGTGCCACCGTCGGCGACCTCGCTGACCAGCGCGGTTCCGTCGTCGGAGGCGGTGGCCAGCTTCGCGCTGTCCGAGCTCCAGTCGACGCTGTTGACCGCGGCGGAGTGGCCGCTGATCGTGAACCGTTGCTCGCCGGTGGTGGCATCCGAGATCCGGGCGATGCCGTCGCCGTCGGCAGTGGCGATCCAGCGCCCGTCGGGACTGAACGCGGCGTCCTTGGTCGGGCCCGTGGATCCGTCGCCGAGGAGGAACACGTCCGACGCCGTGGCGATCTCACGGACAACGGTCGCGAAGCCGTCGCCGGCCACCAGGAGGCGAGCGTTGTCGGGGCTGAACTCGGTACTGAACGCCGTGTGGCCCGGGATCTCGGCGACGGCGTCACCCGTGCCGACATCGATGACACGGACGGTGGAACTGTCGATCCAACCGGCAGCGATCATCGATCCGTCGGGACTGAACGACGGACCCCACACGCTCTCTTCCGCGTCCGGACCCTCGTACTCCGCCACCTGATCGCCGGTCGCGGTCTCCCACACCCGGATGGCGCCGTCGTCCCCGGTCGTCGCGAACATGGTCCCGTCGGCGTTGAAGGTCACGTCGTTGATGTCGACTCGGTGGCCGAGGAAGTCGCGCACACGCTCACCGGTGGCGGCGTCTCGAATGTCGACGACCCCTGACTCCTCCGGACCCTCGGTCACGAAGACCGACCCGTCCGGGCTCCAGTCGAGCGCGCCTCCGAGGTCTGGAACGCTGAGCACGACCCGGGAGGCGGCGATCGCCCGGTGCAGCGCCTCGACCGCCTTGGGTCGCACCGCTTCGCCGTGTTCACGTGTGACGTCGATCGCCTCCAAGGCCAGGAGGATGCTCCGCTCCGGGTCCTCGTCGAGGCTCGCTTCCGATGCAGCGGCGAGCTCGCGCCCGGTGGCGACACGTCGGGCCTGCTCCGCTCCCCGGCGTTGGTCGACCGCGACGAATCCTCCGACCAGCGCGACCACGAGGGCGACGAAGACCGCCAACATCTGGAGGCGAAGACGCCGGTTGGCTCTGCGCTGCCGGTCCATCTGGTGGGCAATGACCCGCTCCTCGTCGTCGCGAGCACGCTCGCTGAACCGGAGGAATTCCTGCTCGGTCGGCGCAAGACTGCGGGCGCCGGTGTCGAGGACGTCGAGCGCCACGGCAAGGCGGGCGCCACGGTACAACGCTCCCGCATCGCGGTCGAGCCCGACCCAACTGGCGGCCGCGTCGTGCAGCTGTGTCAGCACGATCAACGCCTCGCGATCGTCCTCGATCCAGCGGCGCAGTCGCGGCCACTCGCGCAGGAGTGCCTCGTGGGCGACGTCGACTGTCGGGACACGGGTCCGCTCATCCCGGTCGAGGGTGAGCAACCGCGCCTCGGCCCAGAGGCCGATGAGTCGGTCGATCGCCGGGTCGCCGGCGGTATCACTGAGGTCCGTTCGGGCGACCCGGTTGCGAGTCGGCACACCATCGGCGCTCAGGACGACGAGCTGCTCGAACACGGAGCGAATCAGGGTCTGCTCGTCGGCGTCGAGGCTGCAGTAGAGATGCTCTGCCCGGGCCGTGATGGCGCCGCCGAGACCGCCGAGCTGTCGATAGTCGGCGAGCCGGAGGACGTCGGCACCGCGATCGGACAGCTCGTACAACGTGAACTGCAGGGCCGGCAGACCCGCTGGTTCCCTGCCGACGGCGTCGACGAGCTCGGCGACGAGCGCGCCTTCGACGCGCCGTCCCACGCGTTGGGCTGGCGCAACGATCGCCGCCTCCAACTCGGCGGCCGTCATGGCAGGAATGGTCACCGTTGCTCCACTGACGAACGCGCCGAACCCCTGAACGGCGAGCGGTCGGTCGTAGAAGTCGGCCCGAAGCGTGCCGACCACACGGAGCCGGCTGTGTGCGCTCGAGATGGCCTGCACGACCCCGTCGAGAAAGGCCTTCTGGTCGGCGTCGCTCGTGGCGGTGAACAGCTCTTCGAACTGGTCGATGACCACGAGCAGCTCACCGTCGCCAGGGACGAGGCGGCGGACGACTCGGTCGATCCCGTCCTCGCTGGCCAGCTCGTCGGCGAGACCGGCCGACTCGACGACCGCGACCTGCCGCAGGCTCTCCGCCAGTGCGCCGAACGGATCGTCACCAGGGACCATGGTGGTCACGAACCAGCCCGTCGCGTCGGGCGGATCGCCCCGGCGGATTCGAGGGAGCAACCCGGCGCGGACGACACTGGACTTGCCCGTCCCCGAGCCGCCCACCACCAGGACCAGGCGACCCGACACGTCGTCTCGGCACAGCCGCTTCACCAATTCGTCGACCACGCCCTCGCGTCCGAAGAAGTCGACGGCGTCGGCCTCGTCGAACGCCCGCAGCCCCTTGTAGGGGTTCGGTCTCGGCTTCTCGGTGAGCATGGTCGCGCCGGCGATCGCCGCCAGCACCGTCGGGACGAACGAAGACATCGGAGGTCGGACGTCCCCATCGACCAGACCGGCGATCGCCTCGTTGACATCGGCATCCGAGCCATGGCCGGCGCAGGCACGGACGATGTCGGCGAACGCGGCGACATCGTCGGCCTGACTGCCGTCGATTTCGGAAACACCGAGGGCGAAGTCGCTGAGGAACGGCTCGCCGGACTCGTCGAACAGGATGCTGCGTGCCGTTACCCGCCCGTGCACGATGCCAACGTCATGGGCCGCTGCGAGCGCGCCACCGATGCGTCGCACGATCGTCTCGACATCGCCGGCCACGCCGGACCAATGATCGAGGCGGCGATCGAGCCGATCGGCCAGGGTCCCTCCGCGCAGACGCCGCATGACGAGGTAGGCCCCACCTGGCTCTCGCCAGTGGTCGTGGATCGACACGATGGCAGGATGATGGAGCGACGCCAGCCGGTGCGCGGCCGCATCGAACGTCCGCACGAACTCCGGCCGGTCGACGATCTCGGGGCGAACGACACGGATCACCGCATCGCGGTCGACCCCCGGCAGGTGAGCGGCGTAGACCGGTCCATCGTGTCCGCTGCCGAGCCGCGCGCCGAGTCGGTAGCCGCGCAGCGCGACGCCTGCGGGCTCGGCGACGAGCAGCGTGTCGTCGTGGGACAGGATGCGTTCCTCGAGCATCTGGAGCGTGGGTGCCGGATCGAGGCCGAGCTGCTCGACGAGCGCCTCGCGATGGTTCTGGAAGGTCCGAAGGGCATCGGCCTGCCGGCCGCTGCGGTAGAGGGCCAACATCAGCTGCGAACGAAAACCCTCCCGCAACGGGTGACCGGCAGTGAGCGCATCCAACTCGGGGATGAGCTCGATGCTGCGACCACAGGTCAACTCGGCCTCGAAGAGGAGTTCCCGGGCGACGAGCTGGAGTTCACGCAGCCGTTGCGCCTCGGGACGCACCCAGTCCTCGTCGTCGTACTCGGGATAGGGATCGCCCCGCCACGCGTCGGCGACACCGCGCAGGACGACGGCAGCGCCGCCGGGGTCACCTCGGTCGAGCAGCACTCGGCCCTCTGCCGATGCCGCCTCGAGGCGGGCCACGTCGAACGCGTCGCTCGGGACCCGCAGGAGATAACCGGGCGCTTGGGTCACCACTTCGACGAATCGGGGAGCGCCGGTGTCGAGGACCTTGCGGAGGCGAGCGACGTAGCTGCGGAGCGTGGTGGTCGCCGCCGGTGTCGGCGCGCCGGCGAACACCGCCTCGACCAGCCGATCGACCGAGACGACGGTGTTGCGGTGGATCAACAGCATCGCCACGAGCCGCCGCTGGCGGGGTCCGCCGATGTTCCGTTCGACCCCGTCGGCGGAGACCGTCAGACCGCCGAGAGCGAAGAATTCGACCATCACGGACCCCGTTCATCCGAACCCTCACCGCGGACCATAGATCCGCAACTGCAACCGTGCGCCGGGGTCGTGGCAGTCCTGTGGCAGTGGGGTGCATCACGCTGGGGCGAAGTAGCGACCGGGAGTTGTGCCGAGCTGGCGTCGGAACGCGGCGACGAAGGAGCTCGTGGAGCCGTACCCGACTTCGACGCCCGCCTCGGTCACCGAGGATCCACGTGCGAG
>JBBKVY010000002.1:0-30004 GCA_037968675.1 Acidimicrobiales bacterium | reverse complement strand
CTTCAAGCCGACCATCCCCGGCACCGACACCTACATGGATCAACTCTGACCCCACCCGTTCTGGGTGTCGTTCGCGTCAGCTGAGTGGCGCGAAGGACCCCCAGAACCGGAGGGGGATTGTTCTGGGTGCCGTCCGCGTGAACTGAGTGGCGCGACGGACCCCCAGAACCGGATTTGTCAGGGGGCGCGGTGGCAGCCGGCGAGGTGGTCGTCGACCAGGCCGGCGGACTGCATGAACGCGTAGACGATCGTCGGGCCGACGAACTTCGCGCCGCGCTGCTTCAGCGACGTGGACAGGGCGACGGCGTCGGCGGTGTTGTCGGGAACGGCGTCGATGGATCCGAGGGGCGTCGGTCGTGGTGCGGGCGCGAACGACCAGACGAACCGGCTCAGCGACGTGCCTTCGTCCACCAGCTCGAGACAGAGGCCGGCGAGGCGGATCGTCGCCTCGATCTTGCCGCGGTGGCGGACGATGCCGGCGTTGCCGAGGAGGCGCTCGATCTCGGGCTCGCCGTAGGCGGCGACGGTCTCGATGTCGAAGCCGTCGAACGCTTCTCGGAACGCCGGGCGCTTGCGCAAGATGGTGATCCACGCCAACCCGGCCTGGAATGCCTCCAGCGACAGGAGCTCGAACAACTCGCGTTCGTCCCTGGTCGGTCGTCCCCATTCGTCATCGTGGTACGCGACGTAGGTCGGATCGTCGCCGCACCACCAGCACCGGGTGACGCCGTCGTCACCGAGGACGAGCGAGTCGGTCATCCGTCGAGGAACGCCTTGAGCAGGTGATCGGCCTGCGCGCTGACGAGCTGCGCGCCACCGTCGACCACGAGGTCGAGCCCGGTCACGTACCGGGAGAGGTCGGAGGCGAGGAACACTGCAGCGTCCGCGACCTCGTCGGCCGTGCCGACGCGCCCGAACGGGATACGTCCCTCGATGTCGGCTCGGAGCACGGGGTCGGCGAGCAGCGGGGCGGTCAGCGGCGTCTCGGTGAACGTCGGCGACACGCCGTTGACCCGGATCTCCGGTGCGTATTCGACCGCGGCCGACTTGGTCAGCGCGATCATCCCCGCCTTCGCGGCTGAATAGGGCGCCTCTCCCCTGGTGGGCCGCACGCCGACCCCACCGACATTGTTGATGATCGACGCCGCTCCCGATGCCCGCAGATGGGGCACCGCGGCACGGATGGCGACGAAGGTGGCCGTCAGGTTCACCGCGAGGAGACGGTCCCACTCGTCATCCGCGTACTCGTGCAGGGTCTTGAGCATCCCGAAACCGGCGTTGTTGAACAACGTGGTGAGGCCGTCCATCACGTCGACGGCTTCCTCGACCGCGTTGGTCAGTGCCTCGCGGTCGGCCACGTCGCACGGAATGACGTGCGCGCCGATCTCGTCGGCCACGCCACGTGCGGCGTCCTCGTTCCGGTCGAGCACGACCACCGACGCGCCCTCCTCGGCGAAGCGGCGGCACGACGCGGCACCGATGCCGGAGCCACCGCCGGTGATCAGCGCCTTGCGGCCGTCGAGCAGTCCCATCACGCCCGCCCGTCGATCACCGTCGTCGGCTCTTCGCTGAAGATCACTTGCACCCGGCTCATGTCGAGAAGCTGCTGCTCGTCGGGCGAGAGCTTCTCGGCGTACGCAGGTTCGGAGATGAACGCGAAGAGTGCATCCATCGACTCGAGCCACTGCATCGCCACCCCGTCGTAGCCGCTGCCCGCACCCCGGTCGTCGGTACACGGATGTTGCTCGTACCGGACGATGTGCTGCGCGAGCGACGGCGTGTCGCGGATGAGCGGGCCGTGGACGTTGTGCCAGTGGTCGAGGAACTCGTCGTGCGTCAGCGCGGGGTTGCGATGGAGGAGGGCGGTGAGACGGACCATCAGATCCACTGTCCTGCATCGACGCCGATGGCCTGGCCGGTGATCGGTCGGGCCAGGTCCGAGGCGAAGAAGACTGCGGCGCCGGCGATCTCGGCGGCCGGCGCCAGATAGCCGAGCGACGTCTGGGCGGCGACCTCGTCGTAGACCTCCTGCGACGTGATCCCTCGCTCCTCGGCCTGCATGTCGAAGTAGATCGCCACGTTCGGACCCCAGATGTAGCCGGGGTGCACCGCGTTGACCCGGATCCCGTGTTCGCCCAGCTCTGCGGCCAGCGTCCGCGTCGCCGTCGCCAAGGCGCCCTTCGACGCGGCATAGGCGCCATAGGCCTTCTCGATGTTGTTCGTCGACGACATCGTGTTGATCATCACGACGCGGCCGTCGCCGGCGGCCTTCAGCGCGGGCAGTGCGGCCTGGGTCATCGTCAGTGCGCCGAAGAAGTTGACGTCCATGGTCCTCGACCACCGACGGAGCTCGGCGTCCTCGAACTTCGAGAAGTCGCCGCCGTGGAAGGCGTTGTTGACCACGACGTGCAGGCCACCGAGACGCTCGACTGCCATGGCGACGGCCGCGTCGCACGCGGCACGGTCGGTGACGTCGACGCTCGCGACCTCGGCCCGACGACCCAGATCGCGGACGAGTGCGGCGACCTCGTCCGACTGCTCGGTGTTGCGGGCGCACAGCACGACGTCTGCTCCCTCACGCGCATAGGCGAGCGCGATCTCGCGCCCGAGTCCGGGTCCGACGCCGGCGACGAGCGCGACACGATCCTCCAACAACCCCATGTCCTGTCCCCCTAGAAGATCGTGTAGCCACCGTCGAACGTGACGGTGTCGCCGGTGTGGAAGGTGATCGACCGGTCGCAGAGGTAGGCAGCGACCTCGTGGTAGTCCTCGCCGGTCGCCCAGCGCCGCGCCGGCGTCCGTTTGGTCGTCACCGCACGGAACTGTTCGTTCTGGAAGGCGGCCTCTGCCAGCTCGGTCCGAGTCCATCCCGGCATGAGTGCGTTCACCCGGATGCCGTGACGGGCCAGACCCACCGCCGCCGATCGGACGAGGCCCAGCACGCCGGTCTTGGTGGCGGCGTAGTGCGGGTTGAACGGGGCGCCGTGCACCGCCGATGTCGACGAGATCCCGACGATCGCACCGCCGTCGCCCTGCGCGATCATCTGACGTGCGCAGTCGCGGAAGGTCAGGAACACCCCGTCGAGGTTGACGGACGTCATCCGGCGCCATTCCTCGAGGCTCATGTCCTGGAGCGAGCAGTAGCCGGTCGTGCCGGCGTTGGCGACGCAGACGTCGATGCGGCCCAGCGTCGCGACGGTCTCCGCCGTGGCGGCCGCCACCGACGCCTCGTCGGCCACGTCGCAGGTCACCGCGGTCGCCCGCACGCCGAGGGACCGGATCCGGTCGACCGCGTCGGCAGACTTGGCGGCGTTGCGGGCCCAGATGGCCACGTCGGCCCCAGCCGTCGCCACCCCTTCCGCGAACCCGAGACCGATCCCCCCGTTGCCACCGGTGACCACGGCGACCTGGCCCGAGAGATCGCGCATCACGGAGCAGGCGGCTTCTGACCGGTGATGGTCCAGTACACCTGGCGGGCCATCGACACCTGGAGGTCCTTGGTCTTGATTCCCCAGAACTCGAAGCCCATCTGGTGGTCGGACACATGGGCCAGCATCGACACGACGACACCGGCCTGCGCCATGGGGTCCAGGCCCGAGGGCACCTTGCCCTTGCTGACGAAGTGGCGGTTCACCTGCGCCAGCGCAGTGGCGATCTCGTTGAGCAACCGGACCCGGATCTGACGGAACCGGTCGTCGCCCTGCGCCGTCGCCAGGTCGACGACCCGCAGCACGGACGAGTGCGATCCCCAGAACTCGAAGAACGCCCCGACCAAGCGCTCGGCCGTCTCGTACCCCGGAGCACCGGTCCATGGCCCGGCGGTGGCGATCTCTGTGAGGACCTCGCCGTCGTGCGAGGTCTCGGACGCGAGGACCAGGATTGCCTCCTCGACGTCCGGGAAGTACTGGTAGAAGGTCGCAGGCGATGTACCCGCCTCTCGGGCGATGTCGATGACCTTGAGCTCGCGGTAGGACGACTCGCGAAGCATCGCCTCGGTGTGCTCGAGCAACTTCTGTCGGGTGGCCATGCCCCGCCTGCCGGGCACTCGCCCGTCGGCGGCACGGAGCTCGTCGTCATCGACGTCGGTCTCGTCCACGGGGGCGTCAGCCATGAGCCGCAGCGTACTGACGGCGTGTCAGGTGCGACCTCATGACGATGCACCGCCCGACCATGCCGCGCAGACGTCGTCGACGGTGGTGATGGTGGCGAGGAGTGCGAGGGTGTTGTCGATCACGGCATCGGCGTACTCCTTCGGGACCCCGGCGACCCCGTCCCGTGGCAACACGAACTGGTACCCGCAGTTCACGCCGTCCATGACGAAGTTGGTCATGCCGACGTTGATCGAGACGCCGACGCCGATGATCGTTGTCGCGCCGAGGTTCCGCAGGACCGGGTCGAGGTCGGTGCCCGCCATGGGACCGAGCCCGTGGAGCCGCGTGAGTACGAGATCGGACTCGTCGACGCCGATCTCCGGGACCAGAGCCGACGCCGACGAGTGCGGGAGCAACTTCACCGACGACTTCTGCACGCCCTTGAACAACCGGGCGTTCTCGTTCGATCCCCGCCCATCGAGGCGGCGCTGGGCCAGGCAGTGGACCACGGGGACTCCGGCAGCACGGGCGGCGACGACCAGTCGGCGGACCGCGGGGAGCACCGGGGCCGCCGCGGCGGCGAGCTCGGGCAGTGCGGATTCGGCGCCGACGACTCCCCCCTGCAGCTCCTGGGTGACGACCACGGTGTGCGACGGATCGACCAGCGACGACAGTTGAACGGGCACGGAGGGCGAGGGTATCTGACACGGCGTCAGGTAGTATCTGACACACCGTCAGGAACCTGGATGGCGGGTAGCAGACCCGCACGAGGAGCACCGTGGCGCCGCAATCGGAGATCCCCCGCATCATCAGCGTCGACGACCACGTCGTCGAGCCCCCCCACGTGTGGCAGGACCGCCTCCCGTCGAAGTACCGCGACGCGGGTCCACGCATCGAACGTCGCGGTCTCGCGGGCATGAAGTACGTCGGCGGACAGACCTACGAGCTCGACTGGAGTGAGGACGGCGACCCGTGCGACGTCTGGCTCTACGAGGACGTCGCCATCCCCCACCGCCGTCACATCGCGTCGGTCGGTTTCCCCCGCGAGGAGATGACGGCATCGCCCATCACCTACGAGGAGATGCGCGACGGCTGCTACGACCCCAAGGCCCGCCTCGAGGACATGGACATGAACCACGTCGAGGCGTCGCTCTGCTTCCCGACGTTCCCGCGATTCTGCGGCCAGACCTTCAGCGAGGGTCAGGACAAGGAACTCGGGCTGCTCTGCGTGCAGGCCTACAACGACTGGATGGTCGAGGAGTGGTGCGGCGACTCCGGTGGCCGGTTGATCCCACTGACCATCGTTCCGCTCTGGGACCCCGAGCTCGCGGTCGCCGAGGTCATGCGCAATGCGGCGCGCGGCGTCCACGCTGTGTGCTTCTCGGAGATCCCCGCCAAGCTCGGTCTGCCGTCGATCCACTCGGGCGAGTGGGAGCCGTTCTTCGCCGCGTGTGAAGAGACACAGATGACGATCAACATGCACATCGGCTCGTCGTCGCAGATGCCCTCGACCAGTGCCGATGCGCCACCAGCGGTCGCGATCTCGCTCAGCTTCAACAACGCAATGGCGTCGCTGTGCGACTTCTTGTTCTCCGGTGTGCTCGTCCGGCACCCCGAGTTGACGCTCGCCTACTCCGAGGGCCAGATCGGCTGGCTGCCCTACATCCTCGAGCGCGTCGACGACGTCTGGGAGGAACACCGGGCGTGGGGCGGCGTGTCCGACCTGATCCCCGAGCCGCCGTCGACCTACTGGCACCGCCAGATCTACGGTTGCTTCTTCCGCGACAAGCACGGGCTCGACTGCCTCGACATCATCGGTGAGGACAACGTCACGTTCGAGACCGACTACCCGCACACCGACTCGACGTGGCCACACACCAAGAAGGTCGCCGAGGAGCTCATGGCGCATCTCCCGCAGCCGGTCGTGGACAAGATCGTCCGGGGCAATGCCATCAAGATGCTGCACCTCGATCTCGACGCCTAGCCAGACCCCGTAGTTTCAGGGTCCGCCATGCTCGCCCTGATCTCGCTGTTCGTCGTCGTCCTGGCATCGCTGCTGGTGACGCGCGTCGCGACGGTGATGCTCACGCTCACCGGTCTGTCGGCGCAGTCAGCGCGGTTCCAGGCCCGCTCGGCGTTCTCGGGCTCGGGCTTCACGACCAGCGAGTCCGAGGCCGTTCTGAACCACCCGGTTCGGCGGCGCATCATCATGACCCTGATGCTGCTCGGCAACGCCGGCATCGTCTCCGGCGTCGCCACCCTGCTGCTCTCGTTCACCAACACGTCGTCGATCCAGGAGTCACTCCTCCAGGTCGCCGCGATCGCGGTGTTCTTGATCGTGCTGATCCGACTGGCGCAGAGCGAGGCGTTCAACCGGGCGCTCTCACGACTCATCGAACGTGCCGTCAAGCGGTTCACCGAGATCGACGTGCGCGACTACGCCGGCCTGTTGCGACTCCACGACGACTGGATCATCGGCGAGATGATCATCGAGGACGACGACTGGTTCTGCCATCGCACCATCGAGGAACTGCACCTCACCGACGAGGGCGTCATGGTGCTCGGCATCGAGCGGAGCGGGAAGCGATGGGTGGGCGCGCCCAGCGGGACGACCACGTTCCATGCCGACGACCTGGTGATCCTCTACGGCCTCCGGGCCACGATCGAGCGCATCGATGCTCGCGAGCGCACCGCCGACGGCGAGCTCGACTGGGTGACCTCACAGATCGAGTTCACCGAGCGCTACCTCGAACAGCAGGAACGGGAGCGATCCGTGGACGAGGACGACCGCGAAGTCGACGCACCGATGGAACCCAGGCTGCATGCCGGTGAACGTCCGGACGACGAGGACGATCGCTGATGCTGTCCGATGTCGTCGAACACGCAGCACGACGGTTCGGCGCCACGGCTGCCTTTGTCGCGGCGGACGGGACGACCACCACGTACGAGGACCTCGAGGAACGGTCCGGCCGGGTCGCTGCCGGCCTCGTCGCCCACGGCGTGCGTGAGGGAGACGTCGTCGCACTGCGCACTGCCTCCGACATCGGCTATGTGGTCGGGTACCTCGCCGCGGCGAGGATCGGCGCGATCACCGCCGGGATCAATCCGAAGCTGGCCGTGGCGGAACAGGACGCACTCGTGGACATGGTGTCGCCGGCGCTGGTCGCGACCGACGGGGAACAGATCGCCGGCCTCGCGGAGACCTCGGAGCCGACGCCGACGTCCGTCGAACCACGTGCCGACCGGGACGTGGCCATCGTCTTCACCTCCGGCACCACCGGACTCCCCAAGGGTGCGGTCTTCACCGAGCGGCAGCTCATGGCCATCACCGAGATCGATGTCCAGAGCCGCTGGGGCGGCGGCGGCCACATGGTCGCCTCGACCCAGTTCGCCCACGTCGGCTTCATGACCAAGCTCCCGTGGTACCTGCGGCTCGGCTCCACGATCCACGTGCTCGACAAGTGGAATGCCGACGACGTCTTGCGGTTGGTCCACGACCACGGCGTCCCCAGCATCGGTGGCGTGGCGCCGCAGATCGCGCTCATGGTCAGGTCGCCGGAGGCGGAGCGCCTCGAGTTCGCGTGTGTGAAGTCGATCATCGTCGGCGGCGGCGCGTCGTCCCCGGCACTGGTGGCCGACGCCAGGGCCACCTTCGGCGCGCCGTACTCGATCCGCTACTCGTCGACCGAGTGTGGCGGATGCGGTACCGGGACGGCGTTCGACGCCGACGACGACGAGGCCCTGCACACCGTCGGCCGGCCGCGCCGCGGCGTCGAACTGTCGATCCGACGCGACGACGCCGACGTGCCCGACGGTGAGATCGGCGAGGTGTGTCTGCGTTCCGATGCGGTCATGGACCGCTATTGGCAGGACGAAGAATCGACCGCGGCGACCATCCGTGACGGGTGGCTCCACTCGGGTGATCTGGGATTCATCGACGAGCGCGGGCTGCTGCGCCTCGCCGGCCGGAGCAAGGAGATGTACATCCGCGGTGGCTACAACGTGTATCCGATGGAGGTCGAATCGGCGCTCGCCGACCACCCCGGCATCGTCGCCGTCGCCGTCGTCGCCGTCCACGACGACGTCCTCGGCGAGCGCGGCGTCGCCCACGTGGTCCCTGCCGACCCGGCCGCACCTCCGTCGCTCGCTGACCTACGCGACCACCTGCGCAATCGCATCGCGACCCACAAGTTCCCCGAGGCGGTCAACGTGATCGGCGAGCTGCCACTCACCCCGATGCACAAGGTCGACCGCCGGCGCCTGGCCGCGACTCCGGTGACCCTGCCGTGAGCACCGATGAGATCCGACGACGCCACGACCTGGCGGTGGAAGCGGGCGCGCCTTCGTACCTCGACCCGGCCACCGGCTACCAGGTCTTCACCTCCCGCTACCTGCTCGACCGAGGCACGTGTTGCGACTCACGGTGCAGGCACTGTCCGTACCCAGACCACACCCCGGAGACACCATGACCGTCCGCGCCGACCTCGACGACCACGGCGTGCTCGTCGTCACCCTCGATCGGCCCGCCCGCAAGAACGCGTTCGACGGCGACCAGTGGGACGATGCCGCCGCGGCCTTGGATGCCGCCCGAGCCGATGGCAGGGTCGCTGCCGTCGTGGTCACCGGTGCCGGAGGCGATTTCTCCGCCGGCGTGGACCTGTCGGCGTTCGGCGAACAGAAGCAACGGACCGATGGCTTCACCTCGGACTACGAAGCGTTCATGCACTCGTTGATCGCGTTCGACAAGCCACTCCTCGCCGCGGTCGACGGCGCCGCGATCGGGATCGGTGCGACGCTTCCGCTGCATTGCGACGTCGTGCACGTCGGCGAGGGCCTGCGCATGCGCTTTCCGTTCGTCTCCCTCGGGCTGGTGCCCGAGGGAGCAGCCAGCGTGCTGCTCGAGCGCGTCGTGGGCAGTCGCCGCGCCAGCGAACTCCTCCTCGCCGCCGAGTGGATCGACGCCGATACGGCGGTCGGCCACGGCCTCGCCGCTGCGGCGTACCCCAGTGATTCGTTGGTCGACGCCACCGTCAGCCGAGCGCGTGACCTGGCCCGGTGGCCGGTCTCGGCCCTCCAGGGCACGAAGCAGACCCTGCTCGCGTCCCGCCGTGAAGACGTCGTGGCCGCCATCGGACGCGAGATGGCGGGGATGACGGAACTGGCGATGTCGCCGGCCAACATCGAGGCCGTGACGGCGTTCATGGAGAAGCGTGACCCGGACTTCGCCCAGTTCCGGGTGTGAGCTCCCGACGAACGACTCAGCCCAACTTGGAGTAGTCGACCGACCACCACTGCTCTGGCGTCATGGTGAACTTGAGCGCCTGGTCCTCCGTCGACTCGACGTAGGTGTCCCCCATGTCCGGCCCGAAGTACCGATGCGCCATCGGGCGGCTGTCGGCTTCGACGTCGGCCGCCCGCACCGACACGATCGGGCCCTCGACGCTGACGTACTTGTAGAACGGCGGGTCCTCGACCTGCGCGACGACGGTGAATCTCCCGGCCGCCTGGAGAAGTCGGCCCTTCAGCGATTCGGCGGTGGTGAGGACCCAGAGGTCGCCGCCGGGCCGATAGTCGTACCAGATGGGCACGGCGAGGGGTGGTCCGTCGGGACGTTCGATGGCAATCACGCCGACGTGGAGGTCGGCCAGGAACCGCTCCCGTTCTTCGACAGTCATCGCGAGGCCCATGCCCACGAGCATCCCACGAACCGGTGTCACCTCGCTGCCCTATCGTCGGGACCAACCGTCCATGCAGGGGGAACCGATCATGACCACGCTCACCGAGGATCCGCGGATCGATCCCCGGATCAAGGACCTGATGGGTCTGATGCCCACCGCCGCGCAGCCGGACGTGGCGTCCCGGGAGCTGCTGCTCGAGGAGGCCAGCACCGACGAGGCAATCGCTGCGCAGGCCGCGGTCAAGGAGATCATGGATGCCCTCGACAACGAGGAGATCGCCCCGTCCGACGGCCTCACGACCACCACCCACGAGCTGACGTCACAGCCCGATGGCAACACCGTCAGGCTCCAGCTCATCCGCCCCGACTCCGAGCGTCCGGTTCCGTGCGTCTACTACGTCCACGGTGGCGGGATGGCGTCGATGTCGGCGTTCTATGGCGTGTACCAGGCCTGGGGACGTCTCATCGCCGCCGGGGGCGTGGCCGTTGCGTTGATCGACTTCCGCAACTGCGTCGAGCCGTCTTCTGCACCGCAGGTCGAACCGTTTCCCGCCGGCCTGAACGACTGCGTCTCCGGGCTGAAGTGGTTGGTCGCCAACGCCGACGACCTCGGGATCGACCCGGCGCACGTCGTGGTGGCCGGCGAGAGCGGGGGCGGCAACCTGACGCTCGCCACCGGGCTCAAGTTGCACCAGGACGGGGACCTGGCGTTGATCCGGGGCCTGTACGCGCTGTGCCCCTACATCGCCGGCGAGTGGCCCCAGGACCGCTACCCCTCCTCGGTCGAGAACGAGGGCATCTTCCTCCACCTCCACAACAACCGGGGAAGGATGGGGTACGGGATCGAGGCCTTCGACGCGCAGAACCCGCTGGCCTGGCCGGCGTTCGCCACCGAGGACGACGTCGCCGGGCTCGTCCCCACGGTCATCAGCGTGAACGAGTGTGACCCGCTGCGTGACGAAGGGATCGAGTTCTACCGGCTGCTCCTGCGCGCCGGCGTCGCGGCCCGTTGCCGGCAGGCGATGGGCACGATCCACGGCACCGAGATGTCGCTCGTCTGCCCGGACATCAGCCGTGAGGCGGCAGCGAGCATCGCCCAATTCTGCCGGGAGATCTGACCCGACGCGAGAAGGTCAGGAGCGCAGGTGGTCGGTGATGTCGAGCGCGTCCTTGAGCCGCCCCATCATCTCGTCGTCGAAGTTGGCGTAGACGAGATCGGCGCCGACGAAGCGGTGCACCTCGGCGACGAGGGAGTCCTCGACGATCTCGCTCGCGAGCGCCGCGATCGTGGCCGTGCCGGGCTGGATGGCGTCGCGGAACCAGGCAACCCAGTCGTCGGAGATCCCCAGGTCGACGACCTTGGCGGTCAAGGCGCCGGCACCGGCACCGATGGCGGCACCTGCGACCCAACCGACCGGTCCACCGAGGACCAGGCCGAACAGGCCGGTCCACATGCCGCCCGACAGGGCAGAGCGCCCGGGTTGGGGATCGATCGTCTCGCGTACGACGGTCTTGCCGTCGTCGTTCTTGGCCAGGATCACCGCGTCCTCGAGCACGAGTTGCTTCTTCGCCGCGAGGCCCTGCAACGCGGTGAGGAACTCCTGGGCCCGGAACAGGTCCGGGAACGAGATGCCCACGAGGGTCTGGGGGATGAGCGACACCTCGGGAGCGTCTTCTGGGGTGCTGTCGTCGGTCACGTCGACAGCCTGGCACCTCAGGGACCGATCGCGGACCGCAGCCAGTCCCGATGCATCACGCCGACCTCGGGATCGTCCGACGGTTCGACCTCACCGAAGGTGACCTGGCGTTGGTGGATCCGGGCCATGATCAGCCCGTACCGGAGGGCAGCGAACACCTTCCAGAACTGACCGTCGGTGATGGTGATCCCGGTGCGTGCCTCGTAGGTCTCGACCAGGTCGTCCATCTGCAGGAAGCCCTGGATCCCGGGCAGATCCATCTGCACGGCGACGTCCTGGAAGAAGTCGTGGATGTAGCTCATCCACCCGATGTCGGCACCTCGCGGAGCGATCGACGCCATCTCCCAGTCGAGCACTGCGGCGGGACGGAATCCGTCGTACAGGACGTTGCCGATGCGCGAGTCACCCCAGCTCAGCGCGGGCACGCCGCCGTCGTCCGCTGGCCAGTTGCCCTCGATCCACCCGAACGCGTCGTCGATCACCGCGATGGGTTCGGCGAGGTCGAGCCAGCGGTAGTAGTCCCGCCAGTGGTCCACGTGCTGGCGCAGCGCCGACGGCCCGGCGGGGTCGTGGCCGAGAAAACCGGTGTCGACCCCGTCGAGATCCACGCTGTGGATGCCGGCGACGGCCCAGACCGTGTCGTCCTGCATCGCCATGCGTTCGGCTGGCGATGCATCGAGGACCCAGCCCTCGAAGGTGTACGGAAGGTTGTCGCGAGGAACCAGGCCGTCGACACGACGCATCACGAAGAACGGCGAACCGATGACCGTGGGGTCTGGTTCGTTCCAGAGACACTCGGGCACCGGGGTGTCGGAGCGCTCGGCCACCAACTGCATCACGCGGAACTGCATGTCGAGGTCGTAGGTCCGAAAGACCGGTACGTCGGCCTCGGCCGGGGCGACCCGCGCGACGAGCGGGTGATCCTCACCGTCCCAGCGCGCGTCGAACAGCAGCGTCTCGCTCGACATGCCGTTGCCGTCCGGTCGCTCGAACGACGTGATCGTCGCGCCGGGTCGCTTTGCCGCGATCCACCGCTCGAGTGCGCCTCGGAGGACGCTGGCGTCACGGCTCGAGACGGTCATGTCGTGTTGCTCCACGGAGGCATCATGCCCCAGGCGGGACGGCGAGATCCCGGTGTGGGTCTACATCTCGGTGTGGGTCACCGGCTCCTCGCCCATCCACGTACGCAACGTGTTCTTGAGCTTGATCTGCTGGATGAAGATGTCGTGCTCGGGGTTGAGCGCCTCGTCGCTGACCATCGGTGCCTTGAAGTAGAAGCTCATCCATTCCTGCACGCCCGACTCGCCGGCGCGGGCCGCGAGGTCGAAGAACAGTGCGAGGTCGAGGACCAACGGGGCGGCGAGGATCGAGTCGCGGCAGAGGAAGTTGACCTTGATCTGCATCGGGTAGCCCATCCACCCGAAGATGTCGATGTTGTCCCAGCCCTCCTTGTTGTCGCCCCGGGGCGGGTAGTAGTTGATCCGCACCACATGGTCGACGTTTCCGTAGAGGTCGGGGTACGCATCGGGCTGGAGGATCGTGTCGATGACGCCGAGTTTCGAGACCTCCTTCGACTTGAAGTTCTCCGGGTCGTCGAGGACCTCGCCATCGCGGTTGCCGAGGATGTTCGTCGAGTACCAGCCGCGCAGTCCGAGCATCCGCGACTTGAATCCGGGAGCGAGGATCGTCTTCATCAGTGTCTGGCCGGTCTTGAAGTCCTTGCCACCGATCGGCACGCCCTCACGAGCAGCGAGCTCGAGCATGCACGGCAGGTCGCAGCTGAGGTTGGGGGCGCCGTTCGCATAGGGGACCTTGGACATGATCGCCGCATAGGCGTAGATCTGGCTGGGCGAGATCATCTCGTCGTTGTCGCGCAGGCCCTGCTCGAACGCCTCGACGCTCTGGTGCACGGCGGTGACGTCGCGGTACGCCTCGGTCGACGCGCACCACACCATCACTAGGCGGTCGCAGTCGTTCTCGGTCCGGAAGTTCTCGATGTCGGCCATGAGCTGCTCGGCCAGATCCATCTTGGTGTCGCCGGTCTTGATGCGGTGTCCGTCGAGACGCTTGACCCAGTCCTGGTCGAACACGGCCTCCATGGCGACCACACCCTCCATCTCGGCCGAGACGGCGGCGATGTCGCGCTCCTCGAGCACGCCTGCGGTGCGGGCGGCCTCGAGGGCGTTGGCGCTGATGGGATCCCACGCCCCGAAGACCAGGTCGTTCAGATCGGCCAGCGGAACGAAGTCCTTGATGAGCGGGTTCCGGTTCTCCGCCCGATCCCCGAGGCGGATGTGCGCCATCTGGCTGAGCGAGCCGATGGGCGCGTCGCCCGAAGCGCGGGCAGCGAGGACGCCGGCGATGAAGGTCGACGACACGGCGCCCAGGCCGGGAAGGAGGACGCCGAGCTTGCCGTCGGCGGGTGCAATCTCACGAGCAGTCATGGTCTCGAGCATAAGCATCGCGGCGAATTGCACAACAACAGTTCAGCAAGACTGAACTATTCTTCGCCAGGTGGCCGACCTCTCGAACCGAAGCCTGGTCCTGACGACGCAGCAACTCGAGTACCTGCTCGCCGTCGACCGATCGGCGACGTGGGCCGACGCTGCCACCAGCGTCGGGGTCACGCCGTCCGCGCTGTCGCAGGGGCTCGCAGAGTTGGAACGTCGGCTCGGTCTCACCCTGTTCGAGCGCGACGGCCGGCGGCGAGTGCCGACACGAGACCACGCCGAGGTCCTCCGCTATGCCGAACAGACCGTGGCGGCGACGCACGATCTCGCGCGGTGGGTCGACGGGCGGCGTGGTGGACACACCGGTCGTGTTCGGCTCGGGCTCATCGACGCCGCCGCCACCCACCACTGCCGCGACGTACTGCGCGAGTACCGGGACGCACGGCCCGATGTCGAACTCCGGCTCACGGTCGGTCCGTCGAGTGCGCTGCTCCAGGGCCTGGAACGAGCCGAGCTCGACCTGGTGGTCTGCATCCAGCCGCCGGAGACCCCGCCCGGAGTCGACGTCACGCCCATCCTCGATGATCCTCTGGCCGTCCTGGCGCCGGCAGACTCCGAGGCGAACCGGCCCGCCGACTGGGGACCATGGGTCACGTTCCCGTCGGGGTCACACACGAGAGCGCTGATTGCCACTGCGCTCGCTCGAGCCGGCGCGCACTTCGATGTCGTCGCCGAATCGCACCAGCCCGAAGTCCTCCGCGAGATGGTGCTGCTCGGCCTCGGCTGGACAGTGCTCTCGCTCACGGGCATCGGCCCCGTCGACGAGCTCCGTGTGGTCCGCCCATCGTTCATCGGCCGGCGCCTCGTGCTGGTCCGGCGGACCGGCACCGCGCCCGACAAGGCCGCGGACGACCTGGCCAAGGCGCTCTACGGCCGACGTCGGCGAACGTAGCCCGCGTCCACCTGGACATGCTGGCTACCGTCCCGGCATGGACCACGCTTCTGCCCTCGACCTCGCCGCCGCCATCCGCAAGGGAGACGTGTCCCCCACCGAGGCGATGGACGAGTCGCTCGCCGCGATCGACCGGTACAACCCGGCGCTGAACGCCATCATCTGGCTGGACGAGGACGATGCACGGACCCGGGCCGCGGCAGCGACGGATCGCATCGCGAGCGAAGGCGCCGACGACCTCCCGCCGTTCTTCGGTGTGCCGATCCCGATCAAGGACCTCTACAACGTGGAGGGCTGGCCCAACACCCTGGGATCGAAGGGTGCCTCGGCCGAACCGGTGAACGACACCTCACTGCCCGTCCAACGACTCATCGACGCGGGATTCCTCCCCTGCGGGCGATCCAACTCCCCCGAGTTCGGCAGCGTCACCGCGACCGAGAACGAGCGCTACGGCATCACCCGCAACCCGTGGAACACCGACTACACCTCCGGTGGCTCCTCGGGTGGCGCGTCGTCAGCGGTCGCCGGAGGCATGTTCACGATCGGCCACGCCAGTGACGGTGGAGGCTCGATACGCATTCCCGCGACCTGCACCGGCCTCGTCGGACTCAAGCCGGCGCGTGGCCGGGTGACCGACCGGACCTTCGGCTGGGAGGGTGCGTCGACCCAGGGCGTGGTGACCCACACCGTCGCTGACACGGCTGCGGCCCTGGATGCGATGGGCCAGTTCGACCCGCTGTCGTGGTACAGCGCTCCCCCGCCCGAGCGACCCTTCGCTGACGAGGTCGGCCGCGAGCCGGGTCGACTCCGGGTCGCCTCGACCACGGCAGCGGTGATGTCGGTCGAGACCGACCCGGAGTGTGCGGCCGCGGTCGACAAGACGGTCGCGGCGCTCGAAGCGGCCGGACACGAGATCGTCGAGGTCGACTTCGAGGCGCACATCGACCAGTTCGCCGCGCACTTCGGCGAGGTCGTCGGCGCGGGACTGTCAGCCAACCCGGTGGACTGGGACGAGGTGCAGAAGAGCAACCGCGCGAGCTACGACGCCGCTGCGAAGATCAGCAGTCTCGTCTACACCGAGGGCATCAGAGCCCTGCAGTTGTGGACGCGTGACGTCAACGTCCAATGGGGCCGCGACTTCGACATCCTCGTCACACCGACGATGCCCATCCAACCGGCGCCGGCCGGACAGATCCTCGACGAGATCACCACGGCACCCGCCGACATCTCGATGACGGTCCTGGCCTCGGTGCTGTTCACGTCGATGTTCAATCTCAACGGCCTCCCCGCCATCTCGCTCCCCGTGCACCACGCGGCCGACACCGGACTGCCGATCGGCGCACAGGTCGTGGCACCGCCGTTCCAGGAAGGCCTACTCCTCCGGGTCGCTTCACAGGTCGAGTCGGCGACCCCGTGGACCGGGAGGCGAGCCGACCTGCCAGGCCTCGTCGGCTGACACGTCGACCACCTCGAGTCGGATCCGCTTGTTGCCCTTGCCCTTCGACTCGGTCTTCACGACCCGGATCCGGCCGACCTCGCCGGTCGATGCGACGTGGGTTCCCCCGTCAGCCTGCTTGTCGAGCCCGACGATGTCGACCACGCGGATCTCCTCGACCGACTCGGGGATGAGGTTCACCTTCGTTCGGATCAGGTCCTCGTCCTCCACCGCGATCGATCGCGGGAGGAACGACACCTCGATCGGGTGATCAGCTGCCAGTTCCTCGTTGACCAACTTCTCGACGCGGGCACCGAAGTCCTCCGGCAGCGGATCGAACTCGAAGTCCATCCGCGCCGACAGTGGCTCCATGTTCCCGCCGGTCACGGCCGTTCGCCACTCGTTCCAGATGACGCCGCACAAGACGTGGAGCGCGGTGTGCGTGCGCATCAACTGGTGGCGGCGATCCCAGTCGATGCTGCCCGTCACGGTGTCGCCCAGGTCCGGCAACCCACCGTCGTCGCCGATCGTATGCCAGACCGTCGCGCCCTCCTTGCGGACGCCCACGACCGGATTCGCACCGAGCGTGCCGGTGTCGTGCGGCTGACCGCCGCCGGTCGGATAGAACACGGTCCGGTCGAGTGCGACCCGTCGGCCCTCCGGATCGACGTCGATGACGGTCGCCGTGAAGTCGCGTCGGCGTGCGTCCCGGAGATACAGGAGTTCAGTCGCCACGGCGCCAGCCTGCCGCATGAGCAACACCGGAGACGCCGTTCGCCGCCGTTGGGGCCGCGGTCACGAGCGAAGCACCGAGACAAGTCGGTCGACGTTGCCCTCGAGCGGCCGGACGGCGTCCAGGCGGAGATCGACGTCGGTCGGCTCGTCCCAGCGGTCGAGCAAGGCGGACACCTGGTCCCAATCGAGTTCGTGCCAGCCCGGGATCCCGCGCACACGTCCCTCGACGCGATCGCGTTGGAGAGCAGCGTCTTCGCAACGCGTGGCCACGACGATGCAGCGGGCACCGGTCGTCTCGGCGAGGTCTCGCGTGCCAGACACTTCGAGGTCACGAGCGACGCCGTCGAGCACAACCGATGATCCGCGCCACAGCTGAGCGGTGGCCAGATTCCAGAGGATCGACCAGCCGACGCGCCGATGATCGAGATGGGACATCCCGGCGATTGCCTCCTGGATCGGACCGAACTGCGTCAGCGATGCCATCGACCAGTCCCAACCGAGCACGGGCGCGGACAGCTCGACCGCGGCCGCGTCGGCCAACGTGGACTTGCCGGTGCCGGGCGGTCCGGTGATGAGGAGCAGCGTTGCCATCGAGCAGGGATTCTGTCCGCTATGCGTTGCGTACCGGGAATGCCGGCAGCGGCCTGATCGTTCAACGGTCAGAGGAAGTGTTCGAGCCAGGTCTGGTTGTGCTCGACCCGCAGTGAGGCGTGATCGCCGGGGAGTTCACGCTCGACGACGGAGCGGTAGAACGGGCGATCGTCGGGTTGGTCGGTGAGAACCACGACACCGTCGCCGGTGGAGGGGCAGCCGATCACGAAGTTGCTGGCATCGGGGTTCTGCCCCCACTGCCAGCCGTACACGGGTGGACCGACCTCGATGCCCCAGCCCGCGCCCCAGGCGAGCTCGGCGTCGATCGGCCACAGCGGTTGCCAACGGGCGTCGGCGAGGCGAAGGACGTGCGCGAGGAACCGTCCGTAGTCGGCTGCGGTCGTCATCAGCGGCCGGTAGCCATGGAACCCGGCTTCCGGCTCGGGCGTGAGGTAGCTGTCGTCCATCCCGAGCGGTCGGAACACTCGATCGGCTGCGAGGCTGGTGATCGACTCGCCGCTGACGCGTTCCAGGTGATGCTGGAGCAGAACGAAGCCCTCGCTCGAGTACCCCCAGTGCTGCCCGGGCGGGCGAAGCGGGGCGAGCGGCTGACCGTCGGGACGCCAGTTCGGGAGACCGGTCGTATGGCACACGATGTGACGAACCGTGATCTCGTCGAGGACGACATCGTCCAGGTCGTCGAGGAGTTCGAGCGCCAGATGCGCGACGACCTGCTTGACCAGCGACGCAGCGTTCATGACCGCGGTGTCGCCGTCGACGCGCGCCACATCCCAGCCACGAACGACGCAGACCGACCTCCGCATGCCGGTCGACCGTACGCCTCGGCGCCGCGAGCTCGCGCTATCGACGCAATCCCCAGGCGCAGAGCGGGCGCATCAGCTCGCCGTCGGCCTCGATGGTGAACGCCGCCTCCACGGTCCCGCCCACCAGGTCTGCGTCCGCGAGCGCGCATTCGATCGCGGCCCGAGTGAGGCCGGCGTGGTCCGGGTCGTCTGGCTCGGCCTCCCAGTCCCACTGCACGAACAGACCGCCGCGACGCAGGCGCGTTGTCAGATCCGCGACGGTGTCCGGGTGGTCGTCGACGAAGGAGAGCACGGACGAGCACACCACCACGTCATACGGCTCCGCTGCCGGCGGGAGCGCATCGAAGGTCTGGACGTGGACCCAACGATGGTCGTCGATCTTGGCTCGTACGGCGGCCAGCATGGCTGGCGAGGTGTCGATGGCGTCCACCGACGCGCACCGCTCGGCCAGCCGATCGGTCAGCAACCCGGTGCCACATCCGAAGTCGCAGGCCCTCGCCCCGTCGAGATCGACGCCGGCCATCGACGCCAAATCGACGAGCGACTCGAACGCCGCTGCTGCGTACGCCCGGACCGTCGGCGCCTCGTCCCACGCTGCCGCGACCTCGTCCCATTCGCTCGACATGACGCCGAGCGTACGGGTGGGGGCACCGGCTCCACGCCTACGGCGTCCGCTCGGTGATCCTGAGTGTGAGATCACCCGCAGCGCGGAGCGATGGCGCAACGATCGGCTCGGGCGGCGTCGGCCGGTCGTAGGCGAGTCGCCAGGTCGAGCAGATGAACCCCAGCGCGATCCTCAGCTCGGTACGGGCGAATCGTGCGCCGAGGCACCGACGGGGGCCGAGCCCGAAGGGGAGAAGGCCCTCGCCGCTCCCGAGATCGTGACGGGTGGGGTCGAACTCGTTCGGTCGCTCCCAAACAGCTGGTGACCGCTGAATGGCATACACGGGAATCATGACGAGCGTCCCTCGTCGGATCTTCTCGCTTCCGATCTCGGTCGTCCGCTTCGCTGATCGAGCGATCGAGATGCCCGCTGGGTACAGGCGAAGCGCTTCTTCGACCACGGCACTCGTTCGGGTCATGGCACCGATGTCCCGCACGAGGGTCGCGCGGTCTGCGTTCAACTTCGATGCCTCGGTCGCAACGACATCCTGGAGATCTGACCGGCGCGAGAGTTCGTACAAGGCCCAGGTCAACGTCGATGCCGTGGTCTCGTGCCCCGCGAAGAGGAAACCGACGCACTCGTCGACGATCGCGTCAGTGCTCAGATCGTGTGTCTTGTCACGTTGCCCGACAACCAGTTGGCTGAGGACGTCAACTGATCCATCATCGTGTTCGCGCCGTTGGTCGATCAGTCGCTCGATCGCACGACGGAGACGCTTCTTGGAACCGCCGAGCCTGCGGTTCCTGCTGGTGGGTACGAACGCTGGTGGCGAGAGGGGTCGCGTGAAGCGGAAGGTGATCCACTCGAGGATCTCCTCGAACTCGGTGCGCACCTCGGCTGCGACCTCGGAGGTGCTGTCGGTGGTTCCGAGCAGTCCACGGAGAGCAACGTGCATCGTGAGGTCGGTCATCGCTGCTTGGATGTCGATCTCGCCGGTTCGCCAGCTCTCGACGACGTCAGACACCGTCGCCACCATCGTCCCAGCGAGGGCCTCCATCTGGTGGACACCGAACACGGGCGCGCATGGCCGACGACGTGCAAGCCAGGCGTCACCGTCGGTGGTGAACAGGTTCTCTCCGAGGCCGCCCTCGATCACCTGACGGATCATCCAGGGCTTTCGGTACGACTCTGCATCCGAGACGAGGACTTGATGGGCGGACGAGAACTGTTGGGCGACCACCAGCGGCACACCGAATCCGGCTCTCGACAACTCGGCCTCAGCGGGAAGGGAATCCATTGCAGCGAGCATGTCGGTACGTGCGGTCCTCATCAGATCGAGGAGATGCAGTCGCGCAACGATCATCACCCGACCCTATTGTTCGCCGGCTCAGGCGGCGCCGGCTGGTCCCGCTGGCGCGTCCGCGAGCGACGGATCGAACCCGGCGTTCTTGTACGTTCACGACGTGGACGAGCCGGGCCCGACGCCTGAGAAGGCACGACCGACGCTGCCCGGTCATGCGACCGCCGCGGTCGTCACCGTGGCCGGCGCGATGGGTCTGGTGCTCGTGATGCTGGCTCCTCGCTACGGGTGGCACCGTGACGAGCTGTATTTCCGCGAGGCCGGTCGTCACCTCGCGTGGGGGTTCGTGGACCAACCGCCGTTCACTCCCTTCGTCGCGCGGATGAGCGACATCATCGCCCCCGACAACCTCGTTGTTCTCCGGACCCTGCCGGCGCTGGTGACCAGCGTGTCGGTCGTGGTGGCGTCGCTCATCGTGCGCGAGTTCGGCGGCGATCGCCGGGCCCAGATCCTCGGTGCGGCGGCCACGGTTGCGGGAGGCTTCCTGCTCGGTGTCGGTCACCTCCTGGCGACGGCGACGTTCGACCTCTTCGTCTGGTTGGTGGTGCTGTGGATGTTCGCCCGGATGTTGCGGACAGCGGATCCCCGGTGGTGGATGGCGATCGGCGCGGTGGCTGGCGTGTCGATGTTGAACAAGAACCTGGTCGTCCTCCTCGCACTCGCCGGCGGCTTCGGCCTGCTGGCCGAACGACGTCGGGATCTCCTGCTGTCCCGTTGGCTGGCCGCGGGCGCGGGCATCGCCCTCGTCCTCGGTGCGCCGAACCTGTGGTGGCAGGCGACCAACGGCTGGCCCCAGTCGGACATGGCCCGCGCGCTGTCGGAGCGCTTGGCCACCGAGAACCGGATCACGCTGATCCCGCTGCAGATCCTCCTCGTCGGACCGGTTCTCCTCGGCGCGGCCTGGCGAGGCGTGCGCTGGCTGCGCAGTGACGCAGACGGAGGCCGGTTCCGCGCGCTGCTGTGGGCATGGTTCGCCGGTCTCACGATCACGTTGGCAGTCGGTGGGCGGCCGTACTACGTCGTTCCGCTGTCGCTGACTCTGGTGCTGGCCGGCATCGCCGCGACGCCGCCGGAGGGGTCCCGACGTCTGCCGGTACTCGTCGTGGTGAACGGGCTGTTCAGCGTTCTCGTCGGACTCCCGGTGCTCCCGGTGTCGGCCGTCCGTCTGACCGGATCGGTCAACGAGGCCGTGGCCGAGACCGTCGGATGGGTCCCGCTGGTGGAGCAGGTCGCCAGCGTGGTCAGTGGACTTCCCGCGGAGGAGCAGGCGTCGGTGATCCTCCTCGGCGCCACCTACGGCGAAGCCGGTGCGCTCGACCGCTTCGGCCCGGCACGAGGTCTTCCGCCGGCGTACTCCCCCCACAACGGATACGTCGACTTCCGTCGGCCGACCGACGTCGAGGCGACCGTGGTGGCGATCCGGTTCAGCCTCGGCTACCTCCAGGAGTTCTTCGACCATTGCGAACAGGTCGCGGTGGTGGACAACGAACTCGACATCGACAACGAAGTGCAGGGCACGCCCATCGTCGTGTGCCGTGGCACACGGTCGGACTGGGCAACGACCTGGGACGCGTTGCGGTATCTCGGCTGATCGCCGTGGTCGTTCAGGTCGAGCCGTCCCAGGTGGGGCCGAGGTGTCGGAGCTTGTCGGGATTGCCGACCGCGTGCAGCACGCTGACTCGCCCGTCGCGAGCGCCGAGGGCGGTGACGGCGACCAGGCGATCGCCGCGCCACACGACCACGCCCGGCAGGCCATTCACGTCCTCGACCGTGAACCGGAATCCCGAGTCGAGGAAGGCATGGCGAAGCACACGGGCCACCGGTGGGGCTCCGACGATCGCCGTGAGCGGTGCTCCGGGCACGACGCCGCCCGAATCGAAGTCGCCGACGACGTCGGGATCGAGCACCTCGAGCAGCGGCTCGATCCTCCCCGCCGAACACGCGTCGGCGAAGTGCCGGGCGACCCGCTCGAGTTCGTCGTGGTCGACGTCACCGGGGGGCGTCTCGGGGTCCGCCTGGACCTTTCGACGCGCTCGGCTCGCGAGTTGGCGGCACGCATCCGGGCTACGGCCGACAATCGTCGCCACCTCGTCGAAGGAGTAGGCGAAGAAGTCGTGCAACACCAGCGACGTCCGCTCCGCGGGGGAGAGCTGTTCGAGCACCACCAGGAGAGCCAGTCGGATCGAGTCGTCCAGCGTCACCCGATCGGCGGGGTCGACGGCCGACGGGTCCGGGAGACGGAGCACGGGCTCCGGCAGCCAGGGCCCCACGTAGGCCCGTCGACTGCGGTCGGCCGACCGGAGGCGGTCGATGCAGAGGCGACCGGTGACCGTCACCAGCCAGCCGGTCACGTCATCGACGGCATCGTGGTCAGCGGCCAGGAGCCGCGTACAGGCCTCGTCGGCCACATCGGTGGCCTCGGCCATGCTGCCCAGCATCCGGTAGCCGATGTCGACGAGTCGAGGTCGGGTCTGTCTCCACGCCGCTTCGATGAAGTGACGGTCGGGTGCGTCGGTGTGGCCCATGGAGGAGGGACGAACGACGACCCCGGTTCGTGACATCGTGCGCCGTGTCACAGTCGGACTCGCCGGTTCGTCCTCCCTGTATCCAACCAGCTGATGAGGAGAACCGCCATGACCAGCACTCTCGATGCCACCCACGACCGGACCGCCGACGAGCTCGATCGGCCCGACTGGCTCGATGTCGACCGATGGCCGTTCACGCTTCGCCGCCACCGCCACTCGGTGGGCGACGACGACCTCGACATCCACGTCACCGACGAGGGCGAAGGTCCGACCCTGGTGTTCGTGCACGCCGGCATGTGGTCGTTCGTCTGGCGCGATCTCATCGACGAGCTGCGCACCCGGTTCCGGTGCATCACCATCGACTTCCCCGGCAGCGGGCTCAGCGAGGGAACGCCCCACGACGTGGACCTCGCGACCTACCCCGCGCTCCTCGATGAGGTGCTGGACGCGCGGGATGTGGAGCGGGCCACCTTCGTGCTCCACGACCTCGGCGGGGTCGTGGGACTCCACGCGGCCGCTCGCCGGCCCGACCGCCTCCTTGGCATCGTCGCCGTCAACACCTTCGCCTGGCGTCCCGACCTCCGAATGCTGCGGGCGATGCTCCGCGTCCTGGGGAGTCGACCGGCGACCGGGCTGTTGGGCTCGATCCGATTGGTCCCCCGCCTCACCCGTACGAGCAGCGGCGTGGGACGGCACCTCGACCACGCCGATCGACAGGCCTTCTTCGGTCCCTACCGGAGCAGGCGCCAGGCCAGGAACTTCCACCGTGCGATGCGTTCGGCCAGCCGCTCATCCGCGCTGTTCGAGGAGGCCGAGCACGTGCTCTCGACGACCTTCTCGGACCGACCGGTGCTCACCGTGTTCGGCGAGAGGAACGACCCGTTCGGATTCGCCGACCACTGGCACCGCCTCTTCCCGAGGGCATCCTCGTGGACGGTCCCGGGCGGCAACCACTTCCCGATGTGCGACGACCCGGCGACGTTCGCCCGACGGCTCACCGACTGGCACGCTGAGCACGTCGACGCCCGCTGAGAGAGATCGTCGCGACCGTCAGCGGCCGAATGACGCTGCGAGCTGTCGGAGCCCGTGATCCAGGGGGCGGGGGTTCCAGCCCAGGTCGTCACGGGCCTTCCGGCCCGAGTAGGCGAAGTTGTTCACTGCGGTGGCGATGTTCTCGTGGATCAGTTCGTGTGGGCCACCCACGGCGTGGAGGAACCACTCGAGGTACCGGCCGAGCGCGACGACATGGTCGTCGCCGATGTAGTACATCGGCTCGGGCTTGTCGGCGGCTTGCACCATCGCCACGATCCACTCCTTCATCGTCACCGACTCGGTGCAGAGGATGTACTCGCACGACGGCGCGCCGTCCTCGAGCATCCGGAGCAACCCGTCGGCGCAGTCGTCGACCTGGACGGTCGACTGGATCGCGTCGCGGAACGCGACGACCGGCATCGTGACCGTCATGTAGGCCCTCATCATCTTGCCGAGCGACGACGTGTCGCCGACGCCGTAGATGCCACCGGGCGATCCGATCCGCACGTCGACGCCCTCGTCCTGGAATCGGCGGGCGACGAGGTGGGCCTCGCGCTTGGTTCGTTGGTAGTGCGAGACCGGTTCGTCGTCCGACCAGTGGTCCTCGTGTTCCTGCGTCGTGCCGGTCGGGCCGAGTGCCGCGACCGACGACACGTAGACGGTCGGGACGCCGGCCTCTGCGGCGGCACCGAACACGTTCCTGCTTCCGTCGACGTTGATCCTGTCGAGCGAGGTCGGGTCGGCAGGACCCATCTCGTACTGGGCTGCAGTGTGGAAGACCGCATCGACACCGTCCATGGCCGATCGGAGGGACGCGGGGTCGGTGATGTCGCCGATGGCCACGTCAGGCTCTGCCGCCGCGAAACGTGAACGGTCGCTGGTGGAACGGACGAGGACCGCAGCGTCGTTGCCGTGCGCGCGCAGCTGCCAGACCAGTCGGCTCCCGAGGAAGCCCGAGGCTCCGGTGACCAGGGCACGCATCGCGGCCCATGGTTCCACGTGATTACCCTCGCCGCCGTGACCGACTCCTCGACTGGCTCGTCAACCGACTCCGACCTCCTCGTCGACGACACCGACGGCATCCGTCGGATCACGCTCAACCGTGCCGACGCCGCGAACTCGATCACCCCCGATCAGCGCGACGCGGTGATCGCCGCACTGGAGGAGGCGTCGGCGCTGCTCGAGATCCGCGTGGTCGTCCTGGGTGCCGCCGGCGACCGTCACTTCTGCACGGGAGCGGACCTGCGGGCGAGTCGACCCCAGCCTTCCAAGCCCGACGGCGCACCGGATCGTCCCGTCGGCCAGGTCGCCCGCGTGATCGAGACGGGCGCGCAACGACTCATGGCCGCGATCTTGGACTGCGAGAAGCCGGTGATCGCTGCGGTGAACGGCACTGCTGCCGGTATCGGCGCCCATCTGGCGTTCTGCTGCGACATGATCGTCGCCGCCGATCACGCCAAGTTCGTCGAGGTCTTCATCCGCAGGGCGCTGGTGCCCGACGGTGCCGGTGCCTGGCTCCTCCCCCGCATCATCGGCATCCAGAAGACCAAGGAGCTGCTCTTCCTGGGCGACGACCTCCCCGTGGCCGAGGCCGCGGCGCTCGGTCTGGTGAACCGCGTCGTGCCCGCCGACCAGCTCGCCGCGGAGGTCGATGCACTCGCGACCCGTCTGGCTGCGTCGCCGACCATCGCCATCTCGTTGGCGAAGCGCTTGGTCAACAACAGCCTCGACGTCGACCGCGCCACCGCGTTCCGAGACGAGGCCGCCGCCCAGGAACGGAACATGTCGTCGTACGACGCCAACGAGGGCGTGCAGTCGTTCATCGAGCGACGGGACCCCGACTACAAGGGCTGGTAGCCATGACCGAGAGTCCGAGTGAGCATGCAGCGAGGATGAACGACTTCTTCGGGCCGAAGGCTCCGGGTCTCCACGGCGCGGTCTTCGACCATGCGGCACCCGACGAGGTGCGCGGACACATCGACGTGACCGAACCGCTCATCGCGGGCACGGGGTTCCTGTTCGCACCGGCGATCATCTCGCTCGCCGACACCCTGTGCGCCATCGGCTGCGGTGCCAACATCCCCGAGGGTGCGAGCTTCACGACAGTCGAGCTCAAGGTGAACTTCCTCGGCTCGGCCAAGGAGGGCGAGCGAGTGGCCGCCGTCGCGACGCCCTTGCACGTCGGTGGCTCGACGCAGGTGTGGGACGTCGACGTCCGCAACCACACCACCGACCGGACGATCGCCGCGTTCCGCTGCACGCAGATGGTGCTCCGCCCCCGCTGACTGGTCAGGGTGCGGGAACGATCCGCTCGAACAGGAACTCGTGCTCGAGTCGGCCGGTGACGCGTTCGGCACCGGGGATCCGTTGGGGAACCGGCGAGGCCTGGATCAGACGCCAACCGTCCTGCAGTGCTGCCGTGCCCGACTTGTACGGCGGCGATCCTTCGAGATCCGACGCTTCGCCTGACCCGTCGTGGAACGTCCACGCGACGACCCGGCCGTCGAGGTTCGAGTGCTCGAGGTACAGGAACAGCACCTGCTGGCGGTCGGTCGTCGCGTCCATCACGTGAGCGACTCGTGGCCCTCGGTGCGGGTCAGGTAGTAGTCGACGTCGAACTCGTCGTCGCCGGTGAGGTAGCGCCACAGCGCAGCACGGTTGGCCAGTTCGAGCCGGTAGTCCGCCTCGCCGAGCCACGGCTCCCGGTTCCGCAGCACCGCGGCGACGGAGTCGAGACGGAATCTGGCGAACAGATGGTCGTCCGGCCCGTTCTGCATGGTGTCGAGATCGCTCATGTCCCAGTGCCGGACCTGTGGTGCGGTCGGGTTGAGCCGGATCTTGTACATGAGGCGGTCACGGTCCGACGGGTTCGGCATACCCCGGTGCCACAACCCCTGGTGGAAGAGCACCACCGATCCGGCCGGCCCTTCCCACTGCTGCTCGCCGGCCATGTGGACGTACCGACCGACGTCGGTCTCGTGCACCCTTCGCAGGTGTGTGCCGGGCACGAACCCCGTACCTCCGCCACCAGCGAGGACCTCGTGCGGGAAGTAGAAGAGTTGGACGTCGAACGCGAGCGATGGGTCGACCATGGCGTCCTGGTGCAGATACTGGCCGAACGGATCGCCGGCCGGCTTGTGATGGACGAAGTCGTGGTCGAAGACCGGGTCGGGTCCCAGGAGGGACTGCAACGCTCCCGCCACCGGCAGGTGGCGGAGGACCTCGCCGATCGCGGAGCCCTCGGGGTAGATCTCCGCGAAGGTCTGGCCGCTGGAGGGAGCGAAGGGTCGATCGGGTGAGCCCCAGGTGGACATGATCCGACCGAGCTCGTCGGAGGCCGCGGCATTCAAGTCGTCGGGGACGACACCCGGGAGTGGGAGGAAGCCACGGGCCACGAAGGTGGCCACCTGCGACGTCGTGAGCAGGGGGAGGTCGCCCGTCATGGCGCGGACCCTACGGAAGCGATCAGCCGAGCGCCACGAGTGCCACCGCGACCGCAGCCATGGCCAGTCCAGCGATCTGGACCCGTTGGAGCCGTTCGCCCAGGACGGTACGAGCGAGGACGAGCGTGCTCGCCGGGTACATGGCCGCGATGACCGACCCCAGCGCGAGCAGTCCCTCCCGCACCGAATAGAGGAACAGGACGTTCGCGGTCATGTCGAGGACTCCGGACACCGCGATGATCCCGAGGAGTCGTCCACGAACCGGCTCCAGGCGTGCCGTCGCCAATCCGATGGCACCGATGATGAGGACCGAGGTCGCACGGGCGCTGATGAGCGGTTGGATGCCCGCGCCATCGCCGGTCCGGTCGAGGAGCACGAAGAACACGCCGAATCCGAACCCACCGAGCATGGCGGACACCAGCACGTCCGGTCGCGTCTTCTCGATCACGTCGGAGTGCTCGCGGGAGATGCACGCGATCGCCGGCAGCGCCAGCGCGATCCCCGACCAGGCCAGCACAGTCGGACGCTCACCGAGCGCGAAACCCGCCACCACCGGGACCCCGCCGGAGATCACGGCGGAGATCGGGGCGACCACCGACATCGTCCCGAGGGCCAGAGCCCGGAAGAACTGCGTGAGCGCCACCGCACCGGCGAGGCCCGCCGCTGCGCCCCACAACAGGTCCGATGTCTGGACCGTCGCCGACGGGAGCAGCGGGAGGGCGAGGACGAGGATGAGTCCGCCGGAGAACTGCGAGCCGATCACGACCGTCCAGGCCGTTGTCCGTCGAGATGCGACCCCACCCAGGAAGTCCGCGAGTCCGAAGACCACAGCAGAGCCCAGTGCGAGGAGGACCGACATCGTCGGCGAGTCTGCCCGTTCCCTAGCCTCCGCAGATGCGTCTGAAGCGAGGGCTCGCACTGACCACCGGTCTCGCGGCCGCGGCGTGGGTCGGCACCCTGCAGCTCCGCAGAGGGCTCGAACGAACGGCTCCAGCGACACCGACCGTGCGGGGCGGGGTGTCGCGGTCTGCCCAGGTCGCACGCGTCGGTGGCAGGACGGGCGGCGCCTATGCCGTACACCGCGCACGCCGGGTCTTCGCCGATGCCGAGCGTCGCGAGGCGCTCGACACCGAGTTCGAGATGAAGACCGCCGCCGCCATCGCCGACACCCTGGGGAACATGAAGGGGGCGATGATGAAGCTCGGCCAGATGGCCAGCTACCTCGATTCGGGCATGCCCCCTCACGTCCGAGAGGCGCTCGCACAACTCCAGTCCGACGCGCCGCCGATGAGTGCCGAGCTCGCCGCCGGCGTCGTCGAGTCCGAACTCGGCAGTCCGCCCGAGACGCTGTTCGCGGAGTGGGACCCGGTCCCGATCGCATCGGCGTCGATCGGCCAGGTGCACCGGGCCCTCACCACGAACGGCGTCGCCGTCGCGGTGAAGGTGCAGTACCCGGGCGTCGACGAAGCCATCGAGTCGGATCTCGGCAGCGCCAACCTCCTCTTCGGTGGGCTCGGGATGATGTTTCCCGGCATCGACTCCGGCCCGATCGTCGACGAGCTGCGCGAACGGTTGATCGAGGAACTCGACTACCGGCTCGAAGCCGAGAACCAGCGCTTCTTCGCCGACGCCTACCGGGATCACCCGTTCATCGATGTTCCGGAGGTCGTCGACGAGCTGTCGACCCAACGGGTGCTCACCACGGAGCTCGCCGACGGGGTGCGGTTCGACGAGATGCTCACCTGGCCCCAGGACGAGCGCGACCTCGCGGCCGAGACGATCTTCCGCTTCGTGTTCCGGAGCATGTACGGCCTCCAGGCGTTCAACGGCGACCCGCATCCCGGCAACTACCTGTTCCGCCCGGGAGGCCACGTGGTGTTCCTCGACTTCGGGCTCGTCAAGCGGTTCACCGATGACGAGGTCGAGACCTTCTCCTCGTTGCTGCGCTCATTCGTCTTCGAGGGCGACGTGGCGACATTCCGCAAGACCCTCGACGAGATCGGGCTCCTCCCCGCCGACCTCGACTTCGACGACCAGGCCGTGGTCGATTACTTCGGCCACTTCTACGAATGGGTCCTCGCTGACGAGGAGAAGACGATGACGCCGGAATACGGGTCGGAGTCGGTGCGCCGGTTCTTCGACGCTTCCGGGCCACACGGCGAGATCATGAAGGCTGCCAACGTGCCGCCCTCGTTCGTGATCGTGCAACGGATCAACCTCGGGCTCTACGCCCTGATGGGCGACATGCATGCAACCCGCAACTGGCGTCGCATCTCGGAGGAGGTCTGGCCGTTCACCGACGGCGAGCCGTCGACCCCGATGGGTGAGGCCGAGCAGGACTGGCTCGCACGTCAATAGCGTGGCGGGTATGTGCCGCTCCATCACCACCCTCCGCGGACTCGAACCGGCGGCGACGCCGGAGGAGATCGAGGCCGCCGCCCGCCAGTTCGTTCGCAAGGTCAGTGGGATCCGCCACCCGACGTCGAACACCGAGGAGCCCTTCGCCACGGCCGTCGCCGAGATCACCGCCTCGGCGCAGACGCTCCTGCTCGAACTCCCGCCCCGCAAACAGCCCCCGACGACCGTTC
>JBBKVY010000001.1:0-31654 GCA_037968675.1 Acidimicrobiales bacterium | reverse complement strand
GGTGGGTCGATGGAACCATGAGACGACGTCGTTTCTCACCAGAACGGTCTGGGGGGTCGTGGGGTGGGGGGTCATGGTCGGACCTCGTAGTAGACGTTGGCGGCTTCGCCGGGGTCGTGACGGACGAGCGACGTGAAGCCGGCCGCGTCGGACAACTGGCGGAGCTTCGATTCCGGCAGTCCGACGGTTCCGAGCCCCATCCCACCAGGCTCGCTGGTGGCCGACGACATGCACGACGTGATCGAGAAGCCGAACATCATCGCCAACATGGGGTTGTGCATGTTCTCGGTCAGCGTGTCGGCACAACGGATCTCCTTGACCAGCAGCGTCCCGTCGTCGCGAAGGGCCCGACGCACCGCAGCGAGCGCATCGTCGGGACGGGTCATGTCGTGGAGGCAGTCGAACGTGAGCGCCAGGTCGAACGACGGGCTGCGGGGCAGGTCCTCGGCCCTCCCGTGCACGAGCTCGACGTTGCCGAGTGCGGCGGTCGCCACCTTGGCCGTCGCCCGGTCGATCGCGTGGCGAGAGGGGTCGTAGCCGACGAAGCGGGACGCGGGATAGGCCGCGGCCAGCGCTTCGAGCGCGACACCTGCGCCACAGCCGACGTCGACCACGTCGATCCCCGCCTGCAGGCGGTCCTCCACGCCGTCGAGCATCGGGACGATGACCGGGACCAGGGCGAGTCGCGCCCACGGTCCCAGCGTCCGCTCGGTCTGGTGCGCACCACTCGGACCCAACCGGTCGTAGGGCAGGCCGATGCCCGTCCGGAAGCACTCGGTCAGGTCGTCGACCAGATCGGCCTCCATCGGTCCGTTGAATGCACCGACCGCAGTGAACAGCGACGACTCCTCGTCCACCAGCACCGCTCGACCCGCAGGCGACAGCTCGAACCGATCTCCGTCGACCGCCGGGTGGTGATCGAGGAGCTTCGCGGCAACCATCGACGACGCCCACTCGCGGATCCACCGTTCGGACAGACCTCCGGCCCGCTCGGCCAACTCGCCAGCAGTGACCGGACCGGCGCCGGCCATTGCCTCGTAGAGACCGAGACGGTCACCGATGTGGATCAGCAGCGACACCAGCTCGCCCTGCTTGTAGCTCCAGACCTGGAACGCCATGAGCGCCACGGCCTCGTCGTCCAGTTGTTCCTGTACCCCCGTCATGGGCGGAGTCCTAGCGCATCTCCGGCTGCTGCGGTTGCCGGTACGGTGCGCCGTCGATGACCACGAGCGTCCTGGGCGTCGACGGAGCCCGAGGTGGATGGGTGGGCGTGCGCTGGGACGGAACGACGACCTCGGCCGACTTCGACGCCGATCTCGCCCGCCTCTGTGCACGCGCCGACTCCGTCGAGGTGGTGGCGGTCGACATGCCGATCGTGCTCCAACAGGACGGGCGCCGTGCGTGCGATGACGAGGTACGGCCCCTCCTGGGCGCGCGTCGGTCGTCGCTGTTCGCGCCACCGACGCTCGGCGCGATCGACCACGGCGACTACGCCGACGCCAACGCGTGGTCGAAGGAGCATCACGGTCACGGCATCTCGAAGCAGGCGTGGATGCTCGTCCCGAAGATCCGCGAGGTCCGGGCTCTGGCGGCGAACACCCAGCTCCCGCTGTTCGAGACGTTCCCGGAGCTGTCGTTCCACGCCATGAACGGCGACCGACCGCTGAGCCACGCCAAGCGGACTTGGACCGGGATGACGTCGCGTCTGACGCTCCTCGAGGCGCACGGCCTCCACGTCGATCACGACGCCGGACGCGCGGGCGAGGTCGCCGCTGACGACATGATCGATGCGGCTGCCCTCGCATGGTCGGCCATGCGTATCGCGACCGGTCTCGGCCGCCACGCACCGGCGGAACTCAGCCCGGAGACACCGTCGATCTGGTGGTGACCCAGGCACGCACGGCAGCGGCGACACGCTCGGCGGAGTCGTCGCGGACCGACACCAGATCGTGATCGGGGATCGCCGCCGCCACATCGCGAGCATCCGGCGTGACCGACGACGGCGTCTCGACCACGAGCGTCGGGACCGGCACCGCACCCAGCATCTCGACGACGTGGTCGCGGTCGACGGGTCCCAGCACCCAGGAGGTGCGCAGGTCCGTCGTCCCCGGAACGTGCGGGTCGAGCGCGGCGGGAGTCGCCAGGATCCGCCGGCGGATGTCGCGCTGCACGACGTTGCGCTCGGGGACGTCGAGCCACGACCCGCCGAGTCCGTCCACCAGCACCAGTGCCGACGCTCGTCCGGCCAGCGCGAGGATCCTCGCGGTGTTCCCGTTGCGCCCCACCCCGATGACGATCGGCTGGGCTTCATCCGTCGGACGGAGGTAGTCGACGAGAGCGAACACGGCATCACCGAGTTCGCGGTGACCACCGATCGGCGCAGGCGCATCGCCGTGCCCCGGGAGATCGGGAGCGACGACCGAGCCCTCCCAGTCTCGGAACGCGACCGCCCACGGGCGGCCGCCCTCGGCGCCGAGGTCGTGGATCACGAGGAGATCGCTCACGATCCGCTCGCCGTCGGGTTGCCGCTGATCACACCGAGGTCGGTGAGGAACGCGGAGATCTCTTCCAGGACGAAGTCGGGATTCTCGACGTGGACGTAGTGGCCAGCGCCGGGGACGCTCTTCCACCGGGCATCGGGGAACGTGGCGATGCGACGCTCGACCTCGTCGTCGGGCAACTCGGTCCACGCGTCGTCCTCCGACGACAGCAGCGCGAGCAGCGGCGCGGTCACGTCCCGGTTGCCCTCGAGGATCATGTCGATCGAGAACCCGTCGGGGATCCCGAGGTTGAAGACCGGATCGGTCTTCCACACGAAACCGCCCTCGGCCTCGGTCGTCCCGTGGGCGACCAGATGATCGAGGAACCGCTCGGGGAGACGCACATTGATCGAGCCCCGCCGCTCGGCCATCTCCGACCGGCTCTTCCAGACACGAGGTGGCCGACCGAGCACCTTGACCATCTGGTCGACGGCCCCGGTCGCTCCCTCCACCGGGTCCATGTCGGGGAAGGCCTCGGCCGGTGGTCCGAGACCGTCGAGGTTCACGACCCACGCCACCCGCTCGGGGCTCGTCCCCGCGGCCGACACCACCTGACCACCACCCATCGAGTGGCCGATCAAGCCGATCGGCTCGCCGGGAGTCCCCGCCTCGTCGGCCAACACCCGAGCCAACTCGCACAGGTCGAGCGTGGCAGCGGTCCACATCATCCCCGAGCTGATCCGTCCGCTGTCGCCGTGCCCACGCATGTCGATCGCCACGACGCGGAAGCCCAGTGCCGCGAACCGGGGGGCGAAGTCGTCCCACATCCGGCCGTGGTCGTGCGCGCCGTGCGCGAGCACAACCGGCGGATCGGCCGGATCGCCCCAACACCACGCACGGAGGCGCGTCCGGTTCACGTCGATGTACCTGGCCGTCTCCGGCTCGGGGAACCCTTCGTGTCCCGTCGACCCTGACTCCACAACCGAGCATGTTCGCAGTGAGGACCCGAGGGACCCAACTGCAATCCGGAACGCGGCACCGATCGTGGCAGGGTGGATCCATGCTCCATCCCGACCTCGAGACCGGCGTCGTCTATCCCCAGATCGAGTTGCGCGGCGACCCCGATGCCGTCCGCCGGATCGGGACCGCCGCCGAGGATCTCGGGTTCGATCACCTGGTGGCCTACGACCACGTCCTCGCGGCCGAGCACGCTGATCGCGAGCCGGCCCTGACCGGCCCCTACGACGAGAACGATCCGTTCCACGACCCACTCGTACTGTTCGCCTACCTGGCCGGACGGACCGAGCGCCTCGCATTCACGACCGGCGTCATCATCCTCCCGCAGCGACAGACGGTCCTCTTGGCCCGACAGGCCGCCGACGTCGCCCTCCTCTCGGGCAACCGCTTGCGGGTCGGCGTGGGCGTGGGTTGGAACTGGGTGGAGTACGACGCGCTCGGCCAGGACTTCCACACCCGCGGCCGCCGGGCCGACGAACAGATCGAGCTCCTCCGCCGACTCTGGTCGGAGCCCGTCGTCACCTTCGACGGCGAGTTCGACTCCGTCGAGCGTGCCGGGATCCTCCCACGACCGACGTCACCGATCCCGATCTGGGTCGGCGGCTTCGGCGAGGCGGCGCTGCGTCGGTGTGCGAACGCGGGAGACGGCTTCCTCTTCGGCGGCTCGACCGACTTCGTCAGGGCGAGCCTGGCGCGACTGCGCGAGCTGGTCGGCGAAGCCGGCCGCCCGGCCGATGCCGTGGGTGCAGAAGCGATGCTCCTGACCGACAAGGGTCCGGGAGACGTGGCGGCGAAGATGCAGGCCTGGGCCGACCACGGCGGGACACATGCCTCGGTCGTGACGATGGGACTCGGCCTCGACTCGACCGAGGCCCACGTCGACTACATGAGCAGCGTGGCCGAGGCCATCGGGCGAGGATGACCCGGGTGAGGTGACCCCGGTTCTGCTTCCGCTCAGACGCGACCCTCGGTCGCGTCGTCGCCGTAGAGGGCTCGGCTCCAGTGCTCGACATCGGGACCGCGGCGCAGGTGATGTCCACCGTCGACGCCGATGGCCTCGCCGGTGATCCACGACGATTCGGGGCCGAGGAGGAAGCGGACGATGTTGGCCACGTCCGAGGGCGCACCCACCCGACCCAGCGGCATCTGCGCCAGGTAGTCGGCCTTCACGTCGGGATCCTCCTCGAGCGATGCCGCGAGCTCGGTGGGCACCAGCCCCGGACGGACGGCGTTGACCCGCACGCCGGCCTGACCCAGCTCGTCGGCCGCCGTCTTGATCAGGGTCTCGAGACCGGCCTTCGACACGCAGTAGACCGACATGAAGCGATGGGTGAGCGGGGCGGCGATCGAGGAGATGCCCACGAAGCTGCCGCCACCGGCGCGCACCATGGCCGCGGCCGCGTGCTTCAGGGTGAAGAACGCACCCGTGAGGTTGATCCCGATGATGTCGTCCCACTGCTCGGCCGGCATGGCGACGACCGGGGCGAGGGTGCCGTTGCCAGCGGCCGCGACGCAGAGCTGGAGTGCGCCCGTGGCCTCGGAGGCGGTCGCGACCGCTGCGGCGACGGCGTCCTCCGACTTCACGTCACACACCGCGTGGCGCACGTCCACGCCGTCACCCGCGACAGCGCGGAGCTGTCCGACCGCACCGAGGAGGCGGTCCTCGGTCCGGCCGGCGACGGTGACCGATGCACCGTCGCGCACCAACGCTTTCGCGCAGGCGAGGCCGATGCCACTCCCTCCGCCGGTGATGAGCGCGCTCTGTCCGTGCAGTGGTCCCTCGGGAAGTGTCGACATGGCGGAGAAACCTAGAGTCCGGGTGTGGACACCGGGGACCAACGCAGCGGGCCGCTCGATGGCATCACCGTCGTCGACCTCACCCGCGTCCTGTCCGGGCCCATCTGCGGGCGAGCACCGGCCGGCGCGCTCGTGTCACGTCCGCCGAAGCCCCGTTCGTGACCGTGCTGCCCATGAAGGCGACGTCGGGACCGCTCCCGGTCGGCGACGACTGGCTGTACGAGATCAAGTGGGACGGCATGCGTCTCGTCGTGACGATCGCCGACGGGCTGGTGCACCTGACCTCGGCCACCGGGAAGGACGCGACGACCTCGTATCCCGAACTCGCCGCTCTCGGGGACGCGCTGGGCGTCGATGCGGTGCTGGACGGTGAGGTGGTCGCCTTCGACGACGAGGGTCGTCCCGACTTCGGCCGCCTGCAACAACGCATGCACGTGTCGAACCCCCGGCAGGCGGCCGAGCGTGCTGCGGCGGTGCCTGCCGTGCTCTGCCTGTTCGACCTGCTGGCGCTCGACGGCCGCGACGTGACCGGCATCGCGCTCACCGAGCGCCGCCAACTGCTCCAGACGCTGGTCGACAACGGCGCCCACTGGCAGGTTCCGGCGGCGCACGACGATGGCCGAGCACTGCTCGACGCGGCCGAGAGCGCCGGGCTCGAGGGCGTGGTCGCCAAGCGGCGAGACTCGACCTACCGGCCGGGGAGTCGGACCCGTGAGTGGGTGAAGGTCAAGGTCCGGCGGCGCCAGGAGTTCGTCGTCGGGGGATGGAGCGTCGGCGAGGGCGGACGTGCGGGGCGCATCGGTGGCCTGCTCGTCGGCTACCACGACGAGCCCGGCGCTGGGGGTCCGCTCCGCTTCGCGGGGCGCGTCGGCAGCGGTCTGTCCGACCGCGAGATCGACACCCTGACCGACCTGCTGGTGCCGACGGAGGTGCCGCCGTTCGATCCGTCACCGCCGGACACGCACTTGCGCGCGGTCACCTGGGTCGAGCCGACAGTGGTGGTCGAGGTCGAGTACGCCGAGTGGACCTCCGAGGGCCGTCTGCGCCACCCGACCTATGCCGGGCGGCGCATCGACGTGGATCCTGGCGACGTGACCGCGACGCCGTAATGTCGGCTCGATCGACGAGCCGAGGAGAGGGGAGCGATGTGGGCAGCGACGTCATCCGCATGACGATCCCTGCGGTCCTCGCCTACGCCCGACTCCCCCGGGTCGCCATCGCCGGTCTCGCGACTCGATCCGGGTTCAGCTATGACGAGGTCGAGGACCTCCGGCTGGCCATCGGTGAGGTGTGCCAGGTGCTCCTCGACGGCGCCGACCGCGACGGAACGCTCACCATCGCGTTCACGGTCGACCGCGGACGCATGGGGGTCGAGGTCCTGGCCGACGGCCCTGCCGGTCGCAACGACGGCGCGGGCGAGAAGCTGTCGGGCCAGCTCCTCGAGGCCACCGTGGGAGCGGTCGAGGTGGGCGACGACGGTCGGCGGATCAGCTTCACCAAACTCGCCGCCGACGACGACGACGACTGAGCCAACTCCTCAATCGCGGAGGTACGACGTGTCCGCGCCGGAGACGTCGCCGATGGCGTCAGCGGCGATGGCCGCCGAGAGGATCAGGAAGCTCGCCTCGCTCCGGACTCGTACGTCGCCTCGATGGTCGAGGATCCGCCCGCGGGTCACGATCGTGTCACCCTCGACCGCGGCGATCTCTCCTTCGAGCGTGTACGTCTTGCCCACCCGTACCGGCTTCAGGAACTCCGACGTCGTCTTGGTCGTGACCGCGAACTTGCCGGCGACGGCGATGGTCGCCCACGCCTGCACCTCGTCGAGCACGGCGAGGCTCACGCCACCGTGGACGTAGCTCGGCGCTCCGGAGAAGGCGTCGGTGAGCTCGAACTCGGCGGTCACCATGTCGCGTTCGTGGTCGTGGAAGAACGGGATCCGCAGCCCTGCCCCGTTCTCCGGCTCGCACACGAAGCAGTTCGAGGAGAACCCCCACTGCTCGTTGGTCAGTCGCGTCGTCGCCATCGTTGTCCTACTTCCCACTCGATCCGAACCCGCCGAGGTCCCGATCGCTTCCCGGCAGTTCGTCCACGAGTTGGAACGTCGCTGCGGCCACGGGGCGGATCACCAACTGTGCGACCCGGTCGCCACGAGTCACCGAGTAGTCCGTCTCCGGGTCGGTGTTCACGAGGATCACCTGGAGTTCGTCCCGATACCCCGAGTCGATGAGGCCGGGGCTGTTGAGCACAGTGACCCCGTGCCGCAACGCCAGGCCCGACCTCGGTTGGACGAATCCTGCCCAGCCGGTCGGGAGCGCGATGGCGACGCCGGTCGGGATGAGCACTCGGCCACCGCCGGCCGGGATCGTCGCGCTCTCCCGGGCGTGGAGATCGGCCCCGGCGTCACCAGCATGCGCGTACGCGGGGAGCGGGAGGTCGTCGTCGAGGCGACGCATCGGAACACGGAGACCGGACGACGAGGGTGCCACGGCGGCAGGCTAGGGCTGTCCCGACCGCGCGGTGCAGCGAGGCGATACGGTCGCCCCCGATGCTCGCCTGGATGGACCTCGAGATGACCGGCCTCGACCCCGCTCGTCACGTCATCGTCGAGATCGCCACGATCGTGACCGACGACGATCTCGAGATCGTGGCCGAGGGTCCTGATCTGGTGGTGCATGCGACCGAGGCGGAGTTGGCCGAGATGGACGACTACGTCCGGGCGATGCACACCGACTCCGGTCTGCTCGAGACCATCAATGCGTCGCCGCTCTCGCTCACCGAGGCCGGCGAGGCGACGCTGGCATTCCTCCGCCAGCAGATCCCCGAGCCGCGGTCGGTCCCGCTCTGCGGCAACTCCATCGGTACGGACCGCCGATTCCTCGCCACGTACCTGCCCGAGATCGAGAATCACCTCCACTACCGCAGCGTCGACGTGTCGACCATCAAGGAACTCGGCCGTCGCTGGTCGCCCACGGTCGTCAAGCGCGCCCCGGACAAGGCCGGATCACATCGGGCCCTCGACGACATCCGGGAATCGATCGAGGAGCTGCGGTACTACCGCCGCACGATGTTCAACGGTGCGGTCCACGACGGGTCGACACCCGACGCCCCCGCCAGCTGACCGATCCTCGCACCGTCGACACGACGCTGCCGGCGAAGACGCCGAAGAACAGCGCGACCGAGAGTGGGAACGTCGCAGCGACCCAGCCGCCGAAGCGGCCGAGCCGGCGAGCCATCCACCAGAACTGGAGTGCGACCACGGCATACAGGCCGATGGCGACGGCGAGACCGGCTTCGTCGCCGGCGATCAGCGTCCGGGCGGGAGCGACCGAGGCCTGCACCAACACTGTCAGCCACGCCAGGACGAGCACCGTCGTCGCTGGTCGGACGCGACGGACGCCGGCCGCGAGGTTCTTGGTGAAGCCTTCGACCAGTTGACCCAGGCCCTGGGGATACATCCGGAATGACGCTGCGTCGCCGCCGCCGAGGATCGTCACGGGCAGCGACCGCATTCGGTACCTCGCGGCGAGGTCGACGTCGTCGACGAGCGACGCACGAACCGACGCGTGACGGCCGACCGCCTCGTAGTCGGAACGGCTCGTGGCGAGTACCGGCCCGAACGCGCCCCGGACGCCCCGTGTCCGGCCCAGCGGCGTGGCCGCATCGGTGCCGGCGAAGGCGACGATGTTGAAGATCGCCCCCAGGTGCTCCGCCGGTCGCTCGGGGCAGTGGAACGGCTGCACGCTGACCAGACCGCCCGTGCCGTGCACCATCGCCGCGACCGAGTCGAGGCCACCGTCGGCGAAGCGGACGTCGGCGTCGACGAAGACCAGGGTGTCGCCCACTGCCGCTGCCGCGCCCTGCTCGCAGGCCCACGACTTCCCCGTCCAGCCCTCGGGCAGCGGTTCCGACGGGATGACCCGGGCGCCGTCGAGCGCTGCGAGCAGCGGGGTGCCGTCCGACGAGTGGTCGTCGACGACGATCACCTCGGGCCCGTCCGCGAGGCTTCGCAGCAGGCGCGGGAGCGAGCCCTCCTCGTCCCGAGCCGGTATGACGACCGATACCCGGCCCAGATCGGTCGGATCGATTGCTGGACCGTTCCCCGCCCGGCACCCGTGAAGGCGGGGTACCGACCACAGCAGCCAGCATCCGATCGCCAGACGGACGAGGACGAGGAATGCCTCGACCACATTCATCCGAGTGGTCTTGACCGCGCGGTCAAGTATGGTCGACGGCACCGAGGCCGAGAAGGAGACACCGCATGGTGACGCGCCAGGAACAGCAGGACGCCTCGACCGAGGTCGTCGAGGTCGCCCCCGACATCCTGCGTATGCAGCTCCCCATCTCGCTGCCCGGACTCGGCCACGTCAACACGTATGCATTGTGCGACGACCGCGGCATCGCGGTCGTCGATCCAGGGCTTCCGGGCAAGGCGTCGTGGACGGCGCTCGTCGACCGACTTGGCAAGGCCGGGTACGGGGTGAAGGACGTCCACACCGTCATCGTGACCCACAGCCACCCCGATCACTTCGGCGGCGCCGGGATCCTGCGTCACGAAGCCGGCGCCGAGGTGCTCACCCATGCCGCCTTCCGCACCTGGCTCGACCCCGACGAGGGCAACGACGCCGGACCGGACGAGCTCCCCGACGGCGTGCTCGAGGGTCCGGTCGACGGCGACGACACGCCGACGACACCCGGTGGCCGCAAGCCCTGGGAGGTCACGCAGCCCTGGGGTGGCGGCACGTTCAAGCCCCCGATCGATCGCCGGGTGAAGATGGGGCTCATGAAGACCTTCGGTCGCCGGTGGATGAAGGCGCCGGAACCCAGCCGCCGGGTCGAACAGGACGACGTCGTCACCTTCGCCCGACGCGAGTGGGTCGCGGTCCACACGCCAGGGCACACCAACGACCACCTCTGCCTCTATTCCCCGACCGACGGCATCGTGCTCTCCGGCGATCACGTGCTCCCCACGATCACCCCGCACATCAGCGGACTCGTGGCCGGCGCCGACCCACTGGCCCAGTTCTTCGCCAGTCTCGACCGCGTCGCCGGACTCGGGGACCTGTCGCTGGCCCTGCCGGCCCACGGCCTCGAGTTCACCGACGTCGCCGGTCGCTGCCAGGAGATCAAGGACCACCACGACGAACGCCTCCAGAAGCTGCGCGACGCCTCGGCGGCCACCGGCGAGACCAGTGTCGTCGAGCTGTCGCACCACCTGTTCAGAGAACGGTCGTGGGGTCGCATGGCCGAGTCGGAGACCTACGCCCACCTCGAACACCTCCGCCTGTCCGGCGAGATGACGTCGCGACGAGTCGGCGACGACCTGCACTTCGCGTTGGTCCCGGAGCCAGCTCCCTCGTCCGCCGATCGCTAGACCCGTCGCACGCGGGCGCTCGACCGCGCCTGGCCGTCGACGGCGACCCAGAGGTCGAGACCACCGTCGAGGTCGACGACGGCCACGGTCGGCGCGTCACCCGGATCGATCGGTCCCGGATGCTCGAGCGTCACCCGGAGCGGCGCTCGGAGCTCCCCTCGCTCGATCAGTGCTTCCTCGACCGGCACCCACGACACCGCGTTGTTGACGTGCCCCATGAGGTCAAAGTCGGTGCGGCGCAGAGCGAAGGGTGTGGTGGCGACGCCATCGGGAATCGCGCCGTGGTGCAGACGGGCCCGGACCGTGCGGCCCCGCGCTGCCTCGGCGTAGAGGTCGTCGAATCGATCGGGCAGGCGTGCCGGCCGACCCTCGGTGTCGAGGTGGACCCAGAGCGCGGCAGCCTCGACCCGTCCCTCGGCGTCTCCCTCGATACGGACGCGCCGTTCGGCCCATCGCCCGCCGATGCCCGAGCACCAGGTGGAGACCGTCACCATGTCCCGGAAGCGTGGGAACGAGTCGATGCGCATGTCGACCCGTCGGACCACCCACGGCTCGTCGGGGGGGAACCCGGCGTCGGTGGTGTCCTCGTCGCTCACGTCCTGGAGCATCCGGGCCAGTGCGTCGAGCCTCGCCCGCCCCCGGGGAGAGGCGTCAGCGAGGTGGACTCGGCGCCGATGGCGGTGGATCCGCCCGGCAGCCGGGGGCTCGATGGTGAGCGGGTCGTCGGGCATCCTCTCGGGCATCTCGCCATCGTGCCGGAAAGTCTGCGGATTCTTTTCGTTATTCCGTTGACGAATGCGTCGTCGACGTGGTGCCATGGCAGGCACCAACCGCAGGGGCGCATCCCACGCGGCTCGAATCGAACACCGAACTGAGGTGACACCGATGCTCACGACCAACGCTTGCTCCACCGCAGCCGGTGTCACGCGCACCCAGACCGGTGGCGCGGCACCCGCGGTCACGGCACCGGTGTATCTCGCACTCGCCACCATTCCGTCGACCCCGGCACGCGCGTGGTCCGACTTCGGTCGCAAGGCGATGACCAATGTCGACTTCCACGATCGATGGCCTCTGCACTCCACATCCTGACTCCATCGTCAGGACGCAAGGACCGCAGAGGCCGCCGGATCGCAATCCGGCGGCCTTTCTCGTTCTCCGGCCACCGATCCCGCACCTTCTCCACCCAGCAGCCCCATCCACCGATTCCTTGCCAGCACACGAGCACAGAAGGGAGCGAGCCATGCTCGCTCGACTCGAAACCGAAGACATCGAACAGACGGTGTACGTCGACAGCACCCGCCCGGTGCTCGACCTCGCCCTCGAGGTGGACACGTCGTTCTGGGCGGACGCTGCGTGCGCCGAGGACAACGGGACCCTTGCCCACCTGTTCTTCTCCGAGGAGCTGCTCGACATCGCCGCCGCCAAGCGCATCTGCGCCAGGTGCCCGGTGATGGAGGAGTGCCTCGAGGGAGCACTCGCCCGCAAGGAGCCGCTCGGCGTCTGGGGTGGCCAGCTGTTCCAGAACGGCAAGATCCTGGTGGCCAAGCGTCGGCGGGGTCGGCCGCCCAAGAACCCTCGGCCCCAGGACGAGTTCGTCCAGGTCGAGGTCCCCGAGGCGCTCCGCCACCAGGTCGAGCGCCGCATCGCCTAGTCGGGAGTCGCGACTCCCGACCGGGTGACATCCCCAACCGCCGCTTGGGTGAATGGCGGGCCGGAGTGACGACACGTTGCCTTCGAGCAACCAGTCGAGCTCCGGCTCGTCGCGGCCCCACCTCCTGCTGTGAGGTGGGAATCCGACCGCAGTACCGTCGGGTTCCCACCTCGTCATGTCTGAACCCTCCCGCTCCCGTCCCACACTCCCCTGGCAGGCCGTCGTCGCCGCCACGGTGCTCGCACTCACCGCGGCCGCCATGGTCTTCGTGGTCGCGGCGGGTGGAGACGACGACTCCAACGTCGCTGCCTCGGCGGGCGACGACACGCCCTCGGTCACGCTGCGGCCGACCGACGGGGCCGACGACGGCCGGAACGTGCTCGACGTCGAGTTCACCGACATCGACGGCACCACCGGCACGATCCGTGACTTCGTCGACGACAAGCCGGTGGTCGTCAACTTCTTCGCGTCATGGTGCCCGCCGTGCGTCGGGGAGATGCCCGACTTCGAAGCGGTCTCGCAGGAACTGGCCGCCGACGTCGACTTCCTCGGCATCGCGGTGCAGGACCGGCCCGAGGATGCGGCCAGCATCGTCGAGAGCACCGGTGTCACCTACGAGTGGTCCCGTGACATCAGCGGCGACATCGTGGGCGCCGCCGGGGTCGTGCAGATGCCATCGACCCTGTTCGTCTCGGCCGACGGCGAGGTCGTCGAGATCCAGGGCGGCGCGCTCGACTCGGGTCGCCTTCGAGGCCTGATCCAGGACCACCTCGGGGTCGGCACATGATCGACGCACCCCTCGCCCTTGCGTTCGCCTCCGGCATCGTGGCCGCCGTCAACCCGTGCGGGTTCGCCATGCTCCCGGCGTACGTCGGCTTCTTCCTCGGGAAGGAAGGCGATCGGATCCCGTCCAAGGGCGAGTCGGTCATCCGCGCCATCCCCGTGGCGTTGGCCGTCTCCCTCGGCTTCGTCGTCGTCTTCGGCGTGGTCGGCATCGCGCTCCGCCCCATCTCGTCCACCGTGCAGGAGTACGCACCGTGGGCGACGATCGTGATCGGCCTCGGCCTCGTCATCTTCGGCATCGTGTCGATCGGCGGGTTCGAGCTGAAGGCCCGACTCCCCAAGCTCGACCGGGGAGGCAAGGACGGCAGCCTCTTCTCCATGTTCTTCTACGGCGTCTCGTACGCCGTCGCGTCGCTCACCTGCACGATCGGCATCTTCATCGCCACGATCGTCAACGCCTTCTCCCGAACGAACTTCATCTCGGGGGTCTCTGTCCTGCTCATGTACGCCGCGGGCATGAGCCTGGTCATCACCGCACTGACCGTGGCCATCGCGCTCGCCCGCGACTCGGTCGTGAGATTCATGCGCTCGGGTATGCACTACGCCAACAAGGTCGCCGGCCTCCTCATGGTCGTCATGGGCGCCTACGTCACCTGGTACGGGATCTTCTCCCTGCGGATCCGCAACGACCCGACCACGGCCGGCGGGCCGGTCGACCTGGTCGAGGAGTGGTCGGCCGAGGCGTCGACGTTCGTCCAGGACGTGGGGGCGACGAAGTTCGGGCTGCTCCTGGTGGGGTCGATCGTGGCCATGGTCTGCATCAGCGTGCTCGTCTCGAGCCTGCGACGCGACGACGCGCCAGCCGACGAAGCCGCGATCGAGGAACCGGAGCGGGTGTCCTGAGCGGGCTGCTCACCGAACTCCTCGCCCACCCCGGCGTGGAGGAGCTGTCGTCGCTGGGTTCGACCACCGGCGTGATGGCGTACCACGGAGGCAACCTCGAAGTCGGCACGGACCTGATCGCCACCGCCGTGGCCGAGCGGATCGGCGGGTCGAGCTACGTCGTCACCCAGCCCGACTCCCTTCGTTGGCACATCCCCTCGAAGGCGTTCCGGCCCCAGGAATCACCGCAGCTCGCCGCGTTCGTCGACCATGTCGACCGTGTGGTCACCATCCACGGGTACGGCCGTCGCTCGATGTTCACGACCGTGCTCCTCGGCGGACGGAACCGCGATCTGGCGGCCCGCATCGGTACGAACCTCCGAGGAGCGCTCCCCTGCTACGAAGTGATCGACCGCCTCGACGACATCCCGTCGGCGCTGCGGGGCGTCCACGCCGAGAATCCGGTGAACCTCCCCTCGGAGGACGGCGTGCAGATCGAGCTCCCTCCGCGTGTGCGGGGCAACGGTCCCTTCTGGAACGGGTGGGACGGCGGCTGGCCCTCGCCGCACACCGCCGACCTGATCGACGGACTCGTCGACGCCCTCTCCCCGTCGGCCCCTCTCCTCGGGGACCGGCCTACGGTGCGCACATGAGCACCGACGGCTACGACGACCTCACCGGCCTGCACGTCAGCATCGACGCTGGCATCGCACGTGTCCTCATCGAGCACCCGCCCATCAACCTGTTCGACCTCGAGTTGATGCTCGCATTCGATTCCCTCGGCCAGCGACTCGCCGTCGACGCCGACGTTCACGTGGTGGTCGTGTCGTCGGCCGATCCCGACTTCTGGATCGCCCACGCCGACGTCGCGATGATCCTCCGTCTCCCACGCGACCAGGGCGAGGTCGAGGTCACCGAGCTCGGCTTCTTCCACGCGATGGTCGACCGGTTCCGGACCATGCCCAAGGCCACGATCGCCCAGATCTCTGGCATCGCCCGCGGCGGTGGCGCCGAGTTCGCAGCGTCGTTCGACATGCGCATCGTCGCCGACACCGCCGTGCTCGGCCAGCCTGAGGTCGCGCTCGGGATCATCCCTGGCGGGAGCGGGACGCAGCGTCTCGCCCACCTGGTCGGACGCAGCCGCGCCATGCAGGTCATCCTCGGATGTGGCGATGTCGACGCGGCCACGGCAGCAGCCTGGGGTTGGGTCAACGAGGTCGTCCCGGTCGACGAACTCGGCGCGTACGTCGATGCGCTCGCCCGTCGCATCGCGTCGTTCCCTGCGGCAGGGCTCGCCGAGGCCAAGGCCTCGGTCCTCGCTGCCGAACCCGACCCGACGCCCGGGATGCTCCAGGAGGCGCAGCGGTTCAGTCGCCTGCTCGCCGATCCGGAGGCGCTCGCCCGTATGGAACGGTTCCTCGAGATCGGCGGCCAGACCCGGGACGTCGAAGTCGACCTCACCGGCCTCTACGAGAAGCTGGTCTGACCGGCGTCAGGGAGCGAGCCGGTCGAGAGCCCAGCCGTCGCCGTCACGCCGGTAGCGAACGCGGTCGTGGAGGCGGTCGGGACGTCCTTGCCAGAACTCCCACTGGTCCGGGACGACCCGGTAGCCAAGCCAGTTCGGGGGACGAGGGATCGTGCCGTCGCCGAACCGTGCCGAGGCGGCCGCGACGTCGGCCTCGAGTGTTTCCCGGTCGGCCACGACCGTCGACTGGGCCGAGGCCCACGCGCCGAGCTGCGCGCCACGCGGTCGAGAGGCGAAGTAGTCGTCGGCTTCGGCGTCGCTCACGATCTCGACGCCGCCGGCGACCCGCACCTGTCGATGAACGGGAATCCACACGAACAAGAGCTCGGCTCGCGGGTTCTCCGCCAGTGCCCGCCCCTTGGCCGATTCCGCATTCGAATAGAAGACCAACCCTCGCCGGTCGGCGCCCTTGAGCAGGACACTGCGGGCGCTCGGGCGTCCGTCAGCATCGGCCGTGGCCACGATCATGGCGTTGGGTTGGACGAGTTGGTCGGCAACCGCGGCGTACCAGTCGTCGAACTGGTCCAGCGGTCGAGCGGCGGCCTGCGCCACCGAGAACCCGTCGGTCTCGTACTGGATCCGGCGTTGTGCGAGCGCCTCGTTGTCCATTTTCCCGGTCTACCGCTTCCCCGGTCCACCGCGTGGTCCGGGACTTCTCGGTTCTAGCTCCGGTTCGTCCGGGTAGGGACCATTTTCATGAACGTGGCCATCCAGGCCATGGCTGTCGTGAGGGCAGTCGTCGCCCCGGCCCAACGATCGGATTCGTAGGCTGCCCGTACCTACGGATCCACGCCCCCCACCGCCTGGGCGGTGGGGGGCACCTTCGCGTTCGGGCCAGTCAGTCATCGGGATCGGGGTCGGGGTCGGGGTCATCGGGCGAGGTCGGGATGGTCACGGATCGCCCACAGCGCGTCCGGATTTGCCAGTGCCTCGGTGTTGCGGACCTCGCGACCGTTGACCACGTCGCCGACGGCCAACTCGACCAGCTTCCCCGATCGGGTACGCGGCAACCCGTCGACCTCGACGATCAGCCGTGGGACGTGCCTCGGTGAGCATCCCGTCCGGACGGCGGTCCCGATGGCGGCACGGAGGTCGTCGTCGAGCGTGACGCCGTCGTCGAGAACGACGAGGAGCACGATGCGCACGTCGTCGCCGTGGTCCTGCCCGAACACGAGGGCCTCGGCGATGCCGTCGAGCTGTTCGACCACCCGGTAGATCTCGGCGGTGCCGATGCGGATGCCCCCGGGGTTGAGGGTGGTGTCGCTGCGGCCGTGGATGACGATTCCCTGCCCGTCGGTCCACGATGCGAAGTCACCGTGGTGCCACACCCCGGGAAAGCGTTCGAAGTAGGCAGCGCGGTAGCGGGCATCGCCGGCGTCGTTCCAGAACTCGAGCGGCTGGCTCGGGAAAGGTGCGGTGCACACGAGCTCGCCACGGACGCCCGGAGGCTGTGACTCCCCGTCCTCCGACCACACGTCGACGGCCATGCCGAGCCCTGGTCGCTGGATCTCGCCGGCTCGGACCGGGGACGTCGGATCGCCGAGGACGAAGCAGCCGCACAGGTCTGTCCCGCCGCTGATCGATGCCAGGTGCACATCCGACTTCACCTCGTCGTAGACCCACGCGAACCGTTCGGGACTGAGCGGCGATCCGGTCGAGGCCACGGTCTTCAGCGACGTGAGGTCGTGGTGCCGACGCGGCGAGTAGCCCGTCCCTCCCTCGGACCGGTTGGCGAGGGCATCGAGGTACGTGGCCCCGACACCGAGGAAGTCGACCCCGTGCTCGTCGACGAGGTCCCACAGTCGCGACGGTCCGGGGTACAGCACGTTGCCGTCGACACACACGATCGTGACGCCCGAAGCCAGCGCGGACACCAGCCAGTTCCACATCATCCAACCGCAGGTCGTGACGTAGAGGAGACGGTCGCCGGGCGAGAGGTCGCTGTGGAACTGGTGTTCCTTGGCATGTTGGACCAGCACCCGCCCGGTGGCGTGCACGATGCACTTCGGCGTGCCCGTGGTGCCGCTGGAGAACAGGACGTACCAGGGGTGGTCGAACGGACGTCGCACGAAGGGAACGGCCGTGCCCCGGTGCGGCTCGAGGTACGACTCGTAGTCGGCGCCGAGGGTGACGGTGCGGGCGAGGGTGGGCAGTCCGGCGACGATCTCGGCCTTCACGTCTCGCCGGTCGAAGGTCGTGCCGCCGTAGTCGTACCCGTCGACAGCGAAGAGGACGCTCGGCTCGATCTGCCCGAACCGGTCGAGTACGCCGGCGGCGCCGAAGTCGGGGCTGGTGGACGAGAACACTGCGCCGATGGCGGCGGCGCCGAGCATGGCCACGATGGCCTCGATCCCGTTCGGCAGCCACACCGCCACCCGGTCGCCCTCGGTCACCCCGTCGGCCGTGAGCGCGGCGGCCATGGCCCCGACCTCGACCGCGAGGTCGTCCCAGGAGATGGTGCGCGTGGTGTCCTCGTCGACCGCGATGACCGCCGGCTCCGGACCCGCGTGGCGCACGACGTGTTCGACGACGCTCAACCGGGCATCGGGGAAGAACCGTGCTTCGCGCATCGTCGTGCCAGGGTCGAGGACCCGCTCACCCCGATCGCCCACCAGCCCACACTCGTCCCACAGTGCGCCCCAGAACCGCTCGGGCTCGTCGACCGAGATCCGGTGGAGTACCGGATAGTCGTCGACCCCGAACCGCGCCAGCAGGCCGGCCATACGTGTCGTCTCGACCCGCTCGGGCGAGGGTGTCCACAGGGGCGGCGGCGAGCTCACGGGGCGGGGATGTGGGTGGCGCAACCGAGGCGCGGCTGCAACACCTCGGGGATGGCGACCGAGCCGTCGGGCTGACGATGCGTCTCGAGCACGGCGGCGACGGTGCGGGGCCAGCCCATGGCCGATCCGTTCACCGTGTGGCAGATGTTCGTGCCCTTCTCCCCGGCCTGCTTCCAGCGGACGTTGGCGCGGCGGGCCTGGTAGTCGGCGAACCAGGACACCGAACTCACCTCGAGCCACTCACCGACGCCGGGGGCATAGGCCTCGATGTCCCACGTCCGTGCCGCCGAACCGCCGAGATCGCCGGCGCACAGGTCGAGGATCCGATAGCTGAGCCCGAACTCCTGGAGGATCCGCTCACTGCGGGCCAGCACCTCCTCCTGGAGAGCGATCGCCATCTCCTCGCCGTCGGCATAGGCCATGAGCTCGACCTTGTCGAACTCGTGCGAGCGCAGGAGACCACGGGTGTCTCGTCCTGCGGCGCCGGCCTCGCGACGGAAGCACGACGTGTAGGCGGTGAAGCGCATCGGCAGGTCGTCGTGGTCGAGGACCTCGTCGGCAGCCATCGAGGTGAGCGGGACTTCAGCGGTGGGAATCGTCCAGAGATCGTCCCGCTCGACGTGGTACGCCTCCTCCTCGAACTTGGGGAGGTGGCCGGTGCCGACCATCGTCTCGGTCTTGACCAGGGTCGGCGGACGGATCTCCTCCCAGACGGCGCCGAGCGCGGGGTCGGCACTGGCATCGAGGCTGTGACCGATCATCGCCCGCAGCAACCGCGCACCCCAGCCGCGGTACATGGTGAACATCGATCCACTGATCTTCACGGCGCGTTCGCTGTCGATGATGCCCAGTTCGGTCCCGATGTCCCAGTGCGGCACCCGCTGATGATCCGAGAACGACGACGGGTCGGGACCATGGGTACGCAGCACGACGTTGTCGTCCTCGTGCAGACCGTCCGGCGCGTCCGGCGACGGCAGGTTGGGGATCCGGAGCAACGACTCGCGGATCTGGGCGTCGAGCTCGTCTGCCGTGGTCGACAACGCCTTCTCGCGGTCTCCCAGCGCCTTCGACTCGCCCTTCAACACCTCGGCCTCGTCGCGCTGGCCGGCCTTGAACAGCTCGCCGACCTGCTTCGACACGGTGTTGACCTTCGCCCGCAGATCGTCGCGTTCGGTCGTCACCGCACGCAGATCTCCGTCGAGTTCGAGGATCTGGTCCAGCCCGGCCAGATCGGCGCCTCGACGGGCGAGTCCAGCCCGCACGGCATCGGGTTGGGAACGGATGCGGCGCAGGTCCAACACGGCGCCGACGGTACTGCCCGAGCACGGACTGGGCGCGCGTCATAAGATCGAGTCCGTGGCCGGACCGGGTCATCCGGATCGGTCGCCACACACCGGGCGCCGGGTCGCTCCGGCGTCCCTCATACGACGAGGAGCGCCATGTCAAACCGCCATCGTTCGTCCAAGCAAGCCGCCCCCAACGCGGCTCACCCGGCACCCAACAAAGAGGAACGCCGGGCAGAAAATCGTCGGGCCCGCCACCAGACCCACGAGATGCTTGCCCACGCCGACACGGAACTCGGCGAAGAACTGGTGCCGCCGAGGCCGCACCACACTCGGGTCGACGTCGACCCGAAGGAAACGACGATCGCAGCAAACGGCGCGACGACCGGCACCGCCAGCCGTGAGTACCGCCACTGGAAGCAGAAGTTCTGGAAGCGCCGGACCAACGTCCGAGCCGCTCGGGCCCGCCTCGCGGCCCAGGAGCCGCCGCTTCCCGACGTCGGGTAGACGGGAACCAGGGGAAGGCTCGGCCCAGGCGAAACGCCGGGCCGGGCCGCTCCCTGTGCCGTAGCCGACCGCAGCAGCCCGTTCGGGCGGGTCAAGCGCCAGCGCCGACCGAACCAGGGAGGCGACGCAGGAGCCGACCGCAGCAGTTCAGTTCACCTTGCGGTCGCGTCCTTCCCAGAACGGGGCGCGCAGGTCCTTCTTGAGCATCTTGCCGGTGGGGTTGCGGGGGATCTCGTCGATGAAGTCAACCGACTTGGGGATCTTGAACCCGGCCAGTTCGTCGCGGGCATAGGCGAGGATGTCGTCGGCGCTGGGATCCTGCCCTTCGGCCTTGACCACCATGGCCTTGCCGACCTCGCCCCACTTGTCGTCGGGCACGCCGATCACCGCGACGTCGCCGATGCCCGGATGCTTCATCAGGGCGTTCTCGACCTCGGCCGGATACACGTTCTCGCCGCCGGACACGATCATGTCCTTCATACGGTCGTGGATGTAGAGGTAGCCGTCCTCGTCGAGGTAGCCGGCGTCACCGCTGCGGAAGAAGCCGTCGTCGGTGAACGCGCTCTTGGTGCCTTCCTCGTTGCGCCAGTAGCCGACCATGTTCTGGTTGGTGCGAACGATGATCTCGCCCACCTCGCAGGTGGCGACCTCTTCGCCGCTGTCGGGGTCGACGATCTTCAGCTCCACGTTGGAGTTGGCCTTGCCGCACGACCGGAGACGGTGCTTGTTGGGTCCGTCGGGATCGTGGTCCTCGGGCGGGAGCGTCACGATGGAGCCGGTGGTCTCGGTGAGGCCGTAGGCCTGGGCGAACTTGCAGCCGAACTTGGCGACCGACGCCGAGAGGACCTCCTCGGTGATGGGCGAGGCGCCGTAGACCAGCATCTCGAGGCTCGAGTAGTCGCCGTCGTCGACGTTGGGCATCATCAGCATGAACTGGAAGACCGCCGGCACGAGGAAGCCGTGCGTGATCTTCTCGGCGCCGATGAGGTCGATGAGTGCGGCAGGGTCGAGCTCGCGGACGATGACCGAGGTGCCGCCGTTGAACATGCCCGCCATGGCCCAGCCGGAGCCGCCGATGTGGAACAACGGCATGGCCACCATCGAGACCATGTCCGAGGTGAAGTCCCAGGTCTCGCTGGCGTCGGGCAACAGGGCGAAGAGGTTGTCGTTGCTGAGCATGACGCCCTTGGGCCGGCCCGTGGTCCCTGAGCTGTAGAGCTGGAACGCCACGTCGCCGCCGGCCGCCTCCACCCCGGGGTCACTGTCGTCGGCGCTCATCCACGACTCGTAGTCGTCGAAGCGTTCCTCCGGTTCGAGGCAGAGGTAGGTGTCGCAGGTCGGGATGTCGCCCCGGATCTTGTCGACCGTGTCGGCGAACTCCTTGCCGAACAGGAACACCTTCGATTGCGCATTGTCGGCGATCCACGCCACCTCGGGTGGGGCCAGTCGCCAGTTGATGTTGACCGTGACCGCGTTGAGCTTGGCGCAACCGAAGAGGACCTCGAAGTACTCGAAGCCGTTCTTGTCGAGGAAGGCGACCCGGTCGCCGGCACCGACGCCGGCGGCGGCGAGCGCGTTGGCCACCCGGTTCGAACGAGCGTCGAGCTCGGCCCAGGTCTGGCGGAAGTCGTCCTGGACGATCGCGATCTCTTCACCTCGCTCGGTGGCGTGGGTGCGGATGACGTCTGCAGTGCTGGCGATGGTCGACATCGTGTGTGTTCCTTGGTGGAGTGATGGACGTCACATGATGGACCATCCGGGGCAGGCGCCGCAGCCGCTGTACGCCATCTCGACTGCGGGAGATCCCCGAGGCCGCTCAGGGTCATACCCGAATGTCATCGGCGCCGAGCTCTGGGACGGTGACGACATGACGATCACCGCACCCCCAGACCAGCTGCTCCGCGAGCGGGCATCCCGCCTCGTCGCCGCACGCGCCGTCGACGCCTCCAAGACCTACGGCACCGGGTCGACCCGGGTCACCGCCCTCGACCATGTGTCCGTCGAGTTCGGCGCCGGCGACTTCACCGCCATCATGGGCCCGTCGGGCTCCGGGAAGTCGACCCTCATGCACTGCCTGGCCGGACTCGACTCGCTCTCCTCCGGCCAGATCCTGATCGGCGACGGTCCACAGGCGATCGATCTCGCGTCGTTGACCGAGAAGCAGCTCACCGTGATGCGTCGCGATCGCATCGGCTTCGTCTTCCAGGCCTTCAACCTCGTGCCCACCCTGACCGCAGCCGAGAACATCGCGCTCCCGATGCGTCTCGCGGGGCACGAGGTCGAACCGGACGTGCTGGCCGACGTCGTGGCCGCCGTCGGTCTCGAGGATCGTCTCGAACACCGACCGAGCGAGCTCTCCGGCGGTCAGCAACAACGCGTCGCGGTCGCCCGCGCGCTCGCATCGCAACCGGAGATCGTCTTCGCCGACGAGCCGACCGGCAACCTCGACTCCGCCGCATCGGCCGAGATCCTCTCGTTCCTGCGCCATGCCGCCCGGAAGCTGGGTCAGACGATCGTGATGGTCACCCACGACCCCGGTGCCGCCGCCTACGCCAGCCGTGTGCTCTTCCTGGCCGACGGACGCATCGTCGATGACATGACCGACCCGACCGGCGAGCGCGTGCTCGATCGCATGAAGAAGTTCGGGGAGTAGTCCGATGGTCCGCCTCAGTATCCGCAACCTGCTCGCCCACAAGATCCGCTTCGTGATGACGAGCTTTGCCGTCGTCATCGGTGTCAGCTTCGTCGTCGGCTCGCTCGTCGTCACCGACACGGTCCGAGGAACGTTCGACACCTTGTTCGCGGACATCACCGCCGGCGTCGACCTCGAGGTCCGCTCCGAGTCCGCCTTCAGCGACGACCCCGGCCAGGGCGACCGTGAACCGGTCGACGCCTCGCTCGTCGACACCATCGCTGGCCTCGACGGGGTCGCCGACGTGCAGGGTGACATCGAGGGCACGGCCCAACCCGTCGCTGCCGACGGCGATCCGGTCACCACGACCGGTGCCCCGCTCCTGGGTTTCAGTTGGGGCGACGACGAACAGCTCTCCTCCGTCGACCTGGCCTCGGGCACCCAGCCCGAGGTGGGGCAGATCGCCATGGATCAGGCGACGTTCGACGACTACCACTTCGCGCTCGGCGACCGCGTCGACGTGTTGCTGCCACAGGGAACCGAGACGTTCACGCTCTCCGGGGTCGCGACGTTCGGCGCGTCCAACAGTCTCGCCGGGGCTCGGCTCACGCTCTTCGAGCCGACGGAGGCGCAACGGATCTTCGACCGCGAGGGTCAGTGGGACACCATCGACATCTCGTTCGCACCGGACGCTGAGCCGAGTGCCGTCCGCGCCGAGGTCGATGCCGTGTTGCCCACCGGAGTCGAGGTGCGCACCGGGCAGGAGATCGCGCAGGAGGGCTCCGATGCGGTGGGCGAGTTCGCCACCGTGTTCGGAAACGTCCTCCTCGGCTTCGCCGCGGTCGCGCTGTTCGTGTCGGCGTTCTACATCTACAACACGTTCTCGATCATCCTCGGCCAGCGGGTGCGCGAACTCGCGCTCCTACGCGCCATCGGCGCCAGCGCGGCCCAGGTCCGACGGACGGTGATCTTCGAGTCGGTGCTCATCGGTGCCATCTCGTCGGTCCTCGGGATCGCGATGGGCATGGTGACCGCACTCGGCATCCGCGGCCTGCTCAATGCCGGCGGGTTCGGGCTCCCGGCGGACGCGCTGGTGCTCGAGCGGTCCACGATCGTCGCCGCACTGGTGGTCGGGATGGGGGTCACGATCGCCGCGTCGGTCATCCCCGCGCGCCGGGCCGCCACCGTGCCGCCTGTCGCCGCGCTGCGCGATGACGTCGGGACCGAGCCGGGCTCGCGTCGGCTCCGGCTCGCCATGGGCGCAGCGATGACGGGGCTCGGCGCCGTATTGCTGGCGTTCGGTCTCTTCGTCGCCGACGGCGCGTCGGCGCTCCTGCTCGGGCTCGGGCTCGGCGCCATCCTCCTCTTCCTCGGTGTCGCGAACCTCGGTCCGCTCTTCGCCGGTCAGGCGTCCCACGTGCTGGGCGCCCCCGTCGCCAAGGTGTTCGGCGAACCGGGCAAGCTCGCTCGGGAGAACGCAACACGGAACCCCTACCGCACGGCGTCGACCGCCTCGGCCCTGGTCATCGGTCTCGCGCTGGTGACCATGGCGACGGTCGTGGGGAGCTCGGTGAAGCACACGTTCGCGGAAACCGTCGATCAAGCGGTCAACGCCGACATCATCATCAGCGAGCCGTCGTTCAACGGCTTCTCGCCCACCCTGGCCGAGACCATGTCGGGATCCGGCGACTTCGATGCGGTCGCCCCGGTGCGCTTCGGTGTGTTCCGGATCGACGGCAATGCTCGTGACATCAGCGCGGTGGGTACGCAGGGCGGCGAGGTCATCGACATCGGCCTCCGGTCCGGTGAGCCCATCGCCGACCTCGACGCCGACGAGATCATGCTGTTCGAGGACCCGGCGGCCGACCTCGGCGTGGTTCCCGGCGACACGGTGTCGGTCGAGTTCAGCCGCACGGGCCCGAAGACCATGACCGTCGCCGGGATCTACGGCGACGCCACTCTGGCCGGCAACTACCTGATCTCGACGGCGGCCTGGGACGCCAACTTCACCGACACCCTCGACTCGATGGTCTTCGCCCGTGCCACCACCGGCGTGTCCCCGGAGAACGTGACGGCCGCCGTCGACGAGATCACCGCAGCGTTCCCCCAGGTCGACGTGGAGGACCGCCAGGAGTTCCTCGCCTCGCAGGAGGATCAGATCGACCAGGTGCTGGTCACCGTCAACGCCCTGCTCCTGCTGGCGGTGGTCATCGCCGTCCTCGGCATCGGCAACACGTTGGCCCTGTCGGTGTTCGAGCGGACCCGCGAACTCGGTCTGCTCCGAGCCGTGGGCATGTCTCGCCGCCAGACCCGGCGCATGGTGCGATGGGAGGCGGCGATCGTGTCCCTCTTCGGCGCCGTCGTGGGCGTGACACTGGGGATCGGCTTCGGCTTTGCTGCGGCGAGTGCCCTCCCGAAGACGGTGCTCGACGGCGTCACCATCCCGGTCGGCCAGCTGGCCGCACTGGTGGTCGTCGCCGTGATCGCCGGTCTGCTGGCGGCGATCCTGCCGGCGCGGCGGGCAGCCAAGCTCGATGTCCTCGACGCCATCGCGACGGCATAGGGAACCAGCGACCCGCCCGGCGACGTCTCATCTCCATGCCGACGAACCGCCTCCTCGTGATCGTGCTCGCCGTCGTGTCCCTTGCCGCTGCTGCCTGCGGTGACGACGGCAACACGAGCGCGGCCGGCGGCGGGGAACAGACCTCCTCGTCCACGTCCATCACCACCACGCCCGGCCAGACCGTCGAACCCGGCCACTTCGAGCCCGCGACCGAGGGGACCCTGGCGACCTGGGGCGAGACGGCGGGAGAGTGCCAGGTCTGCGGATACGCACTCGTCTTCGATGCCGACGGCATGGCCTCGTACCAGGGATACCGCACCCAGGCGAGCGTCCCGTTCGACGTCGCCGAACTCGTCGGCCTGATGACACGCGTCGACCACCAGCCGCTGAGCGAGAGCACCGACGACTGCATGCGTGAAGTCGACGGCAACGCTCCCGTGCTGGAGCTCGTCCGAGCTGACGGCACGCTCCTCACCGCCGACGATTGCTACCGACCGATCGATCGCAGCCACCCACTCATGGAGTTCGTGCTCGACGTGCTGGCCGAGGCACGCGAGGCCGAGGTCGCCACCCTGGTCGACGTCATCGATGCCGGCGGACTCTGCCCCAGTGGCGGCTGCCGAGCGACGACCACCGTGCTCGCCGACGGCACCGTTGTCCACGTCGACGACGGCGGCGCCACCACGAGGTCGACCATTTCGGGGGACCTCCTCGAAGACCTGCGAACCCTCGTCGACGACGCCGACGTGGACGACCTCGTGCTCGGCCCGTTCACCGGCCCGTGCCCGACGGCGGTCGACGGGCAGGAGCGGAGCTACGTCATCGGCGGCGACGAGAACGAGGAACCGATCCGCCTCTCGGCCTGTCGAGACGAACTCGATCCGTCGGCGCCCCTGCTGGCCCTGGTCGACCGCCTGGTGAGCGACGCCGTCAGTGGGTGACCGAGAAGTCGATGTCGACCTCGGTCGGCGTGAGCTCACGGACGTCGACCGTTGTCACCCTGGCGTGCGTCGGTCCGTGGTGGACCCAGGCGAGCAGCGCCTCGACGTGCTCCTCGGGTCCCTGCACCTCGAGTTCGACAGTTCCGTCGAGTTGGTTGCGCACCCATCCGACCAGGCCGAGCCGGTTGGCCTCCTCGCGCGTGTACCAACGGAACGACACGCCCTGGACCCGCCCCCGGACGGTCGCAGCCCGACGGATCTCGCTCATCGGCCCAGTGTCGCGCCGGGCAGACTGCGGGCGTGAACGATGCTCCACCGGCACCGACGCCCGACGACAAGGACTGGACGTGGGTGCTCGAACGGGCGTGTCCGGAGTGCAGCTTCGACACGTCGACCGTCGATCCCGCCGCCGTCGGCGACCTGATCCGCGACAACGCGTCGACCTGGCAACGCGTGCTGGGTCGCACCGACGTCCGTCAGCGCCCCGAGCCGGGGACCTGGTCTCCCCTCGAGTACGGCTGCCATGTGCGCGACGTGCTGCGCCTCTACCTCGTCCGGCTCGGCCTCATGCTGGAACGAGACGGTCCCGACTACCCGAACTGGGAGCAAGACGAGACGGCGATCACCGAGCGCTACGACCTGGAGCGTCCGGCGCAGGTCGCCGCCGACCTCACCACCGCGGCAGCAGCACTCGCCGACCGGTTCGATGCCGTCACGCCCGAGCAACGGGGGCGCACCGGTCACCGCTCCGACGGGGCGACGTTCACCGTCGACACCTTCGCCCGTTACTTCATCCACGACCCGATCCACCACCTCTGGGACGTCCGTCCTCGGTGAACCCCGGCGCCGGATCGGGAACGGCGGTACCGTCGAACGCATGACTCGTCCCGGACACGCCGACCTCGTGGATGCCACTGTCACCGTCGAGGACACGATGCGGCCGCAGCGGGTGCCGGTCCGCGCCTACGAGGCCCCGGAAGCCCTCGTGGTGATCGCACCGATGCCGTGCGTCCAGCCCGGCGACGTGCGCATCGAGCTGCGCCAGGAGACGCTCCGGTTCTGGGCGCACCTGCGCTCGGCCGCGCCCCGCGAGTACCTGATCGACGAGTGGGACTTCGGCGGGTTCGAGCGGGAGATCGACCTCCCCACGGGCTACGGCGCCGGGGTCGAGGCGAGCCTGGCAAACGGCCAGCTGGTGATCCGCGTGTTGAAGGGCGAGTTCGTCGGCGCCCTGAACATCAAGCCCGACGGTCTCTGAACCACGCCGGCTGGTTCACTGGGGTCGTGGCTGAGGACGGAGAACCTCGCTGGTCGCGCACGACGGTCGTCGCCGTCGCTGCCGGGTGTGGCGCAGTCGTGGTCGCGGCCCTGGTGCTGGAGGCGACCGACGGCGTCGAACGCGGACCCGGAGGCGTGGAGGCTCCCTACCGCTGCCTCTACGACGTCGACATCACCGCCGTCTTCCCGTTGCTCGTCTCCGGCACCGGCCGCAGCATGCTGGTCGACGACGGGGGCGTGGTCCGACGCATCCATCTGCGGTTCGGCTTTCCGTATCACGTCGAGCCGCTGGACATCTGCCGCTGACCACCGGTTCCGGCCACGGCGGGTCATGGCCTCGTCGGGTCGTAGCCTCGTCGGGTGGAGTTGATCCGGATCGCACTGGGCGGGAAGCCGTCGCAGATGCAGACCGCGCCCGGCGACGGGCCGTTTCTCGCCGGCGTGCTCGGCGTGGCGCTCAGCCCGAAGGTCATCGACGGCAGCGAACACACCGTGGTGCAACTCCTGCTCGACGACGACCGACCAGCGTTCGACGACTCCCTGCTCGACTGTCCGCTGGTGGCCGAGATCCGGACCCCGGCGGGCGACATCGTGACCCGCGAGCTGTTCGACCACGACGAGTTCCGTCGACGGTTGCACGCCGAACGAGCCGATGGCGGCCACGAGCTGCGCGGCGTGCTGTTGCTCACCGGCGGCCAGTTGCCACCGGCGTATCTGCGGCTCGCGTTCCTGTCGATCCCCGTCGGCGACACCGACGGTTGTGCGCTCGCCGTCGTTCGCTCCGGGCGCGACGACCTGATGGACGCCATCGACGCGGGCCGCCTCGACGGCTCGCTCGCCGACTCGGAGTTCCGGAGCCTCTCGACGATGATCGACCAACGTCACCCGGGCTGATCGTCGTCCGACGACAGTATCGATGCGCACGAGCATGCTTGGCCGTTCGATGCGTTCGAGCGCTCAGGAGAGCCAGGGCTCTCAAGGCCGTGTGCGTCCATGCCGATGGTGCCGTATGCGCCGAGTGTTCAGTGGTCGAAGCACGCCACTGGCCGCGCGCCTGGTCGCCCTCGTGATCGTGCCGATGCTCGCCGTTGGTTACCTGGCGACCGAGCGAATCGCGTCCGAGCGGTCGGAGGCATCCGGAGCCTCCGAGTTGGTCGACGTCGTCGAGTTGCAGCAGACCGTGGCGGCGATCTTCACACCGGCACAACTCGAGCGGCTCGCGCTCAGCGGGTTGGCCGAGGTGGACGCGCTCGGGGTTCCGCGAGATCTGATCGTGGGAGTTTCGGGATTCGACCTCGAGTCGATCCGTACGGCAAATCTCGCCGACCTCACGAACGCCTTCGACGAGTTGAACGAAAAGTACCGAACACTGGAACTCCCCACTGGCACTCTGGTCGGAGACCGACTCGGTCCGATTCGCGGAGCCTTGCAGGTTCAGCAGGATCTGAGCGACGAGCGGAGGGCGACTGCCGACGACGTCGAACTGGTGTTCGCGGAGTTGGACGAACTGCTGGCGGAGATCCTTTCGCTCCACTCCTACATCGGAGACGATTCCACCGTGCTCGGCCGAAGTCGGTCACAGCTCAGCGCGCTCGCTGACGTGCTCGTCAGCGCAGGTCACCAGGCGCAGTCCGTCATCGACGGGACGATCGGCGTCGATGGCGATGGCGTCGAGGCGGCACGCGTCGCGGTCGTCCACGACACCTACGTCGAGGTCTACCGCAAGACCCTGAGCACCGAGGAGCGGGCGGTGTTCGATCAGATGAGAGCCGACGGGCGCCCCGCCGACGTGCCCGTCGTGCGACAGGATGAGTCCCCGGGTTCGATCGCGTCGGACCCGGGCGCGGTGAACGCCGCCGCCGACAAGGTCTTCGCGCAGATCCAGTACCTTGCCGCGCTCGAGGACTACTCGAACGGGTTCCACGACCGGGTGGCGGCACAGGTTCGCGCGGCTTCGAACAGCGCCGAGGCGTTGGCTGACCGGACTCAGATCCTGCTCTGGGCGATCGCCACGCTCACGCTCGCCCTGATCCTGCTCGTGTTGTGGTCGATCCTCGTTCCGCTCCGCCGCCTCACGCATCGCGCATCCGAGATCAACGGCGGTGAGATCGAACTCGCACCGCTCGAGATGAGCGGGCCTCGCGACATTCGAGCCTTGACGCGCACGATGAACGACCTGGTCTCGACACTCGATCGTGTCAACGAACGGATCCAAACACTTGCGTCCGGCGACGTCGACCGCGAAGACCCCGATGTCGGTCTTCCCGGAGCGATCGGAGTCTCCCTCCAGGACTCGTTCCGACACCTGGCGAACGTGACCAGCCAGCTCCATCGGAGCGAGGTTCTCTCCTCGGCGATCGTTGCACAGGCCGACGACGCGATCTGGACGACCGATGACGCCGGCACCGTGCTGACGGCGAACGAGGCCAGCAGCCGCCTCACGGGAATCTCGACGGACCAACAGCGCGGACGACCGATCGGCGAGATGCTCACCCAGACCGACGGGGAGGCGCTCGTCCTGACACGATCCGGTGTGCGGCCCAAGGTGTTGGTCGCGCGGAGTGTGGTCGCTGCGGGCGACGATCGGGTGACCGCTGTGATCGCGCACGACATCTCGGAGCGCAGCCGGATCGAGGACCGCCTCAGCTACCAGGCCCTCCACGATGCCCTGACCGGGTTGCCGAACCGATTCGCATCGCTCGAACACCTCGAGGAGATGACGAAGGAGCACCCGGGACAGGTCGCAGTACTCTTCTTGGACCTCGATGGCTTCAAGACCGTCAACGACGTGAGGGGCCATGCCGTCGGCGATCGGGTCCTCGCCGACGTCGCGACCAGATTGATGGACATCGTGCGACGAGGCGAGTTCATCGGCCGCCTCGGAGACGATGAATTCGTCGTCGTCACGCACCGCTTCGCACAAGCGGCCGACGTGATCGCGCTGGGCCATCGACTCATCAGGGAGGTCGAGCTACCACTCGACCACGACGGTTCGTTCTTCTCGCTCTCCGCGTGCGTTGGCGTCGCGATCCCGACGGCTGACACTTCGGCTCTCGACATGATCGGCCAGGCCGACAACGCCGTCTACCAGGCGAAGCGTCGCGGGCATGGTTGCGTCGAACTCTTCGACGTCTCCATGAAAGAGCAGCTCGATCGTGAGACCGAGTTGGAGGTGGCGCTCGGCGAGGCTGTGCAGAACGAGGAGTTGGTCCTCCATCTGCAGCCCGTCACCGATCTCCGAACGAATTGCGTCGTCGGGGCGGAGGCGCTCGTGCGATGGATGCGTCCTGGTCACGGCATGGTCCCGCCGGGCGATTTCATTCCGATCGCCGAACGCTCGGGACTGATCCTCGAGGTCGAGCGATGGGTGCTCACACAGGCGTGTCAACGGCTCGTCGAGTGGAAGCAACGCGACTCCCTGTGCCCGCGCCGGATCGCCGTGAACATCTCGGGGCGGCACCTCTCCGAAGGTGACCTGCTCGCGGACATCGACGCCGTGCTGGGCATGACCGGCGCTGACCCGACGATGCTCGAACTCGAGCTGACCGAGACGAAGCTGCTCGAAGACATGGACCGAGCGAAGACAGTGCTCGGCGAGTTGCGCGCCCGTGGCATCACGATCGCCATCGACGACTTCGGTACCGGGTACTCCTCGATGACCTACCTGCGCGAGCTACCGATCGACTGCATCAAGATCGACCGCAGCTTCATCGCGCTCGCCACGGAGCACGGCTACGACTCGACCATCGTCGAAGCGCTCCTCATGATCGGCCGGACCCTGAACGTCACGGTGGTGGCCGAGGGCGTGGAGACCGACGAGCAGTTGGAATACCTGCGCGCCAGAGGCTGTCAACTCGCACAAGGGTTCCTCCTGGCTCGACCGATGGGGATCGACGACGCCGAGGCCTACATCTTTGCGTCGACGGACATCGAGTCGGAGCAGACCGACCAGATGACGGTCTGACCCGCCGACCAGGTCCATCGTGCGTGTGGTCACATCGCGCTACTCCTGGTGGTCGCGAACTCACGATGAGTCAAATGGCCTGCCGGCGCGAAGCCGTGGGACGACGATGACGCCCCGCCGATGCACATCGGCATCCGGCTGTTGTGGTCGGTGATCGCCGGGTATGCCGCCGCAGTGATCATGATCGCCCTGCTGAG